>CAJUIE010000255.1 GCA_910586375.1 uncultured Alistipes sp. | reverse complement strand
TTTGATGTTTAGAGCATAAGATCTCGTTGGGCTCTGTGGTCGTGCACGACTTGACGACCTGAAAAGCCGGCCCCGGGCTTCCGCGACGGGGGCCGGAATGGATTATTAGGCGAGTTGTGGCTCGTCGGCAACTCGGGCTACAGCTACACATCATCAATCAACAGCACCAGTGGAATCGCCTTAGATTTCGGGGTGACGTGGTTTCTTCCGAGCCTCTCGGGCAGTCGCGGCCTCGGTTTTCAGTTGCGGTGCCTCTCGGAATAAACGCGCCCACAGGGTGTTTTACTGGCCGTCTCTACCCTAAGCAACTGGCGCCCTACCCTACTTTTGTGTGACTTTGGCGGCCGAAGCCTGCGGGGCCTAAAGCAACGCCAGTTGCGGGCCTCCGCGGCGGGAGGCTTCGGCCCCGACCCGTTGGTTCGCAAGAACTCCGCCACCAGCACCGCCCAAATCGGCCAAGTTCGGCCTAGCGCCCATCCCCCCGAGGCGCTCCGCGCCTGGGCGACAAGGCCGGCGACCCTGTGGATCGCAAAAGTACGCCCCATTCAACCGCCCCCATTCTGCGAGGTTCGTCCTCGGCGCGCTATTCGTTCTTAGCCTAAGTTCGCCGCCAGCGGTGAATGCAACGAGCCCCGTCGAGTTGCGGGCCTCCGCTGGGGGAGGCTTCGGCCCGCGCGGCTCTACGAGCCGCAGAAGCTCGGCCAAATGCCCGGCCAACAGCAGAGCCCAAAGCACCGCCCAACCCACAGCCGCCTGCTCAGCCCAGCGCGGCGGGAAAACCGGCTACGGTTTTCCCGCCTGAAGAACAACAAGCACAGCCCAAAGCAGAACCCAGTTCTCTGCCCCGTATCAGCCTCACTGCGGCTCCGCTATCGCTCCGCCGCTTTTTCGCGCGCCGGGGGAAATCTTGTCAAAACGTGCAAGTGCATTTTGACAATTTCCCTTATTAAGGCGTGGCGCGCGGGTAGAGTTTTTTCGCGCGCCTGCACGATTCATCTATATT
>CAJUIE010000254.1 GCA_910586375.1 uncultured Alistipes sp. | reverse complement strand
GCGCATCTCCGTCCACGAAGGTGACCTCGATCCCCATCTTCTTCATGGTCACGGCGAAGAGATTGAACGTCCCGCCGTAAATCGCCGACGCGCTCACGAAATGATCTCCCGCCGAACAGAGGTTGAAGAGGGCGTAAAACAAAGCCGCCTGTCCCGACGAGGTCAGCATGGCTGCCACCCCGCCTTCGAGAGCGGCAATCTTGGCCGCCACGGCGTCGTTGGTCGGATTTTGCAACCGGGTGTAAAAATAGCCGCTCTCCTCCAGGTCGAACAACCGCGCCATCTGGTCGCTGGTCTCGTATTTGAAGGTCGTGCTCTGGTAAATGGGCAATACCCGCGGCTCGCCCTTCTTGGGCTGCCATCCGCCCTGCACGCACAAGGTCTCGCGTTTGAATCGTTTTTTCATAAAATGGCCGATTTTTAAGCTATTCCACGTAACTGCTGTTATCCCAGCAATGGGTACAGAGCTGCTCCTTCGGCAAGCCGATGGCGTCCACCACATCCTGCAAGTTCTGGAATTTGAGCGAGGTCAGTTGCAGCTGCTGCCCCATCACTTCGACCATTTTCCGGTATTTTTCGCTGGTGTCGTCGGCATATTCGGCCAGTGTCTCGTCCGAGAGTTTGTCCGTCCCCTCCAGATCGCGGATCACGCGCCGGGCATAGAGGTCGAAAGTCGAGCGCGAAGTCGAAAAGTTCAGGAACCGGCACGGAAAGATCAACGGCGGACAGGCGATCCGCATGTGCACCTCCTCGACCCCCACCTCTTTGAGTTTCACGACATTGTCCTTGAGCTGCGTCCCCCGCACGATGGAGTCGTCCATGAAGACGATCTTGGCCCCGCGCGTAAAAGCCTCGTTCGGCAGCAGCTTCATCTTGGCCACCAGATCGCGCATCGCCTGGTTCTGGGGCATAAAACTCCGCGGCCAGGTCGGCGTATACTTGACGAACGGCCGTTTGTAGGGAATCCGCCGGGCATTGCTATACCCGATGGCATGCCCCACTCCGGAGTCCGGAATCC
>CAJUIE010000253.1 GCA_910586375.1 uncultured Alistipes sp. | reverse complement strand
GTAGAGGCGGCCAGTAAAAGACGCTGTGCGTCCCTCCCGAGGGGAGGCGTCCGGCCCGCGCGGCTCGAAGAACCGCAAAAGCACTTCCTATTTGTTTTCGGCCGCAACCAGCGGAGAACGAATATGAAGGCCGAGGCGGCCAGCAAAAGACGCTGGGCCTCCCCTCCGCATCCGGGGGCTGCGGGCCGACCGTTGACACGGGGAATTAGCGACTCGCTCTCACTTTTAGCGGTTCGCCGCCAGCGGTGAGTGCAACGAGCCCCGACGAGTTGCAGTCCGCCGCAGGGGGTGGCGGCGAACTGCGCGACTCTTCGAATCGCAAAAGCACAGCCCCAATCCAAGCCCCATACTTAGCCCAGCGCGGCCCAAAGCTCGCCCCATTTCTCCGCCCTGTGTGTGCCTCACTGCGGCTCCGCTGTCGCTCCGCCGCTTTTTCGCGCGCCTGCGCGATTCATTCTATTTCGGCAGTAAGCCGAAATAGAATGAATCGCTCCTTTAGGCGGGGCGCGCGTCTGTCCTACGGGAGGGTACTGCCCTTACGCCGGGCGGGCGGTGCCTTCCGGCACTCGGAAGTGGCAGTCTCGGCCCAAATCTTTGTTCGCGCGCATCGCCCGGCACAAAAAGGCCCGGAGAACTTCCGTTCCCCAGGCCTCCGTATACATTCCCGAGAGAATATATCTACTCCTCTTCCCGTTGCAACCCCTGCACATAAATCGCCTTCAGCCGCTGTACCCGGTTCTTCACCGACGGCTTCACGAAATACTGCCGCGCACGCAACTCCTTGATCACCCCCGTCTTTTCGTATTTCCGTTTAAACTTCTTGAGGGCCCGTTCGATGTTTTCGCCCTCTTTGATCGGCATGATAATCATATCCGTGTATCTTTTTTTGTTTTTTTACAAGGTTTATGCGCGCATCTTCTCTTTATCGAAAAGAATCGCCCGAATCCCCGCACGCCAAAGGATCCGTCGTCATTTATCTATGTTTCGTATCTCTTTTCAAACGGCCCTCTTCGGCCTCGGTCTCCTTAACCT
>CAJUIE010000252.1 GCA_910586375.1 uncultured Alistipes sp. | reverse complement strand
GTCTGCTCCTGCCCCGTCGCCGCGTTGAGATTCTCGCCGAACCGCACGCCGATCCCCGACAGCCAGTCGATCATCGAGTTGCCCGGGAAGTGCTGCGACCCGTTGAAGGCCATGTGTTCGAGGAAATGGGCCAGCCCGTTCTGGGCATCGGTCTCCTGGATCGCCCCCACCTTGTAGTAGATGTGGAAGTTGGCCCTCCGGGTCGGTTTGTCGTTGTGTTTGAGGTAATAGGTGATGCCGTTGGGCAGCACGCCGACCCGGACGCTGCTGTCCACAGGCGCCGCCTCGCCGGCCGCGGGCCGCTGGGCATACGCCCCGGCCGCCCCGACGACAGCGGCCGTCGCCGCCAAAAGCCGCGCAAAGTTCCGAAACTTGAAATTCATATGATAGATACGTTTTGTTTTTAGCGCACCGGCAAATTCGTCCTAAAATTACTTTTTTTTCTAATTTTACGCTCGGATTTTTCGCTCTTCACCCGAAAGAGCCCCAAAAACATCGATCATGAACGAAGAAAAAGTACTCGAAGCGCTGAAAAAGAGCGGTGCGCCGATGAAGTCGGCCGAGATCGCCGAAGCGACCGGTCTGCCGAAAGCCGACGTGGACAAAGCGATCAAGAATCTGGTCAAAGAGGGTCGGGCCGAGTCGCCGAAACGCTGCTTTTACGCCGCGAAATAAGTATCGGCACGATGGCAAACGTCAAGATAGACCCTTCGTGGCAGGAGCTGCTGAACGAGGAGTTCGAGAAGCCCTATTTCGACCAACTGACCGCTTTCGTGCGGGAGGCGTATCAGACCCACGTGGTTTTTCCGCCGGCGGCGAACATCTTCCGCGCTTTCGACAGCTGCCCGGCCGACCGGCTGAAGGTGGTGATTATCGGCCAGGATCCCTATCATAACGTGGGACAGGCCAACGGGCTCTGCTTTTCGGTGGCCGCGGGGACGCAGTTTCCGCCGTCGTTGCAGAACATCCTGAAAGAGGTGAGCGACGACACGGGAGCGCCGTATCCCGAGACGGGCGAACTCGACCGGTGGGCGGAGCAGGGGGTGCTGATGCTGAACTCGGTGCTGACGGTGCAGGCA
>CAJUIE010000251.1 GCA_910586375.1 uncultured Alistipes sp. | reverse complement strand
TTTCGTGATAGCTACGCTACTCCTTAGGCTCCGCAGTCCTCAGTCTTCGTGAGTCTGTCGGGCTGGGTTTTCGGTGTGGCGCGCCATTATGCAGTACAATACTTAGGCGCGCCCGCGCCGGAAAACCACAGCCCGACGAACAGTCCGAGATTTGGGCCGTCGGCAGCTTTAGGATGCGTCAGCATCCGTCTGAAGTTTTTTTGGTTCTTTTTGTTCACAAAAAGAACAGTTCCAGCCGGTCATACACACAAAAACAATATCTTTGTAAGATAGAACAAAGCGAACATTCCTATGGAAAGCACCGACAAGCTGAACTTCATAGAAGAGATCATCGAGCAATCGATCGCCGCAGGCGAGCCCCGCGTCCACACCCGTTTTCCACCCGAGCCCAACGGGTATCTGCACATCGGGCATGCGAAGTCCATCTGTTTGAACTTCGGGATGGCCAAGAAATACGGCGGGCAGTGCAACCTGCGATTCGACGACACCAACCCCGTGAAAGAAGACGTCGAGTACGTCGACTCCATCAAGGAAGACATTCGGTGGCTCGGGTTCGAGTGGGCCGAAGAGCACTACGCCTCCGATTATTTCGAGCAGCTTTATGACTGGGCCGTCGAGTTGATCAAGAAAGGCCTGGCCTACGTCGACGACCAGACCCAGGAAGAGATCAGACAGGGTCGCGGAACCGTGACCCAGCCCGGCGTCGACAGCCCGTACCGGAACCGTAGCGTCGAAGAGAATCTGCGCCTGTTCGCCGAGATGCGCGACGGGAAATATAAAGACGGCGAGAAAGTTTTGCGGGCCAAAATCGACATGGGACATCCCAACATGCTCCTGCGCGACCCGCTGATGTACCGCATCATCCACGCCCATCACCATCGGACAGGCGACAAGTGGTGCATCTACCCGATGTACGACTACGCCCACGGCGAGAGCGACTCCATCGAACGCATCACCCACTCGATTTGTACGCTGGAATTCGACGTCCACCGGCCGCTGTACGACTGGTTCATCGAGCAACTGGGGATCTTCCCCAGCCACCAGTACGAATTCGCGCGGCTCAACCTGACCAACACCGTGAT
>CAJUIE010000250.1 GCA_910586375.1 uncultured Alistipes sp. | reverse complement strand
CACCAGCACGTCGCCGACCCGGACCTTCGAGCCGTCAATCAACCGCTTCTTCTCGACCACGCCCACCGTGAATCCGGCGATGTCGTACTCGCCATCGGCATACATGCCCGGCATCTCGGCCGTCTCGCCCCCCACCAACGCGCAGCCGGCCTGGCGGCAGCCCTCGGCGACGCCCGCCACGATGGCCTCAATCTTCCGGGGCTCGTTGCTGCCCACGGCCACATAGTCGAGGAACAGCAGCGGTTCAGCCCCCTGCGCCAGTACATCGTTGACGCACATAGCCACGGCGTCAATACCGATCGTGTCGTGCTTATCCATCTCGAAGGCCAACTTGAGCTTCGTGCCCACGCCGTCGGTGCCGCTCACTAAAATGGGCTCCTCAACCTTCAGTGCCGAGAGGTCGAACATACCTCCGAAAGCACCGATGTTGCCCATGACACCCAGGCGCGAGGTCGACGCCACATGTTTCTTGATGCGCCGCACCACTTCGTACCCGGCTTCGAGGTTCACGCCGGCCTTTTCATAACTTTCTGCCATTATCCTAAAAAATTTAAACATCATAAAAACTCCCGTCATCCTGAGCGGAGCGAAGGATCTGTATACTATATTCTCAATATAGATTCTTCGCTGACGCTCAGAATGACAGCTGATACAACCGTCCGACCCAACGGGTCGGGCAAGCCGGAGCCACCCCGGGCGTAGGCTTGCGCAAAAAAGCGCGTCGCCTCCACTGGCTCCGGCCCGCAAAATTGTGAATTATGAATTGGCCCCCTTTCACTTTTCGCATTTTTTAAAACTTCCCCTCCTTGTTGGCCTCCTCCCGGGCCGTATAGAGAGCCGTCGGATAGCGGCCCGTGAAGCAGGCCATGCAGAGCTCCTCGCGCCCGGCCGCCTTGTAAAGCGCCCCTTCAGAGAGAAAGGCCAGCGTGTCGCAGCCTATTTCGCGGCGCACCCCCTCCACGTCCAGCCGGGCCGAAATCAGCTCGTCGCAGGTGGAGGTGTCGACACCATAGAAACAGGGATCGGTCATCGGCGGCGAGGCGATGCGCACATGCACCTCCGTAGCCCCGGCATCGCGCAGCATCCCGACGATACGGCGCGATGTAGTGCCC
>CAJUIE010000249.1 GCA_910586375.1 uncultured Alistipes sp. | reverse complement strand
CCGAGGAGAACATGGGCGACATCATCGGCGACCTGAACAAGCGTCGCGGTCAGATCACGGGCATGGAGTCGAAAGGCACCGCTCGCGTGGTGAAAGCCAAGGTTCCCCTGTCAGAGATGTTCGGCTACGTGACTGTGCTGCGTACGATTTCGTCGGGCCGCGCTACGTCGTCCATGGAGTTCTCGCACTTCGAGGAAGTTCCTGCCAACCTGGCTAAGGAGATCATCGAGAAGTCGAGCGGTAAACGTAAGGATATAGAATAAGTAAAGATATGAGCCAGAAAATCAGAATCAAACTCAAGTCGTTCGATCACAATCTGGTCGACAAGTCGGCCGAGAAGATCGTGAAGACCGTGAAGAGCACGGGTGCCGCTGTTAGCGGTCCGGTGCCTCTGCCCACACACAAACAGATTTTTACGGTCAACCGCTCGACGTTCGTCAACAAAAAAGCCCGCGAGCAGTTCCAGCTCTGCACTTTCAAGCGCATTCTGGATATCTACTCCTCGACGCCCAAAACCATCGACGCCCTGATGAAGCTGGAGCTTCCCTCGGGAGTAGAGGTTGAAATCAAAGTCTGAGGGGCCTGAAGGGGCCGACAAGGGGGGCAACAAAGGGGCTAACCGGGGGCGATGAAAGGAGCGGCGCGGAAATGCCGCCCTGAGGGGGCCGATCCGGAGAGGGGCCGAAAGTGTAACCGAACCGGGAGACTGACCTTGAGAATAAAAATGTCAGCCGCCGAAAAGCCCTTGTGCCAACGAAAACATCACTTATTTATAACAAACATTTGACAAACCAATGTCAGGACTTATTGGAAAGAAAATCGGAATGACTTCCGTTTACAGTGCCGAGGGTAAGAACATACCATGCACTGTCATCGAGGCTGGTCCCTGTGTTGTTACGCAAATCAAAACCGTGGAGAAGGACTCCTATGAAGCGGTGCAGATTGCCTATGACGAGAAGAGTGAAAAGCACACCAGCAGCAGTTTGTTAGGTCACTTCAAGAAGGCCGGAACGACGCCCAAGCGTAAGCTGGCGGAGTTCAAGGGTATGTCTGAAGTGAATCTCGGCGACACGCTTACCGTAGATCTCTTCTCGGAGGAGGACTGGGTAGACGTGACCGGGATATCGAAAGGTAAGGGTTTCCAGGGCGTCGTGAAG
>CAJUIE010000248.1 GCA_910586375.1 uncultured Alistipes sp. | reverse complement strand
CGGCCAGCGTGGTGGACAAAGGCACGTCGTGCGTCATCACACACAGATCGGCATCCGCACAGTTCATGCCGAAATTATGACAACGGCAATGGATTGCCAGGTTCTGCAATTGTACGGCACGCCGTTCGGGCACGCCGGCAGCAAGCAGAGCCTGGTAGAGCGTGCGGTCGCCCGGTAGCAGCTTGTGCCTCATGAATACTTCACGGACAAGGTTATAGACGAAGGGCGAGTGGACGCCATGACCGCGGAAATAGCGGGCACGCGCCAGGCGGTTGCCTGCAAAGGCGATGCGGTGCCGCAGTCTTTGTCGCAGACCGTGTCCGGTGAGTTTCATGGTTTATTTTTTCAGCAGTCCGGCCAGACGTCCCGTGGAGAAGGCGATCTGGAGGTTGTAGCCGCCCGTATCGGCGTCCAGGTCGAGGACCTCGCCGGCGAAGTAGAGGCCCCGGACCTTGAGCGATTCCATCGTGTAGGGGTTTACTTCGGAGCAACTCACGCCTCCGGCCGTGGTGATGGCATATTCGAAGGGGGCATAGTCGACGATGGGGAACGTCAGGCCCTTGAGCGTGCGGATCAGGCGTTCGACTTCGGCATCGGAGAGCTTGGAGAGGTAGTTTTTCGAATGGATGTCCAGCTCCTGCGCCAGCGGCATGACCAGAGGTTTGGGCACCAGCCGACGCAGCAGCTCGCCGAAAAACTCGGTGGGTTCCATGTCGGATCTTTCGCGGGCGATGCGTTCGCGCAGAACGTCGTCCGTCAGAGCAGGTTTGAGGTCGAGAACGAGTTTGACCTTGTGGTCGTCGATGAGTGCGTCGACCGCCGTGCGGCTCATGCGCAGGGCTACGGCACCTTCGATGCCGCGCTCGGAAAAGCCTATTTCTCCGAACTCCTCGCGAACGGGTGCTCCGTCGACATAGAGCGTTGCCCGGATGTTGCGCAGCAGCAGCCCGTGGAGGAATTTCATCTGGGGGTGCGACGTTACGAGTGGCGTAAGCGACGGCCGCAGCGATTCGACAGAGTGCCCCAGGTCAGCCGCGAAAGCATAGCCATCGCCCGTGGAGCCGGTGGCGGGATAGCTCACGCCGCCCGTGGCGAGGATCACTTGCGGGCACTCCTCCTTGCGTTCGAAGCCCCGTTTGTTGATGTAGCGGACGCCGAAAACACGGTCGCCTAAGGTCAATATTTCCGTCACACGTGTTTCGTAGAGTATCTTCACGCCGTTGTCGACGCACCAGTCCAGCAGGGCGTTGGCTATGTCCCACGCC
>CAJUIE010000247.1 GCA_910586375.1 uncultured Alistipes sp. | reverse complement strand
GCCGTGAGACGGTCGGCGAAGACCGTTCGCAGGGCTGTTGCGATCTGCTTGCGGGCGCGGTACATCCCCACTGAGTGGCATTGCACAACGGCTACCGGGCCGTAAACGTCGATTACCAGGCCCGGCAGCGAGTCGCCTTCGCCGTGAACGAGGCGGTAGCAGGTGGTTGTGGGGTTGTCGGTCAGCCCCAGCGTGCGGCGTACGTCGTGGGCCGTGGCAATGCGGCGGTTCCACCACGCCTGGTCGATCTCCTCACGTCCGAATGAGAGGGTGCGTACGGCGATCGAACCAATCTGGTAGTGCCCTTGGGCGATGAAGTCGCCCGAATGGGTGTATACCTCGACCAGAGCGCCTTCGGTGATTTCGGTTTCGTCTTCGGCTTCAATGTAATCGATAGCCCCCGAGAAGACCCAGGGGTGGAAGCGGCGGAGCGACTCCTCCTTGCCGCGGCGCAGGTAGATGCGGGGTGTCATGTCAGGGTAGGATTTTCGACGTGCGGAGCAGTTCTTCGTAGATGCGGATGCAGACCCAGGCATCGGTCGCGGCATAGAGCTGCTGTTTGTCAGTCAGGGTTGTGGCCTCCCAATTGCTCAGTCGTTGTGCCTTGGAGACGCGGTGGCCCAGGACGATGGCCGAGAGTTTGCGCAGGCTTTTTTCCTCGATCCCCCATTGGGGGGCTATGTCTTGCAGATCGATGAATCCACCGTCGCGAAAGTGTCGCAACTGGCGCAGGGAGCGCAGGTCACCGGCGACGTCGGCGCCGATTTTGGGCAGCTGACGGTTGGCAAGCAGTTGCAGGATGGGTTTGTCGAGCGGGATACGGTTGAGGCGGAAGAGGTAGCAACGCTCCGATGAGGAGAGTTGCAGTAGCGAGACCCGGTGACTTACTCCCTGTCGGAACGAGGGGCGCGTTTCGGTGTCGAACCCCACGAAGGGTTGACTGGCCAGATAACGGCAGGCTTCGTCGATGTGGCGCTCGCGATCGATAATGCGAATATCGCCCCTGAACTCCACGGCCGGGAGCTGGGAGGTCTGCTCGTTGCTTATTTTGTGTGCGAAATAGTTTTCTTTCATTGAAAGAAAGATGTTCCCGCGAAGTTACGCAATTATTTTCAATTTGCCGTCTTCGGAGGTGGCGATTTTACCGCTGTCGAGCAATTCGCGTATCAGGACGGCCGTACGTTCGGGTGGGCATGGCATGGTGGAGGCCAGGGTGCGGGGCTCTGCCATGCCGTCGGCGATACGGCGGAGCAGCTCGTCGTGCAGGGGCGTGTTGTATTCGGGCGCTGTCGATTGCTGCCGGATGGCGCGGCGGCGGGCCAGACAGAGGTCGCAGACACCGCAGGGGG
>CAJUIE010000246.1 GCA_910586375.1 uncultured Alistipes sp. | reverse complement strand
TGTCGTTCAAGGCGCCGTTCCGCCGTGTGACGATGACCGACCTCATCCGCGAAAAAACCGGCTACGACATCACGGGCCAGAGCGAAGAACAGCTGCGCGAAGCCTGCAAGCGTCTCCACGTCGAGACCGACGAGACGATGGGCAAAGGCAAGCTCATCGACGCCATCTTCGGCCAATACTGCGAGGAGGAGCTCATCCAGCCTACGTTCGTGACCGACTACCCCATCGAAATGTCGCCCCTCTGCAAGCGTCACCGCGAAAACCCCGATCTGACCGAGCGATTCGAACTCTTCGTCAACGGCAAGGAGCTCTGCAACGCCTACTCGGAGCTCAACGACCCTATCGACCAGCTCGAACGCTTCCAGGAGCAGCTGCGCCTCTCGGAAAAGGGCGACGACGAAGCGATGTTCATCGACATGGACTTCGTCCGCGCGCTGGAGTACGGCATGCCCTCGTGCTCGGGCATGGGTATCGGCATCGACCGTCTGACGATGTTCATGACGGGCCAGACGTCGATCCAGGACGTGCTGTTCTTCCCGCAGATGCGTCCCGAGAAGAAACCCGTCAACGACCCGGCCGAGAAATACACCGAAATCGGCGTGCCCGAAGAGTGGGTACCCGTCATCCAGAAAATGGGCTATCTGACCGTCGATTCGTTGAAGAAGCTCGCCCCCGGCAAATTTTTCAACGACCTCTGCGGCTTCAACAAGAAGAACAAACTCGGCCTGAAAGCCCCCTCGATGGAGGAAGTCAAGAAGTGGTGCGAGGAATAAACAAAGAATCGTTTCATACAAAAATAAAACTATGAGAAAGAAAATCGTTGCCGGCAACTGGAAGATGAACACGCTTCCGGTCGAAGGCGTGGAACTGGCCAAAGGAGTTGCCGCAGGTCGCGGCGAAGTGTGCAAGTGCGTAGACTTCATCGTCTGCCCGCCGTTCA
Organism: uncultured Alistipes sp.; assembly: GCA_910586375.1. Classification (GTDB taxonomy): domain Bacteria; phylum Bacteroidota; class Bacteroidia; order Bacteroidales; family Rikenellaceae; genus Alistipes. Next base: position 421 of record CAJUIE010000246.1, on the reverse strand, counting down.
CCCACCTTTCGATGGTGGCCGAAGCGCTCAAAGGTTCAGACATCGCATTAGGAGCGCAAAACTGCGCCGCTGAAGAAAAGGGAGCCTACACGGGTGAAGTAGCCGCGGCGATGATCGCTGCGTTAGGCTGCAAGTACGTCATCCTGGGCCACTCGGAGCGCCGCCAATACTATGGCGAGACCTCCGAGACGCTGAACAAGAAGATGGAGCAGGTCTATGCCAACAACCTTACCCCGATCTACTGCGTGGGCGAGAACCTCGAAGAACGCGAAGCCGGCAAGCACTTCGACGTGGTGAAACAGCAGATCGAGGAGGTCGTCTACAACCTCACGGCCGAGCAATTCGCCGATCTGGTCATCGCCTATGAACCCGTATGGGCCATCGGTACGGGCAAGACAGCCACGGCCGAGCAGGCACAGGA
>CAJUIE010000245.1 GCA_910586375.1 uncultured Alistipes sp. | reverse complement strand
GCACAGCCCCATCGACCCGGTAGCGGGCCCCCTTGCTGGGTCCCGACCGCAGACAGGCATACGTATAAATCCAGTACTCCCCCGTCTGGGGGTCGTGCAGCAGAGTGGCCGACTGCCCCGCGAGGAAGCGGGAGTTTACCGTCGTGACGTAGTCGAAGCCCGTGACCCAGGTATACAGGGCGATGTCCGACTCGGTGTCGGTGGCGTTGCTCATCGTCAGGTCGCTGCGCGTAAGGTAGCAGAATCGCTTGTCGCGGTTGTTATACAACATGACCGTCGTAATGGCCCCGGCGCCGGCCCCGCCGCTCAGGTTATAAGCGAGCTTATCGCCCAGCGCGGCATAATCGTAGCTCCCGGCATAACGGTTCACCGGATTGCCGAAATAACCCGTGTTGGCCGACGAAATGCTGTAGACATACGCGAAGCCGTCGACCAGAAAAACCCGCAGCTTGTCATCGATCTGGATCATGTCCGAAGCGATGGCCTGCGTCAGATGGCTCGGGTCGGCAAAGTAGTTGCGCATGACGGTGTAGTCGTCCGTGGAGAGGGTCTCGCGGTTGTAGAGGAAGCTGCCCTCGGCTGTCGAGAGGTACACACGGCCATGCACCTGCGCCGTATACTCGTTGTTGTCGCACCAGATCTGCTGCGGCCCCAGGTGGGGCTCATCGCCGTGGATGACGTTGCGCTGGAAAAGCGTGTCGCGGCTTATCGACACCATGTCGACCACGGCGCGGCCCGCGGCATCCTCCGTAGCCACAAGCCAGCCCCGGGTGTAGGCCGTGCTGACCGACAATTCGGTACGCCGCGAGAACATCAGCCCCGTAGCGGGATCGGTGATGCGCAGCGAGAGCACATACTCGTCGCTGGGCAGCTCCACGGCATACTCCAGATCGCGCGTACGGGCGATCACCGTCCGCACCCCGGGATTGCGCACCTGGCCTGTGGCGACCCACTCGTACTCATAACTTCCACGAAAATCGGGGTCGAGCGATGCCCGGATGTCGGGGTTGATGCGCAGGACGTCGACCCCCGACCGGAGTCTGTAATTAACCCCCTCGAAACCGCGCGCTCCGATCGTTATTTCGTTAATATCGCTATAGTCGTAATTTCCCCGGTCGCGGTAACAACTACCCGCCACCAGGACAAACAAAGCCGCAAAAAGTATGCGTGCAGCGGCTGCACGTGCAGCCCGGGCCGCAGCTTTCCCCCCGCGGAGGCCCGCATTTCGGATTGCACGCACCTCCGGTGCTTCGTTATATATAATCGTCTCTTTCATATCACACAATTTACAGCCTCTCTGTTCATGCCCCTCTCTTGCGCGGCCCCCTCTTTTCAGGCCCCCCCGGTGCGGCCCCTCTTTTCAGCCCCCCCGGTG
>CAJUIE010000244.1 GCA_910586375.1 uncultured Alistipes sp. | reverse complement strand
GGTGTGCCATAACAACCAAACGCCAGATAAATGGCCCCGCCATAACAGACTATCGACAGCAGTGCCCCGACCGAAACCCCTGGCAGCAACACCAGTTCGGCAACCAGAAACAGCACCCCCAGCACGACGAGCAGCACGATAAAAAACATATTCATAAGGTACGAAGTCGTTTAAATTCAATCTATTCCAAGCCGTAAAGCCTCTGCCGGGCGGGGCTGCGGCTCGCACGGCTCCAACAGAGCCGACGAACACCTGTGCCCGCTACCGCACGATTTCAGCGACCTTTATCGCCACAGTCGCATCCGCACGGCGTACGGCATCGGCCACACGGTCGGCAACGGCACGGTCATCGAACGTCCCGACGACAAACATCCTCCCCGCCCGCGAAATATCGACCTCACTCCCCGCAGCCTCAAAAATTGTGGCGCGCAGCTCCTCGTTCAAGGCATCAACATCCGATATTTCGACCCGATAAGCCGACTGCGCCGCGGCTCCGTCACGCGAAAGATTCTTCAGCACCCCATCGTGCCAGACCACGATTTCGGGCCGCAGAAAGCCATGCTCCCGGCACAACCGCTGCGCAACCTCAGCCTCTTCGCGCGTAGCAAAGCCTCCCGCATAATAACACCACTTACCCGCCTCGTCGATCCGATAAAAAAGCGGATAAGCCCCGCGGAAAACCGAGGCGGCCCGCTTACCTCCGAACGTCCCGAGCAAAATGCGGTAAATCGTCCCACGACTATAAACCGGACATGCGGGAATAGGGTTCTCGTAAGTATATTTAGGCGTCTTCGAGAAAGCCAGCGTATCGTAATCGAGGAAATAACGTTCGTGGATTTCATGCCGTGGCAGCCGGAAATCGACCTCCCCGAGCCGGGCAGCCACCCCGCGCAATGAATCGCGCGCAGCATCGAGCTGCAACAGCCCGGCCACAGCCGTTTCATAATCGACCAGCACCCGTTTACGCAAAAAATAATCGGCCACAGCCTCCGAGTCCGTCGCGCCACGCAGTTCGCTCAAAGCACGCGCCGCCTCAGCCACACGCCCCTCCTCCTCGGCAAGAAGTGCATCCTGGCCGAATTTATCGAGCAGATAACCGTAAGCATAACTTTTATTGTCGAAGATAAAATTCCACGTCGCGGCCAAAGAGTCGGCCAGCAGGCGATTACGGCCTTCGAGCGTGACGAAACGGTCATAAATCCCGGCGGCCTCCCCCTCGGAAAGCGCCATATCATAAGCTGCGCAGAGCTCGCCCAAAGTTACATGATTGGCAAAATACAGGTCGACGCACTCCATGACTGTCTGCTCCTGACGCTGCGCCTCCCTCAACGCCGCATAATCGGCCTCTGGAAGCTCATCCCGGAAGCAGGGATTCTCCACTAA
>CAJUIE010000243.1 GCA_910586375.1 uncultured Alistipes sp. | reverse complement strand
TAAATCCGACCACTTCGCAAGCTCTCCGGCCGAGGTTTTCATATTCTTCTCTCCGTTATAAATCGCGAAACATTGTTCCGGCTCTGCGCCGGACAACTTGGCCCATTTGGCGATGCCCTTGAAGAAATCCGGCGAGTAGGTCGCGCTCGATTTGATTTCGTAAGCGTATTGCTTGCCATCGATATACTGCAACAGATCGACTTCATTGCCGGTGCTGTCGCGCCAGAACGTGAGATTCGGTTCTTCTCCCTTGTTATAGGCTTGTTTCGCGAACTCGTTGATTACTAGATTCTCGAACAAGCCTCCTCGCAGAAAATGCGTCGAAACCTGCTCGGCTGTCCGTATGTCCAACAGCGAGCACGCCAAGCCCGTATCGTAGAAGTAGAGCTTCGGGCTCTTGACCAACCGTTTCGCATAGTTGTTATGATCGGGGTTCAACAGGTAACAAATATAGCTTGCCTCCAATACGGAAATCCAAGTCGAGATAGTCGAAACGGCAACGCCGCACTCATTGGCCAGCGAAGAGAGGTTGAGCAGCTGTCCGATACGCCCTGCACACAGCTTAATAAAGCGAATGAACTTGCTCAGATCGCCGATGTTCTTCATCAGACGCACATCCCGTTCTACATAGGTTTGGATATAAAACGGGTAGTAATCCGATGGTGCTATCTCCTTATCATAAAGACGAGGATAGCCTCCGTTGAAAATCTCGTCATTGACTGTCTGGGGCAGTATTCCGCTCTCTTTCATCTCGGCGTGAGAAAACGGCAGAAGTTTCAGTATGGCGGTTCTTCCAGCCAATGACTGGTTGATATTCTCCATCAACAGAAAATTGTGTGAACCTGCAAGCAGATACATACCCTCTCGCCCCTCTTTATCCGTATGCGTCTGGATATAGGAGAACAGAGCCGGAACCCGTTGGGCTTCGTCGATAATCGTTTTATCGGGATAAGTCGCGAGAAAACCTCTCGGATCATCCGTTGCGAACAAACGCATATCAGGGTCTTCGAGCGAAACATAGTTGTATTCGGGAAACACATGACGTAACAAAGTCGATTTTCCCGATTGACGAGGTCCCGTTAATGTAACTATCGGATACTTTTTCGTCAGTTCCAATAATTTTATCTGTAATGCTCTTTCTATCATGATTGTTTGTTTCTTGCAAATTTACGATTGAAAAATAAATTTGCAAATATATTATCACATTTTGTTCAATTCAATTTAAATGATTACTTTTGTACCAGTAACAATTACGTGAGCAGACATTTGAATGCCAATAGGAAACTATGACAGACAAGAATTCGTTACTAAATCGTTACTACGCAATACTTTGAAATAATTATCGCCTTGATAATAAGGATTTTGAAGAGAGTTGGTTCATAAACCCCTCTCTCCGCAGAAGAGTGATATGAAATCAAATGCCCTGTAAAGTTTAATTTTACA
>CAJUIE010000242.1:242-1497 GCA_910586375.1 uncultured Alistipes sp. | reverse complement strand
GGGAGACAGGGGGGGGGCGAGGAGTGCGGAGGCGCAAATACCCGGGGGGGCGAGGAAGCAGAAACCGACCTCTGTCCCCTCCTATCGAAAAACCACAAAATAACAGATAAAAACCATGAAAACCAGACACTTAATCATCGCCCTGCTGGCGGCACTCGCAACCGCGGCTTGCGGCCATACGAAGCGCCCGGTCGGCGAAATCCTGACCGTTGACGAACTGCTGTCGACGGCCGACGGCCGAATTGGCGACACCGTAAGCATCACGGGACTCTGCGTGAACACCTGCGGCCACGACAACAGCCACATCACCCTGATGGGCAGCGACACGACGCAGGTAATAGAGGCCCGGGCCGACGAACGGATGCGCTCGTTCGACCCGCAGATCATCAACTCCACGGTGACCCTGGAGGGCGTCGTGGCGGAGCAGCGCATCGAACCGTCGTTTCTCGACGACTGGGAGATGCGCCTGGACGCCAGCCTCGAGGGCGGGCAGGGCAACCCCGCGGCGGTGGCCGTATTCAAGGAGCAGATTCGCGAACTGCGCGATTCGATAGCCGCCCGTCAGGCCCGCGACGGCAAGGAGTACTGGAGCATCTACCGCCTCGAAACCTTCGCCTGCCATGACGCCGACTGAGAAAATACCCGCCAAAACCGGTGCACGTCTGCGCCGCTGGGCCCGCACGCTGCACCGCGACCTCTCCTACTTCTTTGCAGGCGTGGTCGTGGTCTATGCCGTGTCGGGCATCGTACTCAACCACAAGCGCGACTTCAACAGCAACTACACGATCCATCGCACGGAGCTCCAGCTGCCCGGAACATGGCCCGCCACGACCGACATGAGCCGTGAGCGCGCCGAAGAGTGCCTGCGCGCCGCCGACCCCGCAGCCCGCTACGCCAAGCACTACGCCAGCGGCGAGGAGCGCATAAAGATCTTCGTCACGGGAGGTTCAACCTTAGAGGCGGACGTACGCACCGGACATGCGGTCTACGAAAAACTGACGCGACGGCCCATCATCAGCTCCCTGAACCGCCTGCACTACAACCCCAGCCGTTGGTGGACCCGGTTTTCGGACCTCTTCGCCGGGGCGCTGCTCGTGATCACCCTCACGGGCCTTGTCATGGTCCCGGGCAGCAAAGGACTCCGCGGTCGTGGCGGCATAGAGCTGGCTGCGGGCATCGCCATACCGATTCTCTTCCTGCTGCTGCTCTGACTTCGGGCCTCCGCCCGGGGGGGCTGGTTTTTGGGCGGGTCTTC
>CAJUIE010000242.1:0-232 GCA_910586375.1 uncultured Alistipes sp. | reverse complement strand
GGGCAGAGAGCCGCCGCCCGTGAAAATTTTCTCTTCGGCGGCGAGGGGGGGGGCACGCCAAAGGCGTGAAGCCGCCGGAGAGACAACGCCCCAAAGGCGTTGCGAAAAAGCCTCCGCAGTCCCGGGCCGCAGCCAGCGGAGGCTGTTTTGCCGCGGCAGACTACAGAGAGCCGCAGACAGCGGAGCAAGACACCAAGTGTCGAGCCTCCGCAGGGCGGGGCTGCGGCTCGAA
>CAJUIE010000241.1 GCA_910586375.1 uncultured Alistipes sp. | reverse complement strand
TCGTGCCCACATTGCCCAGGTCGCCGGAATAGCTGGTGCGGTAACCCGAAGCGGGAAGTATTTTGCATTGTGGGTTTTTCATCCGGCGCGGTGGCCGGACTATCAAAAAATGCAAATTATTTGTACAATATTAGGGGTGTTATTTGCTCTGAAATTTTTATCTTTGCAACGCTTTATCCTCAAAATGTTTGTTAAGAGGCGACAAAGGCACACAACATAACGTTTAAAATATCACGAAAAATGGCAGAAAAGAAATTTATCACGTGCGATGGCAACTACGCTGCGGCACATGTAGCCTACATGTTCTCGGAGGTTGCGGCCATCTATCCCATTACGCCGTCTTCGACCATGGCCGAGCTCGTCGACGAGTGGGCCGCCCAGGGTCGCAAGAACATCTTCGGCGAGACGGTGAAGGTGGTGGAGATGCAGTCGGAGGCCGGTGCGGCCGGTGCTGTGCACGGCTCGTTGCAGAGTGGCGCCCTTACGTCGACGTTTACCGCGTCGCAGGGCCTGCTGCTGATGATTCCCAATATGTACAAGATCGCCGGTGAGTTGCTGCCTGGCGTGTTTCATGTTTCGGCCCGTGCACTGGCTGCACAGTCTCTGTCGATCTTCGGCGATCATCAGGACGTGATGGCTGCCCGCCAGACGGGTTTTGCCATGCTGGCCACCTCGTCGGTGCAGGAAGTCATGGACTTGGCGGGTGTCGCACACATCGTTTCGCTCAAGGCCCGCGTGCCGTTCCTGCACTTCTTCGACGGCTTCCGCACATCGCATGAGATTCAGAAGATCGAGCTTATCGACGAGGCGGCGCTGACCTCGATGCTCGACCGCGACGCCCTGAAGCGGTTCCGCGCCCAGGCGCTCAACCCCGAGCACCCCGTTACGCGCGGTACGGCCCAGAATCCCGACATCTATTTCCAGACCCGCGAGGCTTCGAACAAGTTCTACGATGCTGTGCCCGACATGGTTAATGATGCCATGAAGCAGATTTCGCAGATCACCGGTCGCGAGTACAAGCCTTTCACTTATTACGGTGCTCCCGAGGCCGAAAACATTGTCGTGGCCATGGGGTCCGTTACCGAGACCCTCAAGGAGACGATCGACTACCTGTTGAAGCAGGGCAAGAAGGTCGGCTTGATTACCGTACACCTCTACCGTCCTTTCTCCGAGAAGTATTTCTTCAACGTCGTGCCCGCTTCGGTCAAGCGTGTCTGCGTGCTCGACCGCACGAAGGAGCCCGGCGCCGAGGGCGAACCGCTCTACCTCGACGTGAAGTCGATGTTCTACGGCAAGCAGCTCCAGCCCATGATCATCGGCGGCCGCTACGGCCTCTCGTCCAAGGACACCACGCCGGCCCAGATGCTCGCCGTCTTCGAGAACCTCGCGGCCGCACAGCCCAAGGACCACTTCACCGTCGGCATCAACGATGACGTGACCAACTTGTCGCTTCCCGTCGGCGAGGAGATTTCGCTCGCCAAGCCCGGTACGTTCGAGGC
>CAJUIE010000240.1 GCA_910586375.1 uncultured Alistipes sp. | reverse complement strand
GGCCCATGGCGGGCAGGTGCGCGACCGGTGGGTCGAACCTTTTGCCTTCACGACCAACTACGTGCAGGTGTGGTGTTATGACCTGGAGCAGGGGGAAAACCGGCTTTTCAAGACTTCGCGCATCGGCTCGGTCAGTGTCGGCGGCGAGTGGACCCACGCTGCCGATCACTGCGAGGGATTCATCGATGCATTCCGTATCCACGGAGAGACGCGCACACGGGTGCGCCTGGAGTTGGGCATGCTGGCCTACAACCTGCTGTGCGAGGAATACCCGCTGGCCGAGCGCGACATCCGGCCGTGCGGTGAGGGCCGCTGGCTGCTCGACACTTATGTCGCCGGCATGGCGGGCATCGGGCGCTTCGTCGTGGGGCTGCTCGACAACATCCGCATCGTCGACGCTCCCGAACTGACCGCCTATCTGCGCCGTTATATTGCCGAAAACAGGCTGTAGTTCCGAAAAAAATTCTTTTTTAGTCTTTGTGTCACAACTTGACACTCTCCGGTCGTTCCTTTGCATCGTGAACCTGAAAAAATAGCACGATTTATGGGAACAACCTCTGCGATCATTCGCTGCCGCCATTGCGGCACACAGATCGACTGTACCATTCGCCGCGGCCACGGCACGGCGCCGACGTCACGCGGCTATGTCGAAACCCGCATGGCCATCCGCTGTCCGGGCTGCCATAAGAGGCTCAACGCCACGCTGGAAGAGTTCGACCGACAGATCGAAACCTGCGGCTTGAAGGAGCTGCCGGCAAAAAAGTGGATGCCGATGGGGCAGAATACGCAAAAAAATTTTTACCTTTGAATGAAAATCCATTCACGACAACACCATGAATAAACCACAGGCCGGGGAGCTGGCTCCCGACTTTCGATCGACTACCCAGGAGGGCGAACCTCTGACGCTTGCCGACCTGCGCGGTCAGCGCGTGATCCTCTACTTTTACCCGAAGGATAACACCTCGGGCTGTACGCTCGAAGCGCAGAGCCTGCGGGATGGCCGGGAGGAGCTGGCCCGTATGGGATTCCGTATCGTGGGCGTAAGCCCCGACAGCGAGCAGTCGCACCGGAATTTCTGTGCCAGACACGCCCTGAATTTCACGTTGCTCTCCGATACCGACCACTCGGTGTGCGAAGCTTACGGCGTCTGGGCCGAAAAATCGATGTACGGACGTAAATATATGGGGGTTGTACGTACGACCTTTGTCATTGATGCAGAGGGGCGTATTGAGAAAGTTTTCGATAAGGTAGATACCAAAAACCACTATCGTCAGATCATAGACTCTTACCTTAAGTAGTACTTGAAATAAATCGCTTAAAAAATTATAACATAAATAAATATGGCAGAAAAAACACAGGTGAATGCGGACAAGCTCAAGGTCTTGACCGCCGTGATGGAGAAGATCGAGAAGGACTTCGGCAAGGGGTCGATCATGCGGATGAGCTCGCAGGAAATCAGCGACGTGCCCGTGATCCCCACGGGATCGGTCACTCTTGATATGGCTCTCGGCGTGGGCGGTTATCCGAAGGGGCGTGTGGTCGAAATTTATGGTCC
>CAJUIE010000239.1 GCA_910586375.1 uncultured Alistipes sp. | reverse complement strand
CGGGCGGCATGTACTCCAACATGGTGGCCCAGCTTCAGCAGCTCAAGGCCGAGGAGATTCTGCCCCGCGCCATGGAGCTGATCCCGTCGGTGCGTCTGTCGGCCGGTCTGCCGCCCCTGGTGACCCCCACTTCGCAGATCGTGGGCGCCCAGGCCGTCAACTGTGCGATGGACGAAAAGGCGGGCCGCCCGATGTACACCAACAAGAGCTCGCAGTTCGTGGGTCTGGTGAAGGGCGAATACGGCAAGACCCCCGTGGAGATCGATCCGGAATTCCGCTTCAGGATCTGCGGCGTACGCGAAGAGACGCCCTACGACACCTCTAAATACAGCATGCAGCCCAACCCCGAACTGCCGGAAGCCGGCGGTGCGAAACTGGCTGCAACGGAGAAGGAGGTGCTGCTGCTGGAGCTCTTTCCGGCCGTGGCGAAGAAGTTCCTTACAGACCAGAAAGTCAAGGCTTATGAAGCGCAGAAACCGGCAGCTCCGGCCCCGGCTCCTCAGGCTGCCCCGGCATTTACGGGTAATACGGTCAACGCTCCTCTGCCGGGCCGTATTATCGACGTGCTGGTCAAGGTGGGCGATGTGGTGAAGGAGAACGACGAAGTAGTGGTGCTCGAAGCCATGAAGATGGAGAACAGCATCACGACCGACTATGCCGGCACCGTAAAACGGATTCTCGTCGGGCCGGGGCAGACGGTGCCGACCGATGCCGTGCTGGTGGAGATCGAGTAACCCGAACAGCCATACCCTGCGACCGGTCCTTGCGGACCGGTCGTTTTTTTATGCTCAACCGGCCGCATGCCCGTCATTGGCACGCAACTGGCACTGTCGTCCCACCAACGAAACATCCAAAACCAAACGATTATGGCATTTTTCAAGGAATTCAAAGAGTTTGCCCTCAAGGGCAACGTCATGGACATGGCCGTCGGTGTAATCATTGGCGGCGCCTTCGGTAAGATCGTCTCGTCGCTGGTCAATGACATTCTGATGCCCCCGATCGGGGCCCTGCTGGGCAACACCGATTTCTCGCATCTGCGCCTCGACATCTCGAAGGTCCGCGACGTGACCTCCGGAGCCGTGCACAGCGTTGGCGAAATGGTGGGCGGAGGCAGCACGGTCATCACCGAAACACCCGCCGAACCCATCTACTGGAATTATGGCGCCTTCATCCAGCAGTGCGTGGACTTCACGATTCTGGCTCTGTGCGTCTTCCTGATGGTCAAGTTGATGAACCGCCTTATCCGCAAAAAGGAGGCTGCGCCCGCACCCGTGCCGGCCCCGACCAAAGAGGAACAGCTGCTGACCGAAATCCGCGACCTGCTCCGGGAGCAGAAGAAGAAGAGGAGCCAATAGCTCCAACGGGGCGGGGCGCAAGATGAAAATCGGACTTCCGGTCGTGCGCTTTGCAGCCCGTTGTTTCGGATGAAAGATATTTCTGGCCTTGCGGCCGTGCGGGCCTCTGCCGAAATAGGCGGAGGCCTTTTTTCTGCAACGCCCCCTCCCTTGCATTCTGAGGATTAAATTTTGTCTTGTCGGTGGGGTGGAGCTTGCGGAGCGAACGCGCGAAGCGCGGGCCTCCGC
>CAJUIE010000238.1 GCA_910586375.1 uncultured Alistipes sp. | reverse complement strand
TCCGAGCTGTTCGTACTCGTAGCTGAGGCGGGAGAACTGCTCCAGGCGAAACCGCTCGTGCCCACAAGGTTCAGGCCGCCGGAACTGCTGATGCGGTAACCCGAAGCGGGAGCCTTTTGACGGCTGTTGTGCCGGGCTGTATGCTTGTGGTTTGAAGATCGGGTGTGATTTTCGATAAAATGTTAATAAAAAACGGCTGCGAAGATGTTCCGGAATGGGCCGTTTCGGAAAAAATGATTACTTTTGCGAGCAACAAAATCCGCGTTCTTATGTCGTTCATCAATGAAAGGGTGCAGCCCGAAGGTCTTACCTTCGATGATGTGCTGCTCGTTCCCGCCTATTCGGAAGTGTTGCCGCGAGAGGTTTGTCTCGAAACCCGTTTTTCGCGTAATATCCGCCTGAACATCCCCATCGTGTCTGCCGCTATGGACACCGTGACCGAGGCGCCGCTCGCCATTGCCCTGGCCCGCGAAGGGGGGATCGGCGTGATTCACAAGAACATGTCCATCGCCGAACAGGCTGCTCATGTGCGGCGTGTGAAGCGCGCCGAGAACGGCATGATCTACGATCCGGTCACCATTTCGCGCAGCGATACCGTGGGCGACGCTCTGCGGCTCATGCACGAGAACCGGATCGGCGGTATTCCGGTGGTCGACGGCGAAAGGAAATTGATCGGCATCGTGACGAACCGGGACTTGCGCTTCCAGCGCGATATGCAGCGCTCGATTAGTGAGGTGATGACGCCCGGCGATCGCCTTATTACAACTCATAAAACTGAGTTGGAGCACGCTTCCGAAGTGCTGCTCGACAACAAGATCGAAAAACTCCCCGTGGTGGACGACGAAGGCCGTCTGGTGGGGTTGATTACCTATAAGGATATTACTAAGGTGCAGGACCATCCCAATGCCTGCAAGGATGTCAAGGGCCGTTTGCGCGTGGCCGCCGGTGTGGGTATCACGCCCGACGTCATGGAGCGTGTGGCCGCCCTCGTGGCCGAGGATGTCGACGCTGTGGTGCTCGACTCGGCGCACGGGCACTCCAAGAATATCGTCGATGCTCTGCGCAAGATCAAGGCTGCTTATCCCGCGCTCGACGTTGTGGTGGGCAACATCGCCACGGCCGAAGCGGCGCGTTTCTTGGTCGAGGCCGGTGCCGATGGCATCAAGGTGGGCATCGGTCCGGGTTCGATCTGCACCACGCGCATCATTGCCGGTGTGGGTGTGCCCCAGTTGTCGGCCATCTACGCCGCATCGACCGTCGCCCGCGAGGCTGGTGTGCCGGTCATCGCTGACGGAGGTCTGCGTTACTCGGGCGACATCGTCAAGGCGTTGGCCGCAGGCGGCGATTGCGTGATGATCGGTTCGATGTTCGCCGGCACGGAGGAGGCTCCGGGTGAGACGATCATTTACAACGGCCGCAAATTCAAGTCCTACCGTGGCATGGGTTCCATCGACGCCATGAAGGCGGGTTCGGCCGACCGTTATTTCCAGAAAGGTTGCGAGGGCAATATCAACAAACTCGTGCCCGAGGGCATCGTAGCGCGTGTTCCGTTCAAAGGAACGCTGAGCGAAACGGTTTACCAGTTGATCGGC
>CAJUIE010000237.1 GCA_910586375.1 uncultured Alistipes sp. | reverse complement strand
TGTCGCCACCGGAGCCCTTGCCTCAGCACGTCTCTATTTAGGTTGCCACAACGGCTGGCAGATATTGGCCGGTTTTTGCGGCGGCTTTATCGTCGCAACGCTGGCAATGCTTTTTCTATAACAAAAGACAAAAAAACGCTTTATGCACGCCCAGCCAAGACAGTCAGCACCTTCGGCGTATAGCGTCTCATCAGATAAAAAACACCGAGCAACAGCCCGATCGTCAGCACGGTAGTCGACACATAAACCGCCAGCAAAACAAGATCCGACTCAGGCCGCAACACCGCAAGAAGGAGTTGTCGCACACGGTCACAAATCGGATAATGAGCCACATAAATAAAGAAACTCAACGCCGCTAACTTCGTCTGGGACTTGCAACACCCGTGTTCGGACAACCACGTCGCCGCATTATAAGCAAAGAGTAATCCGACCAGAATATTCAACCGTTTGAAGATAAAAGCCGCCTCAGGCCAGCCGTGGATAGCCACAACACCGAGCAGCCCCAGAAGTGGATAGGCCCACATGGAAAGCGTGAAATAGCGGCCAAACTCGACGCGCAACTCCTTTTTGCCCATGCTCATGCAGGCTCCCCAACCAAAGAAAAAGAACGCCGTAACCAGTTGATAAATATGCCCGGCATTCAGGTAGCCAAGCACCAGCCACAGCACGCCCAAGCCTCCGACGGCCCAGGCACCCAGTCGTTTGAGCACCCAATAAAGCAATGGAGTGCAGACGACAACGATCATCAAATCACGCAAAAACCAAAGGGGAACATCGAGCGGATAAGCAGGTTGCAACCATCCGCCAGACAAGGAGTGCTGCAAAGCAGGGAAAAATCCGTTGGTGTAATCCCAGAAACAGGAGAGCAGGGCCGAAAAACTAAATTGAAAATCGGCACCGGACGCCCGACCGCTCCAATGCAGAAACAATTGACCGCCCACCAGCAGCCCCAAGGCAAACGCATTCCACACCACGTAAGGAACCAGCAAGGTTTTAACCCGGTTTCTGAGTTTGTGGAAATAGGTCGTCCGACTCCAGTCGACACTCAGGAAAAAGACGTAGCCGGAAATAAAGAAGTAGATCGGTACACTCTGGTTACGCAAAAAAGCGTCGATCCAATAGATGACTTCACGGAAAAGAGGGAATCGTTGCAGGTCGATCGCCTCACCTTGCAGGCGCAGTCCCTCTACCGCCCAGACATGCTCCAGCAGCACAACGATCGCAAGAGGAAAACGCAACATATCAAACGCCTGCAGCCGTCGCGACGTGCCATACAGGGGGGGGGTTGAACGGGTCATAGCAAACGAAAACAAGGCCACAAAGATAGAAAATGTATCTCGGAAATACAACATCCGGGCTCTGCATCCGACCGAATGCCCCCAGCTGCAACGGGAAGGCCGCAGCAGCCGGTCCCCCGGCGCCCGCCTGCGCCATCCTCGCCGCCGAAGCGCTCGCGATCCTTTTTCTTTAGCGACAACCGCAAAAAAAGCCCGGATCAATGGGATACAGAACTTTTTTTCGTATTTTTGGACTCTCAGGGTCGCACAGCGGCCGCTGCATGGGCTTGTCCCGATCGCACGACAGACTTTTTTTTCGGGTCGACGCTCCGTGA
>CAJUIE010000236.1 GCA_910586375.1 uncultured Alistipes sp. | reverse complement strand
CGCCCAGACGTACGGTGATTGCCTTTTCGGGGCGCAGGTCGAGGTTGTTGATCTGTGCCGGCGAGGTGTAGTAGAGGTCGGTGAAGGTCGGCAGCCGCATCGACTGCGCGGCTCCCGTGCTCAGGCGTAGCCCTTCGACGGGCATATACCCTGCTGCGATGCTCCACAGGGGTGTCGTTCCGTAGGGCGTGAGGCTTGCACCCGCCGATGCGGCGAAGTCCGCATGCCGCCACGCTTTGGTGTGCCTCAGGTAGATGTTGCCCGTATGGCGGGCTTTGGCGTGGGTATAGTCGCCTTTTGCCACTGCTAATTTTTCGCCCAGATTGGTGCTGTAGATGTGGTTGAAGGCGTAGTCGCCGCCTAAGGCCGATGTTCCGGCTCTCCAGTTGCAGTCGGCCCAGGCCCTGGCCCCCACGTTGTCGGTATTGTGGCGGTTCATCGCGGTGCCGCGCGTCCAGTCGTAGCGATCGAAGTTTTTGCGGTAACTGGCAGCTGCTCCGAACGAGAAGCGCCCCGCGGTCTTCAGCCAGCGCAACGATGCCAGAGCTGTCGTCGTACGCTCCCATTGATCGGGGTTGTAGGCGGCGTAGAAGCCGTTGGAGCCGAATGCGCGGTTCTGATACCCGGCCTGAAGATCGAACATTCCGGCTTTCGGGGCTTCGCCCGTAGCCCTGACAAAAGCGTTGTATGTGGCCAAGTCGGTGTTGTGTCTGTAGCCGTCACTGCGTCGGTACGACTCGGCGGCCTGGATTGTAAAACGACCGACCGTGCACGCTCCCGACAGGTTGTGGTAGACGTAGCCGTATTGGCCGCCCGAACCTTCGAGCCGGAGGTATTGCGGCGCAAGAGGTGCTGTACGGATATTCACCGCACCGGCATAGGCCCCGACACCGGGAATGCCTTCAAGCAGCTCGACGCCCGACACGACGTCAAGGTCTATGGGCAGCGAGTGGGATTGATGGCCTGTCCGGGCATCGGTAAAGTCGATGCCGTTCAGAAGGACCATTATCTGGTCGAAGGAGCCTCCGCGGATGGAGATGTCGGCCTGCGTTCCCTTGCTTCCGCGTTCGCGGATGTCGACCGAAGGAGCAGTACGCAGGGCCGATTCGAGCGTCTGGAAAGGCGCTGCGGTCGCGGCTTTTCGGTCGAAAAGCGGGGTTTGCGACTCGGCGTTCCGCACGGGGGCCGATTGCCGGCCCGAAATGCCGACTTCGGCGATGCGCAGCTCGCGAAGAACCGTCAGCGAGTCGGCATTTTGTGCAGAAGCACCCTGCGTCGTAAGCAGGAGCATGGACATCCCCACCGAGAGCACTCCGAGGCGTGTGTATCGGTGGATGCTCGCAAAGAGCGACCAGCCCTTGCGGTTCCATCGACGCCAGCAGGAAACCTGCTTCGGAAGAGGTTGTTTCATGATTGAAAAAAAGTTTGAATTATAGTTATTTACACTGTCTCACATAAAGTGTTGCTTTAGGTAAGACAAGCGGTAATCCGAAAGCGGTCCGGCTGCCAGTTGCCGCTTCGAATTGCCGCAAAGATAGACTTTTTTAGGGATTTTTCGAACTCTTTGTCCTAAGAGAGCGATAATGAAGAATTCGTGTTTTTTTCGGGCCGTAGCAGCCCAATTCCTTTCTCTTCGGCGAGCCCCCCCCCTCGCCGCCGAAGAGAGCAACGCGGAGCGTTG
>CAJUIE010000235.1 GCA_910586375.1 uncultured Alistipes sp. | reverse complement strand
CACGAGGTCTACTGCAGCAGCGAAGAGCCAGAAGCAGTCTTCACATCGAGCGCCACTACGGCCATGACACCCTCGCGTCACCCGATGCGCTCATTGGCACTCTACGAGGAGGCATTCCGCGCTTCGTTCCGCACGTTCTACGGCGAGCCGGAGCGCTGGAGCCTCTATGCCCTGCTGCCCAACTACCTGCGGCGCAAAGGTTCGTCGCTGGTCTACATGGCCGACCGACTAATTGCCGACTGCGGCTCAGGCGGATTTTACCTCGACGACTACGACGCCCTGCTGCGCGACATGGCCGCCGATCCAAAGCCTAAAATCCTCTTAGGCGTGACTTACGCCCTGCTGGACCTGGCCGAAAAATACACTCCGCAGCTGCATGACACGGTGGTGATGGAGACCGGCGGCATGAAGGGCTACCGCGAAGAGCTGCCTAAGGAGGAGCTCCACCGAATACTCTGCAAAGCATTCGGCGTGAAAGAAATACACTCCGAATACGGCATGGCCGAACTGACATCTCAGGCCTACTCACAAGGAGGCAACCGCTTCCGCTGCCCGCCGTGGATGCGCGTGACGGCCCGTGACATTAACGATCCCCGGGAGCTGCTGCCGACCGGCACCCGCGGCGCCCTGAACATCGTCGACCTGGCCAACAAGTGGTCGTGCGCCTTTATCGAGACGCAGGACGTGGGGCGCGTACTGGCTGACGGATCATTCGAAATAGATGGACGCATCGGCCATGCCGACATCCGCGGCTGCAACCTCTTAGTACAATAACGATGAAAACCATAGCTTTCGTCCCTATTCGTCTTAACAGCCAGCGCGTGGCCGGCAAAAACCTGCGTAAATTGGGTGATAAGCCCCTGATGTGCCACATTCTCGACACGCTCCAACGCTGCGATCGAATCGACGAAGTATACGTCTTTTGCAGCGACGAAAGCGTGAAATGCCACCTGCCCGAAGGAGTGAAATTTCTGCGTCGCGATCCCCGGCTCGACAGCAACACAACGTTGGGCGGCGAAATATACGATGCTTTCACGACCGCAGTGGAAGCCGATGTCTACGTATTGGCCCACGCAACATCGCCCTTCATCCGACCAGAAACCCTTAACGAAGCACTCGCAAAGGTCCTGTCAGGCGACTACGACTCGGCTTTCAGTGCCGAAAGGCTCCAGACTTTTGCCTGGTATAAAGGTCATCCGCTCAACTATTCACCCGACAACATTCCCCGCACACAGACCCTCGAACCGGTCTACGTGGAGACGAGCGCCTTCTTTATCTTCCCGCGGAAATTGTGGTGCGAGCAGCACCGACGCATCGGCGTGCGGCCCTGGATGGCTGTAGTAAACCGTATCGAAGGGGTAGACATCGACTATCCCGAAGATTTCGAACTAGCCGAGATAATCGCCCAGGCTCGCACGAAGGAGAAGTGAACCTTTCATTTACAACTCGCTTCGGGTTACCGCTCCAGCACTTCCGGCGGCCTGACCGGTGTGGGCACGGTCGGTTACGCCTGGAGCAGTGCGCCTGAATCGGCGTCGGGCGTGGACGGGTCGTACTTAGGCTTCATCAGCACCCTCGTACGCCCCGAATACGGCAAAGACCGTGCGTTCGGTTTCCCCGTTCGCTGCGTGCAGGAATAAGAGAGGGGGGGGGAGAGCTGCCTGCGGACTTTGCCGAGGCGAAGCGAAAATGGTGCAAGCCGAGAGCAGAGGCCACTT
>CAJUIE010000234.1 GCA_910586375.1 uncultured Alistipes sp. | reverse complement strand
ACTCAGGCCTATGAACAAAATGAAGATTCTCGAAAGTTGCGAGTTCATGACATTGATTCGGACTTCGGAGGCTCAGGATCAGACGCAACTGGATTGTGCCTACAACCATTTCCTCATGCGTGTAGAACGCATCTGCAAAAGCCACAGGTCGCAGATCGAGAAGCTGCGCATTCTGACCCGGACCCACGAGGCGCTCGAACGCGTGAAAAGTAAAATCGCCGACAATGCCTCGCCGAATTACCAGTACGCCCGGTCGGCGTGCGAAATTCTCCGGTTCGAGAAACGTACGATCCTGCTCCAACTTAAATATCCGTCTTTGGACGAGAGCAAAGAGCCGCGCACGCCTCCGCCTTTCAACCTCTCGAAAGATTACACGCCGACCGATCTGATGGAGATCATCATTACGCTCCACGCCATCGGATTCTTCCGGATGCACGACACCTCCCCGGTGCCGCTGTCGAAACTCACCCATGAGTTCGAGAACTTGTGCGGCGTGAAGATCAAGAACCCGGATAATGCGCGCTGGGCCGTGCTGAACCGCAAAATCCGGCTGACACGTTTCATCGATCTGCTCAAGAATACGCTTATCGAATTGAGCCGCAAGTAACCCTGCGGGCGGCCTGCGACGGTCGGGAAAGGCCGGATCGACGCACTGCGACGATTGTAACGTATCTTGCGGCTAAAATCCGTCTATGCAACAAGAAGATGATTTGAGGGCGCTCGAAAAAATCGTACAATTCGCCCGCGCATTGAGCATTGTTTTTCTACTCTTGCACGTCTACTGGTTCTGCCACGCATGGCTCGCAGCACACAAACTCACACATGCGGTTGCCGACCGTATACTATGCAACCTCCAGAACACCACGGGCCTTTTCACTTGGCCGCTCATCACTAAATCATGCAGCCTGCTGTTTCTTGCCATAGGTTGCTATGGAACCAAAAGCATCCGGGACGGCGCCGTATCACCGCGGCGCGTCGCCGGAGCTTTTGCTCTGGGCGTGCCGCTGTTTTTTCTGGGCGACATGCTGCCCGCGCAGCCCTGCGACGATCGGCTTTTCGGAGCCTATATTGCGACCCTTGCGGCGGGATATTTATGTCTATTAGCCGGGGGCGTATGGGTCGGGCGCCTGGTCGCCTCGCAGTTCGGCAAAGACCCCTTCAACGAAGATAACGAATCGTTCCGACAGGAGGAGCGACGACTCGACAACGAGTATTCCATAAATCTGCCTACGCGCTATTATTATCACGGCAAGTGGCGCCGGGGCTGGATCAATGTGGTCAATCCGTTCCGCGCAACGATCGTATTGGGCACGCCCGGATCGGGAAAGAGCTATGCCGTGGTGAACAACTACATTCGGCAGCAGATCGAGAAGGGCTTCTCGATGTATATCTACGACTACAAGTTCGACGATCTGTCGGTCATCGCCTACAACTGCCTGCTGCGCAATCTCGACAAATACGAGGTGCGGCCGCAGTTCTACGTCATCAACTTCGACGACCCGCGACGCTCGCACCGCTGCAACCCGATCGCCCCGGAGTTCATGACCGATATTTCGGACGCCTATGAATCGGCCTATACGATCATGCTCAACCTGAACAAAACATGGATTCAGAAGCAGGGCGACTTCTTCGTCGATTCGCCGATTATCCTGCTGGCGGCGATTATCTGGTATCTGAAAATCTACGATGGAGGGCGTTACTGCACCTTTCCGCACGCCATCGAGTTGTTGAACCG
>CAJUIE010000233.1 GCA_910586375.1 uncultured Alistipes sp. | reverse complement strand
AAGCGAAGAATCTGTATAGCGACGAACTCCCGGCCTAAAAGGCCGGTGCGGGCCGCAGCCATCCCCGGGCGAAGGCTCGCCCAGCTCAGCTGGGTTTTATGGGGGCACTGGTCCTTATTGGGGTTTCAGCAGCTTCGTCGGCCCCCGGGCATTTGCGCCGTTCGCTGGCTCCGGGCTCGTTTTAGATTTTTCGGCCCGAGGCTTCAGAATGACATTTGCGTCCAATGTTTCGGCCTTTGGTCGATGCGAGCCGCCGTCCCCGGATGCGGGGGCCCGACGCGTTGTGCTTGTCTCCGTATACTTCGACAAAAAAATCCCGCACAGTGCATGTGCGGGATTGTTACGAGCGTGCGGCGGGATTATTTGACAATCTTCACCTGAAGCGGTTGCGTGGCCGCGGCGTTGACTTCGGCGATTTTTTCCAGCCACTCGTCCATATCCTCTATGCCGCCCTTGCTCCAGCCCGTCCCGGCGTAATATACTGAGCTCTGGCCCGGCGTTACGCACGAGACAGCTACGGCGTGGCCCAGCGTATCCACGAGCATTTCGGCGCCCGGCTGCACGATGCCCAAATAGATGTCGCCGTCCTCTTCGGGCTGCTTCGAGTCCGAAGCTGCTTCGCACAGACCCATCCATCCTTCACCCGTATGGGAGGCCTTCACGTCGTGGCGCACGAATCCCGAAGCTATGGGAAGCTGTTCGAAATCACCCTCATAGGTGTTTTCGATGCGGTTGAAGTGGCTGCCGGCATCGAGCGAAATGACCTTTACGAGAGACACCTTGTGACCTGCCACCTCGAAGGGGGCATACTCGAAGCGTACGGTCGTGCGGACAGGACCGTTGTCGAGCGTCTGCTGCGAAATGTAGTTGCGGCTCAGCCACAGCTGCCCGTCGGCCAGCGGTGCCGAGGCTCCGGCGCCCAGCGTGCGGCCGACCTTGTAGCAGTCCATGCCGTCGCCGTAGTCGTGGTGGTAGTTGCCGCGCTTATAGCGCAGGTCGATGACCAGTTCGTCGGTCGACTTGACCCACGTGTCGAATCCCGGGGTAGCGAGCATTTCGCCCGGTGCTGTCTCCAATGCGGGACCATAGGCGCGGAATGCCACGCGGTCGTTTTCCCAGGCGTAGTCGTCCAGCCGTTCAGGAACGTAGCGGCCATAGGCTTTGGCGCGGTAGTCGCTCCGGGCACCTTTCCGCACGGTGAATCGGCACGTCTCGCCGGCCGGGGCCTCGACCTGAAAGATCAGGGCCTGGGGCTCCTTCTCTCCGGCATAGATCACCTGCGAGGGAATTTCGGTATCTTCGGCATCCGTGACCACCACATTTTCAGGCGTTATACCACAGATCGGGGCGACATCGGCCCAGGCTATGGCTACGGTTTCATCGTCGCGTTCCGTCTGCGAGGGGTTCGTAACCTCTACGTGAAGTTGTTGTGTGCAGGAGGCCAGCAGCAGAGCCGTCAGCCCCGCAATCATTCGGTTTGTCAGCATACGTTGAATTTTATGGGTTGTTCGTGTTTTTTCTTTCTGTTTCGGTGGCAGCCGATGCGGGCCGCAGCCATCCCCCCGGGCGGAGGCTCGCCCCACTAAGAGTGGGGTTTTCGATAAGAGGCTGTGCAGCCCTTATCCGGTTCTCTCTATTGCGGCCCCCGGGCATTTGCGCCTCCGCAGTCTCCGGCCCGAAAATAGATGTTTCGACCTTAGGTCGATCGAGCCGCAGCCCCGCCCTGCGGAGGCTCGACAC
>CAJUIE010000232.1:1338-1741 GCA_910586375.1 uncultured Alistipes sp. | reverse complement strand
CGACCTTGGCCTCGCCCATGTTGCCGCCATAGGCGTTGTCGCCGCGCGATTCGTTCAGACAAAGCAGCTGGTACCAGTAGTTCTGCATGTCACCCTTCAGGTAGTTGTACATGGCTGACAACTGGCCCGAGAGCTGCTCGCGGGTGGTGATGGCTGATTCGTTCTCATCCGTGCCGGAGGTGTTGAACTCGTTATAACCCGTCTCGGGATACTTGTCCAGCTCGCACGACGCAAGCGCACTCCCGAGCCCCAGCACAAAGGCATACAAAAATATCTTTTTCATGATTGGTTCTTGATGTTTTTGGAGGTTAGAAAGTGAGGTTCAGGCCCACGACGACCGTGCGCACGTTGGGATAGGTACCCCAATCGATGCCCATCTGCGTGGCCGAGGTCGACTGGCTCA
>CAJUIE010000232.1:0-1328 GCA_910586375.1 uncultured Alistipes sp. | reverse complement strand
CGGGATCGTAGCCCGAGTAACCCGTCCATGTGAGGAAGTTCTGCAAGGAGACATAGGGCTGGATGCGCGTGATGTTGAGGCGCCGCAGTTTGGGTGAGGTGATGTCGTAAGAGAGCGTTATGTTCTTCACCTTGAGGAATGAACCGTCCTCGATCCACCGTGTGGAGTTCTTCAGGTTGTAACCGTCGGCTGTGGCACGCGGAATATCGGTGACCTGACCCGGGATGCGCCAGCGGCGCAGCACTTCGGTCGTCTGGTTGTTGCCGTTGTACATGCCTTCGGTCTCGATGCGTGAAGCGTTGAAGATGTCGTTGCCATAGGAGCCCGTAAGCAGAATACTGAGGTTGAGTCCCTTCCACGAGAAGTTATTGGTCATGCCGAACGTGAACTTGGGGTTGGCATTACCGATCCAGGTCTTGTCCGAAGGGGTGATTTCGCCGTTGCCATCCAGGTCGCGGTACATCAGGTCGCCCGTTTCGGGATCTACGCCGTCGGAGATATAGCCCCAGAACATCGACAGAGGCTGACCCGGCGTCATGCGCACGACGTAGTCGTTGGTGATGTCGGCTGTCTTGGCGTAATAATAAACCTGCTGCAAGTCGAGTTTTTCAAGCCGGTTGCGGTTGACCGAGACGTTGAGGTCGGTGGTCCAGGTGAACTCCTTATGGGCGATGTTGACCGACGAGAGTGTAATTTCGACGCCCTTGTTGGACATTTCACCCTCGTTGCGCATGATGGCCGGATAAGGCGACGGCAGAGGCACGCTCATGAGCATGTCGCGCGTATACTTATAGTAATAGTCGACCGAAAGATTAAGCCGGTTGTTGAGCAGTGCGAAGTCGACGCCCACGTTGGTCTGGGAGGTCGTCTCCCAGGTGAGTGCCTCGTTCTTGATGTTGCTCTTGTCGCCGACGGTCGGGACAGCCTGGGCATACTGCGACTCGGTCCAGTTGAAGTAGTTGGTGTTGTACTGCTGCATCCATCCATACTCCGACAGGCCTGCCTGGTTACCGGTCTGGCCCCAGCCGGCGCGCAGCTTCAGGTCGTTGATCCACTGCACGTTCTTGAGGAAGTTCTCGCCCGAAATACGCCATGCGGCTGAGAACGAGGGGAAGTAGCCCCACCGGTGGCCGGGCGCGAGCTTCGACGAACCGTCGGCGCGGAAGTTGGCCGTAACGAGGTATTTGCCGTCGAAATTATAAGAAGCACGTGCCAGATAAGACATGATCGACCACTCGGACTTGCCGACGCCCTGGCCCCGCACGCCGCCGTTGTTACCGCCGTTGAGGTTGGGTATAGCGTTGTTGTTCGATGCCGAGAAATAGGAG
>CAJUIE010000231.1 GCA_910586375.1 uncultured Alistipes sp. | reverse complement strand
CAAAGGGGGCGCCAGGAATAAGAGAGGGGGCAGCGAAAATTGTCTCTTCGGCGGCAGGGGGGGGGCAAAGAGACGACACTAAGGCGTTGCAAAAAAGCCACCGCACCCGGGGGCGGCGGCCCGCCAGTCTGGCGAATGTCTTTCTGAGTGCAGGCGAAGAATGACAAAATGGGGCAGGGCTGCGGCTCGGGGCGACCAACGGTCGAAACGTCAACATACGGAAACGCAGAGGTAATAAAGAAAACTTCCCCGGCCGCAAGGACCGAGGAAGAAAAGAACGGAAATCCCCCACAAAGCCGGAATCTTACTCCCCAAAGCTGTGGATCACGACACCTGAACGAAGCTTAGGCTCGAACCACGTGGTTTTCGGTGGCATGATGTTGCCCGTGTCGGCGATGTCGATGAGCTGCTGCATCGAGACAGGATAAAGGGCAAAAGCCACTTTCATTTCGCCGCTGTCGACGCGCTGCTTCAACTCGCCCAAACCGCGGATACCGCCCACAAAATCGATGCGCTTGGAAGTGCGCAAATCATTGATGCCTAAAATCTTGTCAAGAACAAGATTCGAAAGCACCGTGACGTCCAGAACGCCGATCGGGTCGCTATCGTCGTAAGTGCCCGGCTTGGCCGTGAGGCTGTACCACTTGCCGTTCAGATACATGGAGAAATTGTGCAGGGCAGCAGGGCGGTACTCCTCGGCGCCTTTCTCCTCGACGATGAAGTTTTCGCCCAGCTTTTCGAGCAGCTGGGCCGGCGTCAGGCCGTTCAGGTCCTTGACCACACGGTTATAATCGATGATCCGAAGCTGACCTGCCGGGAACGTGACAGCGAGGAAATAACAGTACTCCTCCTCGCCGCAGTGGCCCGGATTCTTCGACTTGCACTCGGCGCCCACACGGGCGGCAGCGGCAGTGCGGTGGTGTCCGTCGGCGACATAAAGTGCAGGAATACCCCTGAAGATTTCCGTGATGCGCTCGTTGGTCTTACGGTCGCGGATGACCCACAACTGGTGACCGAAGCCGTCGGCTGCGGTGAAATCGTACTCGGGCGCACTGCTCTTGACCACGTCGGCCACGATGGCGTCAATTTCGGCGTTGTCCGGATAAGCGAAAAAGACAGGTTCGATGTTGGCCTGCTGGTTGCGGACGTGGATCATGCGGTCCTCCTCCTTGTCGGGACGGGTGAGCTCGTGCTTCTTGATGGCGCCCGAAATGTAATCCTCGAAGTGGCAGCACATGGCCAGTCCGTACTGCGTACGCCCCTCCATGGTCTGCGCATAAATATAATAGTATTCCTCGGGGTCCTGCTGCAACCACCCCTCACTGCGCCAGCGGCGGAAGTTCTCGACTGCCTTATCGTAGACCTGCTGCGAGTGCTCGTCGGCAAGAGGCTCGAAGTCGATCTCGGGCTTGATGATGTGCAAGAGTGAACGCTCGGTAGCTTCGGTTTTAGCCTCAGCAGAGTTCAGGACATCATAAGGACGCGATGCGACCTCTGCAGCGTGCTCCCTGGGCGGGCGAACAGCCCGGAAAGGTTTGATTCGAACCATAATACAAGGTATTTAACAAATTATTTTCCACAAAACGAAGCCTGCGGAGGCTCGCAAAAAACATGCTCGCCCCGCGGGCTACAACTCGCTTCTCAGAAGGATAAAATAAGGGCGTTGCCCGATTCTAATCTCCTCTCCCCTTGTTCACCTGAAAACGGGTACAGCCCGTACGGAAGAAGTCGACAACCTGCCGCGCAGCAGCCAGACCGGCATTGAGG
>CAJUIE010000230.1 GCA_910586375.1 uncultured Alistipes sp. | reverse complement strand
CCTTTATTCGTAGCTTCGTCTTGCTTTTGAATCGACTTAAATCGTTTACAATCACCGCCTCACCTTCATTCAATCCGTCAAGGACCTCCACGTGTTCATAACTGCTTTCCCCGAGAACGATGGTCCGTTTTTTAGCTACGCTATTTTTGACGACCCACATTTCATATTTCCCCGGACCGTGGTAATATAATCGGTTGGCAATTCTTAGTGTGTTTTCTTTGATGGAGTTAATTACATAGACATCTGCTTTGAGGCCGGAACGTAATTTGGGATTGTCGTTTTGATCCAATGTTACCGTGAATTTGATAATGCCATTTGCCACTGCCGGGGCAACGTTGCCCACAAGCCCGGAAAGCCTGTCGGAGCCAATTTTTACGATAGCCTTATTCCCGGGCAAAACTTTATTCGCATAGGAATCGGCAATTTCCGCTTCTACTTTGAAATGATTCAGGTCGGATACGATTGCCAGTTGGGTGCCCTGGGAGACATTGGAGCCGATCTGGTCGTTAACCCATGTTAATGTTGCGGCACGGGGAGCCCGGACCTGAGCGTCTCCTATGGTTTTGGATGCCAGGGCGAAATTCTTTTGGGCTATGTTAAGATCCAGCTCTGCTACTCGCATGTCGGCCTGGGTATTTTTCTGCAAATTGGCAAATTTGAGTTTCAATTGGTCATACTGCATGGCCAGTACTTCCAACTCCAACTCTGCCTGTCTGATTTTGTCGGTTGTACTTGCGCCGATGCTGTCCAGATAACGTTCGTTGCTCAATTGCACTTGTGAGCGTTGTAAACGCATACTGTCAATGCGTATTTGCATCGCCATTTCAGAGAGCAGCGTCTGCGCATTCGCCTGCTGCTGGGCGATTTTACTTTTTTTCATCTCGAGTTCATCGCGCAACCGCTCGAAATCGGTGTTGGTAGCGGCGAGATCAAGTCTTAAAATCAAATCATTTTCTTGCAGTGGCTCACCGGATTTCTTATAAACATCCAATACTTTTGACGCAATAGGGGAGGTTATCACCTCTTCATATAACGGTACAACTTTACCGGACGAAGAAACGGTAATTTCAAGTGAACCTCGATCTGCAACCGATATGTTGACTGAAGACGCCTTTATGCCACCGCGCAATACGATAGCCAGAACGACGAATAGGCCGATTGTTGTTCCGGCATATGCCGAGGCAGTGATTATTCGTTTTCGTCGGCGCTGACGAATGATTTCGTGAGGTATTTGAGAGTCCATAAAGTTACATTTAAAAAGGGTTGTAAGTTATATTCGAGCGGGTTTCAAAATCAAAAAGGGTGATATATCGCAAATTGTAGTAACATAACCACGATGAATATAGTTGATTGATATAATTTCTTTTTGCATTATCTTCTTCGCTTTGGGCCGTATTGATGTCTATTACATTTATTTTTCCAATGACAAAGGTTTCGAAAGCTGTCTTGTATCTGCGTTGGGCGACCTCGTTTGCTTCCCGGTAGATTGAGGTCAACCGTTGCTGATCCAGATATTCTTGTACTGCGAGTACGATATTCTGTTCAAAATCGAGATTTTCCTGCTCAATGCGGTTTTTTACGACATCTGCTTGAGATTTGGCAAGTTGAATACGTCCTTTGCCCTTGCCCCAATCGAGAATGGGAATACGCATACCCAGGGAAATGACCTGCCTGTTTTGCAGGTTTTCATAAGAGGGGGCGAATGTTGCAGCACTCCCTGTAAAGCCTACGGAAACATAGACGTTCGCTTGAAAACCTCGGTTGGCTCTTGCC
>CAJUIE010000229.1 GCA_910586375.1 uncultured Alistipes sp. | reverse complement strand
CCGTATGGCTGGCAGGCACGGCTGGAGCCGAAGCTGCCTTCACCCTGACGGCCCCGGCCAGCTGGACCCTGACGACCGGGGGCGACGGCTACGAGGTAGTCCCGACGAGCGGTGCAGCCGGTCAAACCCCCATCACGGTGCGAAGCCTGACGGAAAACACCGCCCCCGGGCATACGACGTTAGGCTCGATCGTCGTGCACACGGAGCCGGACCAGACGCTGCGGCTGGAGGTGCTCCAACGCCCCGCGACAGCGCCCCACGCCTTTCTCTTCGTATTCATCGGCACGTCGCTGCAACGCTTCTTCGACTGGAATCTGAAGGCTGCGCTGGCTGCCATGACTCCCCAAATTCCCGGCGACGGGCGCGTGGCGGCCCTCTGCTACCGCGAGGGCGTGTGGCAGATCGCCGAGCTGGACTGCGACCCCATGACGGGACGGTCGGCAATCACAACCCTCAAGACCTTCGATCATCCCGACCGCAGCCGCCCGGAATTTCTCACGGAGGTGCTCAACGAGATGATGCAGCTCATTCCGGCATCAAACTACGGAGTAGTCTTCGGCGGACATGGCACGGGCTGGGTACCCAAAAGCTCATCCCGGTCCGGCCGCAGCCCGGCACCAAGAGAGACCACACCACCCGATCCCTGCCCCATTACCCGCTACTTCGGCGAAGAGGGATCGATATTCGACATCGACCAGATCGCCGCGAGCCTGCAAGCTACAGGCGTGCGGTTCGAGTACCTGATCTTCGACGACTGCTTCATGTCGAACATCGAGACGCTCTACAGCCTGCGCGAAAGCAGCCGCTACATCGTGGCGTCGCCCTGCGAAATTCTGGGCGAAGGATTCCCCTACGGCTACGTCATACCGGCCCTGTTTGCCGGTGAGGATCCGACGCCGGAGCGGCTGCAACGGGTCTGCGAAAAGTTCTACAACTACTACCTCTCGGAGTACAACCCCGTCTATCCCTCGGGCTGCATCGCCCTGACCCGCTGCGACGAACTGGAGGCTCTGGCCGACGTCTCGCAACAACTTTTTGCTTCCGCTTCGAAGACGTGCGACCCCTCACAACTGCAATCCTACGAAGGGATGACCAGCCACCTCTTCTACGACTTTCGGCAATATGCGGAGCAGGTCGCCACCGACGCCGGAGCTCTCGACCTGTTCCGGGAGCAGTTCGACCGGACATTTCCCCCCGAATGCCGCCTTCACACGCCCTCGTTCTACTCGTGGCACAGCCGCCCCCTTCTGCTGCCCATAAACTACTATTCGGGAGTCACTTGCAGTGCCCCCGCACAACTTTATTCCACGGAGAACCGCCAGACGGCATGGTGGCGGAAGGTACTGGGGGATACCGCAGAATAAAGCGGGGGGGGCAAGACCGAGAGGGAGGGCAAAGCTGAGGGGCCGTTCGCCGGCTCCGGGCCCGGTCAACTTTTCGGCGGCGGCGGGGGGGGGCACGCTGGAAGCGTGATGCCGCCGCCGAAACAACGCAGAGCGTTGCAGTTATTCTGAGGATTAAATTTTAGTCTTGTCGGTGGGGTGGAGCTTGCGGAGTGAACGCGCGAAGCGCGGGCCTCCGCGGGGCGAAAGCTGCGGCCCGCCCGGCTCTTTGAGAGCCGGAATGTTGCTGCAAATTGTCGTCCGACCGTAGACGGAGACATGGGGCGGAGCGTTTTTGCGGCGCTTTTTGCGGAAAAAAGCGCCAAAGAATGACAGTCGAAAGACTGTTCGGGCCGCAGCCCCGCCCTGCGGAGGCTCGACACTTGGTGTCTTGCTCCGCTGGCTGCGGC
>CAJUIE010000228.1 GCA_910586375.1 uncultured Alistipes sp. | reverse complement strand
CACGCCGCAGGCGTGAAGCCGCCGAAGAGACAACGCCCCAAAGGCGTTGCAAAAAAAGCCTCCACCGGGCGGGGCGATGTTTATTTTCGGGCCGCAGACTGCGGAGGCGCAAATGCCCGGGGGCCGACGAAGCTACGGAAACCCCAACAAGGACCGGAGCCCCAGTAAAAACCCACTCTTAGTGGGGCGAGCCTCCGCATCCGGGGGCTGCGGCTCGGACAGTCTGACGACTGAAAAACATAACAAAATGTCATTCTGAGGAGTGAAGGAGGACAGAGGGACGGGTAGCAATTTTTAATTCTTAATTTTTCCTCTTATTTTTGTCTCTATGAATCCCACGTTTGTCAACATCCACACCCACCGGCCCACAGGCCGCGGCATCGAGCTGCGCATTGCAGGCATCCACCCGTGGGAGGCGGAAAAGCAGCCGACAGAAATGGCCATACAGACCTTAGAGGCAGCGTTGAACCGCGGCGGGGAACAGGCCATCGGCGAAATCGGCCTCGACTACGCCCGGGCCACCGACAACGACACCCGCAACGCGCAAATCGCCCTTTTCGACGCCCAGCTGTCTCTGGCCCGGCAGCGCCAGCTACCCGTTATCCTCCACTGCGTCAGGGCTTTCGAGCCCACGATGCAACGGCTCGCCAGGCAGGAGCCGCGGGATGTCATCTTTCACGGCTTCATCGGCTCGCCCGAGCAGGCACGCCGGGCCATAGCGCGGGGCTATTACCTCTCGTTTGGCGAACGATCCTTCGCCTCCCACCGCACCGTCGAGGCCCTGCGCACCACGCCCCTCCCGCACCTCTTTTTCGAAACCGACGACAGCCCCACACCCATCGACGCGATTTACATGCGCGCCGCAGAACTTTCAGGCTTCGACCTGGGAACGCTGAAGCGGGCCACGACCGAAAACTACCAACGTATTTTCTCCGGACAAGATGAATAACTGGCAGCAGCGCACCGAGTTACTGCTCGGAGCCGAAAACCTCGGACGGCTGCGCCGTGCCCACGTTCTGGTCGTGGGGCTGGGCGGCGTGGGGGCTTATGCCGCCGAAATGATCGCCCGCGCGGGCGTGGGGCGCATGACCATCGCCGATGCCGACACGGTGGCCCCCTCCAACATCAACCGCCAGCTCGTGGCTCTGCATTCGACCGTCGGGCGGCCCAAGGCCGAGGTGCTGGCCGAGCGACTGCGCGACATCAACCCTGCACTCGACCTCCGCCTGGTCAATAGCTACATCAAGGATGAGGCGACCTGCGAACTGCTCGACGCCGCGCCTTACGACTATGTTGTCGACGCCATCGACACCCTCTCGCCCAAGCTGGCCCTTATTCTCGGGGCCCTCGACCGGGGCCTGCCCCTCGTCAGCTCGATGGGCGCCGGGGCCAGGATGGACCCCACGCAAATGGAAATTGCCGACATCTCGAAAACCCACCACTGCCCGCTGGCCCACATGCTGCGCAAGCGGCTCCACAAGGCGGGTATCCGGCGGGGCTTCCGGGCTGTCTTCTCTCCCGAACCCACGCGTGAAGGCGCCATGATCCTCTGCGAAGAACAGAACAAGAAATCGAACGTCGGGACGATCTCCTACCTCCCGGCGCTCTTTGGCATCGGCTGCGCCTCGGTCGTCATCCGCGGGATCATCGGCGAACTGGACAATTCAGGTCTCCAGGAATAAAAACTCAGGCCCCAGACGGTAGGGTTGTTTTGGGGGCGCGTCTTCGCGGGGGGGGGCAATGTTTATATTCGGGCCGGAGCCAGCGGAGCACACGCGACAGAATGGAGCGAGCCTCCGCCCGGGG
>CAJUIE010000227.1 GCA_910586375.1 uncultured Alistipes sp. | reverse complement strand
ATTTGATTAAACAAAAAAAACAAAGAAGTTTACTTAGATAAAACGCCGCCACGCCCAACAGTTCCACATGGAACAAAAAAATGCCCCGAGAGATCTCGGGGCATTCAAGCTCAAGAGCAGACACGCCAATCATCACAACACAACCGTACACCAATCATATTTGTCCTCAGCGCGGCCATACTGAATATCCTGCAACTTATTATAAAGCGCAAGACTTTTTTCGCCGACCTTCATGCCGAAATCGTAAACCACATTCGTCTGCATATCGAAAACCTTACCGATAGGCGAAATCACAGCCGCTGTACCACATGCACCGCACTCCTCGAAAGTCGCCAATTCCTCGACCGGAATCTGACGATCCTCAACCTCGAGCCCCATTTCACGAGCCAACTGCCGCAAGCTCTTGTTCGTAATCGACGGCAACACAGAAGTCGATTTCGGCGTAATATACTTCCCCTCTTTAATACCGAAGAAATTGGCGGCGCCGCATTCCTCTATATATTTATGCTCGGCGGCATCCAAATACATCACATTCGAATAGCCCAACTTATGCGCATTCTCACCCGAAAGCAAACTGGCCGCGTAGTTGCCACCTACTTTCACATCGCCTGTTCCACGTGGAGCAGCGCGATCCTGTTCGCGGTCAACAGCGACCAAAATCGGCTTGATACCCTCCTTGAAATAGGCGCCGACCGGCGAACAATAGACGATCAGCAGCGCGTCTTTGGCCGGCCGCACACCCAAACCAGCAGTTGTACCGAACATCACAGGACGCAAATAAAGCGAAGCCCCGCTACCGTAGGGTGGAATAAAACGTTCGTTTCGTTTTACGACCTCGATGCAGGCATCGACAACCATATCGACCGTCGGCACGGGAAGGCACAAACGCTCGGCCGATGAACGCAGACGCTCGGCGTTGTCGCGCACACGGAACAGTCGCACCTTGCCGTCTACCCCGCGAAAGGCCTTGAGCCCTTCAAACAATTCGATGCCATAATGCAGGCACGAAGCCGACATGTGCATCCGGATGTACTCGTCATCCGTGACGACCATTTCACTCCATTTGCCATCCGTATAGGTATAACGGGCATTGTAATCAGTCTTCAGGTAGTTGAATCCCAGTGCGCTCCAATCCAATTCTTTCATAATACTCTAAAATTATATTTCAGCATTGATAATACCTCGGGGCATAGCCGTCTAAACAAAATCAAACAACCTTACCCCACGATCGCCCCGTTCGCCACATTGCCATCGGGTTGCAAAAGCCGCAATGCGCCTGTCGCATCCTCAGCCATCAGAATCATTCCGTTCGAAAGAATGCCCTTCATCTCGCGGGGTGCCAGGTTCACCAACACGAGCACCCGACGTCCGACGAGTTCTTCAGGAGCGAAACGGTCGGCAATACCCGAAACAATTTCGCGCCGGTCAATACCGGTATCGAC
Organism: uncultured Alistipes sp.; assembly: GCA_910586375.1. Taxonomy (GTDB): domain Bacteria; phylum Bacteroidota; class Bacteroidia; order Bacteroidales; family Rikenellaceae; genus Alistipes. The sequence continues at coordinate 387 of CAJUIE010000227.1, read as the reverse complement.
CGTCAATTTCAGCAATTTCTTGGTTTTGGCAATTTTTTCCGCCGCGAGCACCGTCGCAACGCGGATATCCATTTTCTGAAAGTCGTCGAACGACACTGTTTCTTTCTGCGCTTCAATTTGCTGCGAAGCCTCTGCAGCCAAATTGGCAGCCTTGATGGCAGCCAGTTTGTCCAACTGCCGCTGAATCACATCGTCTTCGATTTTCTCGAACAACAATTCGGGTTCGCCGATCGTATGACCGGCCGGCACGAGATCCGAAGCCCCCAAGCGCTCCCAACCGAACTTCTCTACGGCCAACATCCGCAGAATCTTAGCCGCCGAGAACGGCATGAACGGCTCGATGGCGATAGCCGTGTTGGCCGTAATCTGCAAGGCGATATGCAGGAT
>CAJUIE010000226.1 GCA_910586375.1 uncultured Alistipes sp. | reverse complement strand
CCTTGTGGGTGTTGCGCACCTCGATGTAGTAGCCGAAGACGTTGTTGTAGCTGAGTTTGAGCGAAGGGATACCCGTTGCTTCGCTCTCGCGTTGCTGGAGGCGTGCCAGGTAGTCCTTGCCATGCAGAGCTATACGCCGCAGGTCGTCCAGCTCGGGGTCTACGCCGTCGGCAATAATTCCGCCTTTCTGTATCTGGTTGTTCTGCGGATCGGGATAGATTTCGCGGGCTATGCGGTCCCGCACTTCGGTCAGGGGGTCGATCTGGGAGGCCATTTGTTGCAGCGGGGCGCATCCGGAGGCGCCGATAGCCTCTTTGAGGATTTCCATCGCTGCCAGCGAATTTTTCAGCTGCACCAGTTCGCGGGGTGTTACGCGGGCTGCGGCTATGCGCGAAGCTATGCGCTCCAGATCGCCGACTTGTGCCACCTGGTCCCGTACCGTCTCGGTCAGTTCAGCCTCTTTGAGCAGGAGCTCCACAACGTCCAAACGTTCGCCGATTCGCTCCGGAGACTTGATCGGCATGGCCACCCACCGTTTCAGCAAGCGTCCGCCCATAGGCGTGAGTGTGCGGTCGATCACATCGGCAAAGCCACACTTTTCGCGGGCGCCATTCGAGGAGAAGAGCTCCAGGTTGCGGATTGTGAATTTGTCGATCCACACGTAGTCTTCCTGGTCGATGCGGGCGATGCTTTTCAGGTGTGCGATGTCGCGGTGTTCGGTAAACTCGAGGTAGTGGAGCACGGCGCCGGCGGCTGCTATGCCGCTGTGGAAGTGATCGACGCCGAATCCTTTGAGGGACTGCGTGCCGAACTGTTTGCAGAGCTTTTCGCGGTTGATCTCCTCGGAAAATACCCATTCATCGAGCCGGTATGTGTAGAGTTTGCCGCCAAAAGCCGCCGAAAAACGGTCTTCATAGCCCCTCTGGTAGATCACTTCTTTGGGTGCGAGGTTCGAGATAAGTTTGTCGACGTAGGCATCGGTACCCTCGGCTACGTAGAATTCGCCCGTGGAGATGTCGAGGAAGGACACGCCGGTTTTCTCGTGGCCGAAGCAGACCGAGGCTAAATAGGTGTTCTCCTTGTTGGAGAGGATGTTATCGCCTAAAGCTACACCCGGAGTAACGAGTTCTATAACGCCTCGTTTGACCAGTCCCTTGACTAATTTGGGGTCTTCGAGCTGCTCGCAGATAGCCACGCGTTCGCCGGCTCTCACTAATTTGGGCAGGTAGGTGTCGACAGCATGGTAGGGGAATCCGGCCAGTTCGACGTAGGTTGCCGAGCCGTTGGCCCGTCGTGTGAGCGTAATACCGAGGATGCTGCTGGCCTTGATTGCATCTTCGCCGAAGGTCTCGTAGAAGTCGCCGACACGGAAGAGCAGAATAGCGTCGGGATGCACGGCCTTGATGGAGTAATATTGCTTCATCAAGGGTGTTTCGACGTATTTCTTGTCTATTTTGGTCTCCTTTTTCACAAATAGAAAATTGCATAAAACGCCACACAAAGATAACAGATTTTAGTTGTACTGCCAACCGCGGACGAAAATATTTCGAAAAGTCTCTGTTGTTTTAGTATTCGGCAACTCTGTTCCGGCGCCTTTGGAGGCGTGAAACTGCCGCCGAAACAACGCGGAGCGTTGCGTTGCTGTCATTCTGAGGGCCCCACTTTGTCCTTCTGAGCGTAAGCGAAGAATCTGTATAGCGACGAACTCCCGGCCTAAAAGGCCGGTGCGGGCCGAAGCCCCCGACTGCGGAGGCTCGCAAAAATCGGCGACCCACCGCTGGCTCCGGCCCGCCCGGCTCTTAGAGAGCCGGAATGTTGCTGCAAATTGTCGTCCGAGCGTAGTCGGAGACATGGGGCGGAGCGTTTTTGCGGCGCTTTTTGCGGAAAAAAGC
>CAJUIE010000225.1 GCA_910586375.1 uncultured Alistipes sp. | reverse complement strand
GTCCGACGGTTTTTCGGGCATCATGGCCAATCCGCTCGTGGGGCTCTTTTCCGACTGGCTCATCGCACAGGGCGGAACTACCGTGCTCACCGAAGTGCCCGAGATGTTCGGCGCCGAGACCATCCTGATGGACCGCGCCGAGGACCGTGCCGTCTTCGAGCAGACCGTCTGTCTTATCAACGATTTCAAGGGTTATTTCCGCAAGTACGACCAGCCCATCTACGAAAATCCGTCGCCCGGCAACAAGAAGGGCGGCATCACCACGCTGGAGGAGAAATCGTTGGGTTGTGTCCAGAAGGGCGGCGCCCAGCGGGTCGTCGACGTGCTGAAATACACCCAGCCGCTCCGCAGGCAGGGGCTCAACCTCCTTCAGGCCCCGGGCAACGACCTCGTGGCCGCTTCGGCGCTCGCCTTGTCGGGGTGTCAGCTCGTGTTGTTCACCACCGGGCGCGGTACGCCGTTCGGGTCGTTCGTCCCCACGATGAAGATTTCGACCAACACCCAGCTCTCCGAGTTCAAGTCCAACTGGATCGACTTCAACGCCGGGTCTTTGGTCGAGGACGAGGAGCCGCAGGCCGTGCTGGAGCGCTTCATCGCCAAAATTCTCGCTACGGCCGACGGCGAACACCTCAAGCACGAGAAGAGCGGTTTCAAGGAGATCGCCATCTTCAAGACGGGCGTAACTCTGTGAGGTGAAACCCGGGCCGCATCCGGGGGGGCGTGTCTTCGCGGGGGGGGGGCAGAGAGGCTGTTTTTTGCGGGTCTTCGCGAGGGGGGCAGGGAGGCTGTTTTTTGCGTGTCTTCGCGAGGGGGGCAGGGAGCCGCAACCAGCGGGTGCTGTTTTTCCGCGGCGGATTGCAGAGAGCCCGGAGAGAGTGAAAATTGTCTCTTCGGCGGCCGGAGGGGGGCCAAAGAGACGACACGAAAGCGTTGCGAAAAAGCCACCGCACTCCCGGGCCGGCGCCAGCGAACGGCGACGCATGAAGTGCGAGCCTTCGCCCGGGCATGGCTGCGGCCCGCCAGTCTGGCGACTGGTTTTTCGAGAGCCGAAGACGGCGCATCTTCGCCGCGGCAGACTACAGAGAGCCCCAGCCAGCGAACGGCGCAAATACCCGGCCACGCACAAGCAGCAGGAGCGGGAACAGGTGATAAAAACAAAGAACCCATGAAACGTCTTTTCCTTTTCTTTGGTTTGTTGTGCGGCTGTTGTGTTGCGGCGCAGGAGAAGTCCGTGTATGTCGTCGACTGCCACGGCAGCGGGGATTTCACCTCCGTGCAGGCGTGTTTCGATGCCCTGCCGTCCAAACCCGAAGGGTGGCGCACGGTGCGGATTATGCCCGGCACCTACCGCGAGAAGGTGACCCTGGATGTATATAAAAACAAGGTTCATATTCTCGGCGAGGGGGAGGTGTGCATCGTCTGGGACGATTATTCGGGGAAGAGAGCCGACGGTTACGAGATGACGACCTATGACAGTTATACGATGTCGGTTCAGGCCGACGATGTGTGGCTGGAGAACCTGACGGTCGCCAACGACGCCGGCAGGGTGGGGCAGGCCGTGGCGCTGGAGACGCGCGGCGACCGCATCCTTATCGACCGCTGCCGCCTGACAGGCGATCAGGATACGTTCTTCGCCCGGGGGTATGTTTCGCGGATCTATGTAAGGGAGAGTTATATAGAGGGCACCACCGATTTCATCTTCGGTCCCTCGATCGTGTTGTTCGACCGCTGTGCGATCCACTGCAAGGCCGGGAGCTTCATCACCGCGGCCTCGACCACCGAGCGCAATCGTTATGGGTTTGTTTTTCGCGATTGCTGCGTCACGACGGCTGGCGACGTAACGAAACTTTACCTCGGGCGGCCGTGGAAATCCACGGCCCGCACCGTGTGGCTGGGGTGTGAAC
>CAJUIE010000224.1 GCA_910586375.1 uncultured Alistipes sp. | reverse complement strand
GTGGTTGATAAAGAGGTGCGCCGGAACTTCGACCCCTACCCCCGAGTGCAGCCACTGCTCCCGATAAGTCGCGCGTATCTTATCGTAATTGGCATTGTGGAAGGTCAGATCTCCATCGGCCAGTTCAGCGAAAATAACCTCTGCCACATTACAAGCCACCATGTTGTGCCCCTCCTTGAAGTCGAATGCGCAGTGGCCATATTTGAGGAGGTATTTGCACAGCTCGCGCTCCAACGCTTCGGTGCTGCTTCCGGCCTCGACCTGACGGACGTATTCTATCTCGGGCTCGGGAAGCATCTCGCGTCGTAAAGCCGTCTGGCGTCGCACAAACTCGTCCGTCTCGCGATCACCGGTCGTGGCCAGGCGCTTTCGGGCGACCTCCGCAACAAGAATCTGCTCGTCAATATCCATGATCCGGGCACACTCCTTGATGTATACCGAGCGCTGGATCGGATCGGGTATCTGAGCGATCGACTGCACCATGTCGCCAATAAGGGCCGCCTTCTTAATCGGATCGCCCTGGGCATCCTGCAAAAGGAGCTTAGCCTTGAACGCCAGAAAATCCTGCTCGTTGGTGCGGATATACTCCTGTAACTCGGCAGCCGTATGACTGCGGGCAAACGAATCAGGGTCTTCGGGCTCGGGAAGCAGCACCACACGCACGTTCATTCCCTCCTTGAGGATCATGTCGATACCGCGCAGCGAGGCATGAATACCCGCAGAATCGCCGTCGTAGATGACGGTGATATTCTTCGTGAAACGATTGAGCAGGCGTATTTGCTCGGTAGTCAGCGAGGTGCCTGACGAAGCCACGACGTTCTCCACGCCTGCCTGGTGCATGGAAATCACGTCGGTGTACCCTTCGACCATGATGGCGAAATCCTGCTGTTGGATCGCCTTCTTGGCGAAGTAGAGACCGTAGAGCTCACGTTTCTTGCTGTAAATCTCGCTCTCGGGCGAGTTCTGGTATTTGGCAATCTTCTTGTCGGTGCGAAGGGTACGCCCTCCGAATGCCACAATGCGGCCCGAAATATTATGCACCGGAAAGATCACACGGTCGTGGAACCGGTCGAAGAGCGATCCGTCCCGCTCGCTTTTAAGGGAGAGTCCCGTTGCCACAAGGTACTCCTCCCGATAGCCAGCCGCCAGGGCGTCTTTAGACATCCGGTCGCCCTGGGCCGGACAATAGCCAAGGCCAAATTTCTCGATCGTAGCATCCGTCATGCCCCGCTGCTGGCGGAAGTAGGTCATGCCGATACTCATGCCCTCCTCCTCGTGATGGAGGTAGTGCGCGAAATAGTCGGCGGCCCAGCCATTGAGTGCGAACATTGACTCGCGGTCGTCGTTACGACGCTCCTCCTCGGGCGAGAGCTCTTTTTCCCTGACCTCGATGCCGTACTTTTGGGCCACCATCTTCAGTGCCTCGGGGTAGGTAATGCTCTCATGTTCCATGAGAAAGGTCACGGCATTGCCCCCCTTGCCACAGCCGAAGCACTTGTAGACCCCTTTCGCCGGCGAAACAACAAACGAAGGCGTCTTCTCGTTATGAAAGGGACAACACGCCTTATAGTTCACGCCCGCACGACGCAAGGTGACATACTCGCCCACAATATCCACGATATTGGCGGCGGCATAGATGCGGTCTACTGTTTCGGGGTCGATCATACGGGCAAAGATAGGAATATTCGGATTAAGAACTAAAAATTAAGATTTAAAAAAATTGGGAAGTACTTCCGCACAACTGCGGCGCGCCTCTATGACAGCCGATTTTTACCCTGCTTCGGGTCTCCGCGCCAGCCATTCCGGCGGCCTGTTCTATGTGGGCACGAGCGGTTTCGCCTCGAGCAGTGCGCCTCACTCGGCGTCGAGCGTGAGCGGGTCGTACTTGAGCTTCGACAGTTCCAGCGTGAGCCCCGAGAGCAACGGCAGCCGTGCATA
>CAJUIE010000223.1 GCA_910586375.1 uncultured Alistipes sp. | reverse complement strand
GATCAAGATTACCGACGTGCGCCAGGAGTGGAACCTCCCGCCCTACAACTACGCCGGAGCCAACGGCCGAACACTCAACTACACGATAGACGGCACAAAGTACAGCGAAAAACTGACCATTGCGGCCAGCATGTACAAGACACCCTGGATCTACAACAATTACTTCTCGCTTCCCGCAGAGGAGATCAACGGCATCGACCTTACGATAGAGAATCCGTTCAACATAGATCATGCCCTCTACGATCCGACACTTATGGCCGCCGTGCGCAACGCCGGCAAATGGCGCCGCGAAACCATCTACGAGCCGCAGCAACCCGCCAAACGGCTCTATACGACGATCAACTTCCCGATTCTGCGCTACGCCGACGTGCTGCTGATGTACGCCGAAGCCGTCACCCTGTCGACCGGAGCACCCGATGACCTGGCCCGCGAATGCCTCGTCAAAGTCCGTAACCGCGCCGGAATCAAGACCGATGAAACACGTCTGACGGATCCGCAGTCGTTCCTGGCTCTGCTGCGCAACGAGCGCGCCCGGGAACTGGCATTCGAAGGTATCCGCAAATGGGACCTCATCCGCTGGGGTACCTTCGTGGAGGAGATGCACGGCGCCGGTACCGAAGTTCCCGACCTGAATAAATGGAAAAATGCCACAATCGTGGCCTTCGCATCGGCCAATTACGAGAGTATCACCCAGCGTCATGCCTACTTGCCGGTTCCGACCAAAGAGCTGGCTGTGAACCGTGCACTCAAACAGAACCCCCTCTGGTAAAACCATCTACGACCATGAATATCCGAACGATTCCCTATATAACGACGGCCCTGCTTCTGGCAGGAGCCACAACATCGTGCGAAAGAGACGACATCTACGAAGAGCTGGAGTTCTCGGTGCGTCTGGCTCCGACGAACACCTACGTCGTCGGTGAACCCGTCGTCTTCGAACTGGCCGGCAACGCCGATTTCATCACAGTCTGGAACGGCGACGTGGGCCACGAATACAGCCAGCGCGACCGCACGCTGCTGCCTGAAGAGCTACTCGCAGCCACGCTGGAACTCGACATACAGCAACAATACGGACAGCCCTCGCTGGACATCTACATGACCGACCGTTTTGAAGGACTTCAGGGCCGTGCATACGGCGACACGAATGCCCATGCCGAGAGCGACCGGGCCCTGATCCAACAGGTCATCGACTCCGACTTCGAGGGCTGGGAGCGCTTCGAGTTTGAAGCGAAGAACGAGGCCAAATTCCACACTTTCACCACCGACATACTTCCCTACCGCGACAACTTCACGCTGGCATTCCGCATCAAGACCCCCGGCGAAGGCAAGCAGGTGCGCACATACTCGATCAATCCTCGCATCATCACCCAATTCGAACGCCACGGCACATACACCCGCAAATATGCCGACCTGGAATTCATACCCTTCCGTATGGAGGGACTGTGGTGCGATCTGACACCCTACGTCTACTCCTCGGCCGAGGATTTGGCCAACGTCTACAAGGTCAACCAAAACGGCATCGTCAAGTTCTCCAACGGGCTGAATCCCGTCGCAGGCTCGGATATCGCATTCCAGAGCTTCAAACCGGGCAGCGCGGTGAACGCCTCAGCACTGCCGGGCGTGATTTACGAAGCAGTCGACCAGTGGATCGTCATGAAACCCCTGCCGCTCTACACCGTCGACAAGGATACGGGGCAGAACATCAAGGGACTGACCGACGACATCCGCAGCTACGAGCACTCCTACACCCTGCCCGGAACCTATACAGCCTCGTTCCTCGTTTCGAAGGGCAACTATCAGGGTGAGTCGGCGCGCGAAATACGGGAAGTGACCTTCACGATCATCAACCCGATCGGAAAATAGTCGCCACCGGTTGTTGGACATCCGCGTTATTTTTAATACCTTTGACTTCGTCTTAGATACTGCGCCTCGGCAAAAAATGAATAAATTCTTTTTTTTGCTC
>CAJUIE010000222.1 GCA_910586375.1 uncultured Alistipes sp. | reverse complement strand
TACGATGATTTTTGCTGTTGTATACGGGTTTGAGCAGCCGGACGCCCACTTCCAGGAATTGCTGGGTGCCCAGTGCCGTGCCGTCGTGGTGGGCGGCGAACTCCGCGCGGACCCACACCGTGTCGTGGAAGAAAGAGCGGCGGTAGGAGAGCGACGTGCGGCTGTAGATGTGTTCTGTGGTGCGGAAGAAGCTCTCGCCGGGGTAGAGCTCGCGACCGTAGGTGAGGACGGTGCCGTTCTCGTGCGTATGGCCGTAGAAGAAAGGGTGCATGTTGTCGCCCACGTAGAGCCTCTCTTCGAGGGACAGGCCCCAGCGGCTTATGCGCAAGGCCATTTCCCCCATGCAGGGCATCTCCCACGTGTGTCCGTAACTGCGGTCGCGTTGGGCCGAGAGGAGTCCGCCGATCTTGATGTCGAAGTCGAAGAATGCCCGGAACTTCACGCCGATGCAGGGGTTCAGCAGCTGCAGGTCCACGACGTTCTCCTCGGCATCGTTGCCGTCGGGGCCTTTCTTGCCAGCGAAGTGGAACATCGAGTAATTGACGCCGTAGTAGAAATAGCGCTTTAAGTAATGACGCCCCGCTACCAGGATGCGGAACTTTTCGCGTGAGCGGGTCGAATACATCCCCTCCCAGTCGCAGACGAACTCCACGTAGGAGTTGCGCTGTCCGTTGTACTGGGCCAGTACGCCATTGATGCGGTCGTGGCGAAAGCGGTGTGCTTCGGTGAAAAAGGCCGTGGAGTAGTCTTCGTCGTGCATCATGTCGCGGGTGAAAATGCCGGCCACGGCTTGCACCCGGGGTGTGAGGAACTGATAGTACATTACGGGTTTCACCTCCGAGACGAACGCCGGGTTCTGCTCGCCGAAATTCTGCAACATGTCGGCGCCTAATATCAGGGTGTTTTTCTCCTCCCAGCGGATGCCGATGCGGGGAATGAGCCGGGCTGCGAAGTCGGTACCCGACTCTATGTCGAGACCCGGCACCGCAAAGGTGTTTTTGCCGAACTCCTTGTTGTCGAAGTACATCCGGAAATCGGCACCGGCCAGGAGTTCCTGGGCATACCCCCCCCCGGTCGTGGGTCCCGTAAGGACGAGAAGTGCGGGAAAAATTTTCTTCATCATGGCGTTTGGAAGTCCGAACAACCGACAAAAATAGGGAAAAGATTTCGATTTTGGTTACATTTGTCCCCGAAATCGCTTGTAAGAAACCGATCATGCGCAAAATCACCAATGAAGAGCTGGGGCGTCCTTCGCCCGAAGAGTATGCTGCGATGGCGAAGATGCCCGTTGCGGTGGTGCTTGATAATGTAAGGTCGATGCAGAACGTCGGGGCCTTTTTCCGCACGGGCGACGCTTTCGCCGTCGAGCGCCTTTTGCTTTGTGGCATCACGGCCACGCCGCCCAACCGCGACATCCATAAAACGGCCCTCGGGGCCGAGCAGACCGTGGCGTGGAGCTACCATGCGTCGACTTTGGAGTGTGTCCGGGAGTTGTTGGCCGAGGGATATGAGGTGTGGGCTGTCGAGCAGGTTGAGGGTTCGGTGTCACTCGAAAGGTTCGGGCCCCGGCCAGACAGGCGCTATGCGCTGGTCTTCGGCAATGAGGTCGCGGGCGTGGGGCAGGAGGTCGTCGACCTTTGCCACGGGGCCATCGAGATTCCTCAGGCCGGCGTTAAGCATTCGATCAATGTTTCGGTTTCGGGAGGTGTGGTGCTGTGGCGGTTCTTCGAGAAGCTGAAAATGAAAGATTGAGAACCCGGCGCGGGGGCCGAAGAGAACGTTTTTGAGCCGGTAGCCAGCGAATGGCGCGCTGTTCTGTGCGCGCCTTCGCCCGGGGTGGCTGCGGCTTTTTCTGCGGATTTCCGAAAAAAACGTTATTTTTGCCCCTGATTCAAAACCCAAATTTGAAATGTCCGTAGAAAGCACTGTACGAGCCGTGACGACCTACCGTCTCACGGAGATGAAGCAACGGGGCGAGA
>CAJUIE010000221.1 GCA_910586375.1 uncultured Alistipes sp. | reverse complement strand
GCGTTGCCGCGATTCCCGGCCCGCGCTTCGCGCGTCCGCCCCTGCCGGGAACGCGTAAATGACACCCGGACCGAAAAAAACAGAACCGGGCGAAGACCCGCCCTGCCCCCAGGAGACAACGCCCTGAAGGCGACCCGAAAAAAGCCCACCCACTCCGGCGCGGCATATTTCATGCACGAAAAAATACATATATGAAAAAATTTCGTATCTTCGCTTAAAAATAAGGCTTTCTGTCTATGAAAAAAACGATCGTCCTGCTGCTCCTCGCCCTGACGGGCTTTGCACTTCCGGGCAACACCCAGCACATCGTCCCCGGCGAGCGGGCCCCCGAGCTGAAAATCCAGAACTGGATCGACGGAAAGGTTCCCGCCCCCGCCCCCCGTACCTATGTCGAGTTCTTCCACTCCTCGTGCAAGGCTTCGGCAGAGTCGGTCGAGCGGCTCGGGGAGCTCTCCCGACACATGGGCGACAAGCTGCGCATCGTCATCATCGTGTGCAACGACGACGAAAAGGCGGCGGAGGCTCTGCGTCCCCGCCTCTCCGACAGCATCGGTGCAGGCATCGATCCGGAAGGTAAGCTCTTTGCCGCCTATGGCGTCCATTACATCCCCTTCGGCGTGCTGCTGGGCCCCCGCAACCGGGTGCTGTGGATGGGCAACTCGCGCCAGCTGACCCCCGAAATCATCGAGAAATCCGAATAGCCCCCTCCGAAAATGTCCTTCTCCCAGATCGACCACTACGAAAAAGAGTACGCCGACACCCACCACGACACAGCATTGAATGTCGCGCAAGGCGTTGAACAACAGCCCATAGTAAACCCTTACTTCAAGCGTCGCAAGAGGTCGCAGCTAACCACCGAAGCCTACGTGCGGGGCATCCTCGCCGGCGACATCACCACCCTCTCGCAGGCCATCACCCTCATCGAGTCGAACAACCCCGACCACTATGCCCAGGCACAGGAGATCATCGGGCAGTGCCTGCCCCATGCGGGAAACTCCGTGCGCATCGGTATTACGGGTGTGCCGGGGGCCGGAAAATCCACCTTCATCGAGGCGGTCGGCGGCATGGTCACTGCACTGCACCACAAGCTCGCCGTGCTGGCCATCGACCCCTCGTCGGAGCGCTCCGGAGGCTCGATTCTGGGCGACAAAACCCGCATGGAGAGCATCTGCCACAACCCCGACGTCTTCATCCGCCCCTCGCCCTCGGCCGGCTCGCTGGGCGGCGTGGCCCGCAAGACACGCGAAACGATCGTGCTCTGTGAAGCGGCCGGCTTCGACGTGATCTTCATCGAGACCGTCGGCGTCGGGCAGTCCGAAACAGCCGTCCACTCGATGGTCGACCTCTTCATGCTGTTGCAGATTTCGGGTGCCGGCGACGAGTTGCAGGGCATCAAGCGCGGCATCATGGAGATGGCCGACCTGATGGTCATCACCAAGGCCGACGGCGAGAACATACACAAAGCCGAACTGGCCCGCACACAGTTTCAGAGTGCCCTGCGGCTCTTTCCCATGCCCGATTCGGGCTGGCGACCGCAGGTCTGCACCTGCTCATCGGTCGACCGGACCGGCCTGGAGGAGGTGTGGAAAGGCGTCGAAGCCTTTCTGGAACATACACATAACAACGGTTACTTCAGGCAGAACCGTAACCGTCAGAACAAATACTGGATGTATGAATCCATCAACGAGGTGTTGCGCCACTCGTTCTACCACGATCCCCGGATCGAGGCCCGCATCGACGACTTCGAGAAGCGCGTGCTCGACGATAAGCTGTCGTCGTTCATAGCAGCTAAAGAGCTGTTAGACATCTATTTCAGCAAATTCAAGTAACCTATTGCCAGAGGCGACAAAAAGGAGCGGCACGGTCAATCGGTCGCTCTTTTTTTTTGTAATTAGAGGTTCCCCAAAAAAGGGAAAAAACGCGGGCCGCACTTGAGCTTCGACAGTTCCAGCGTGAGCCCCGAGAGCAACGGCAGCCGTGCATA
>CAJUIE010000220.1 GCA_910586375.1 uncultured Alistipes sp. | reverse complement strand
CTCAAAACTCAAGTTCGACATCAGTGGCGACGACTTCCGCGAGGGTCTGACTGCCGTGGTGTCGGTGAAGGTCGCCGAACCCCAGTTCGAGGGTCAGACCAAGACCAAGTTGGGCAACGACGAGGTGGCGGCAGCCGTGGATCAGGCCATGACCGTGGCGCTGGGGCACTACCTCGAAGAAAACCCCAAAGACGCGAAAGCCATCGTGCAGAAAGTCGTCCTCGCCGCAACCGCCCGCCACGCAGCCCGCAAAGCCCGTGAAGCCGTGCAACGCAAAACGCCCCTCTCGGGCGTAGGGCTCCCGGGCAAGCTGGCCGACTGTTCGAGCCGCGACAGGTCGATCGCCGAAATATTCTTCGTGGAGGGCGACTCGGCAGGCGGAACGGCCAAGTCGGGCCGCGACCGCAACTTTCAGGCAATCATGCCCCTGCGCGGAAAAATCCTGAACATCGAGAAAGCCCAGGAGCACCGCATGTGGGAGAACGAGGAGATCAAGAACATGTTCACGGCACTCGGCGTGACCATCGGCACGGAAGAGGACAGCAAAGCCCTGAACCTCGAAAAGTTGCGCTACGATAAGATCATCATCATGACCGATGCCGACGTCGACGGTTCGCACATCGCAACGCTCATGCTGACCTTCTTCTTCCGCAAAATGAAGGAGCTCATCGAAAACGGACATGTCTACATCGCTACCCCGCCCCTCTACCTCGTGAAAAAAGGCAAGCAGGAGCGTTACTGCTGGACCGAGAAAGAGCGTGACACCATAACCGAAGAGTTCGGCAAAGGAACCCACGTGCAGCGCTACAAAGGTCTTGGCGAGATGAACGCCCACCAGCTGTGGGAGACGACGATGAACCCCGAAACGCGCATTCTGCGCAAGGTGAACATCGAAAATGCGGCCGAAGCCGACCGCATATTCTCGATGCTCATGGGCGACGACGTGCCGCCCCGCCGCGAGTTCATCGAGAAAAACGCCCACTACGCCAACATCGACGCCTAAACGCCGCAGCGAAAGGATCGCCCCCTGCCGGGAGGTGATCCTTTACTTTAAATAACCACCGCAAAAAGGTTGATAACATGAAAGTTACGGTAATCGGAGTAGCCGGAGGAACCGGATCGGGAAAATCGACCCTCGTAAAACGTCTCCAGGAGGCATTCCAGGGTGACGACGTGGTGACTCTCTGCCACGACTACTACTACAAGGCACATCCCGAACTGACCTACGAGGAGCGGACCAAACTCAACTACGATCACCCGCAGGCCTTTGATACCCAGATGCTCGTCGAGCACATCAAAGCCCTGAAAGAAAACGTGCCCGTGGAACATCCCGTCTACTCGTTCGTCGAGCACAACCGCATGCCCGAAACCGTAAGCGTCAAACCCTCGAAAGTCATCATCGTGGACGGCATCCTCATCTTCGAAAACAAAGAGCTGCGCGAGCTGATGGACATCAAAGTCTACGTAGACACCGACGCCGATCTGCGTCTGGCCCGCCGCATTCTGCGTGACGTCTGCGACCGCGGCCGCACCATGCAGTCGGTCATCTCGCAATACACGTCGACCGTAAAACCCATGCACGAAGAGTTCGTCGAACCTTCGAAAAAATACGCCGACGTCATAATCCCTGAAGGAGGCTTCAACTCAGTAGCTGTAGCAATGCTCATCCAAAATATCAAATCCCTGATCCAGGGCCAGGAGTAACCAGGGGGGGGGCCGGCAGAAAGAGGAGGGACCAGAGAGAGACCGGAGAGGGACCGGAGAGGGACCGGAGAGGGACCGGAGAGAGACCGGAGAGAGACCAGAGAGAGACCGGAGAGAGACCAGAGAGAGACCAGAGAGGGACCAGAGAGAGACCGGAGAGGGACCGGAGAGGGACCGGAGAGGGACCGGAGAGAGACCGGAGAGAGACCAGAGAGAGACCGGAGAGAGACCAGAGAGAGACCAGAGAGGGACCAGAGAGAGACCGGAGAGGGACCGGAGAGGGACCGGAGAGGGACCGGA
>CAJUIE010000219.1 GCA_910586375.1 uncultured Alistipes sp. | reverse complement strand
TCCCTATACAGCCCAGACCGTGGGTTATGATTTTGCTTTCTACTTCGGCCCCAACAAATATTCGATCCTGCGCAAGGTCGAGGTTGGAGGCGGGCAGCTGTCGCTGGAGCGCCTTATTCCACTGGGATGGGGCATCTTCGGTTGGGTTAACCGCTGGTGCGTGATTCCGGTCTTCGACTTTCTGCGTAACTACATCGGCAGTTTCGGGGTTATCATCCTGATTCTGGCTGTGTTGATCCGTCTGGTAATTTCGCCCCTGACCTATAAGAGTTATGTTTCAATGGCCAAAATGCGCCTGATAAAGCCCAAAGTTGACGAGCTCAATAAGAAATATCCCCGGCAGGAGGATGCCATGAAGCGTCAGCAGGCGACGATGGAGCTTTACAAGAAGGCCGGCATCAACCCTATGGGCGGCTGTATCCCGATGTTGATCCAGATGCCTATTCTGATCGCCATGTTCCGTTTCTTCCCGGCATCGATTGAGCTGCGTGGGCAGTCGTTCCTGTGGTCGCACGACCTCTCGTCTTATGACAGCGTGTTGAACCTGCCCTTCTCGATTCCGTTCTATGGCGACCATGTTTCGCTCTTCGCGCTGCTCATGGCGCTGTCGACCTTTGCCTACTCCTATTACAACTACCAGCAGACGGCTTCGTCGCAGCCCCAGATGGCCGGTATGAAGTTCATGATGGTCTACCTTATGCCTTTGATGCTGCTCTTCTGGTTCAACGACTATGCGAGCGGTCTGTGTTATTATTACCTGCTGTCGAACTTGCTGACTATAGGTCAGACGCTCGTCATCCGTCGATTGGTTGACGACGAGAAAATTCACGCTGTCATGCAGGCCAATGCCGCCCGAAAGTCCAAGGGTAAGAAATCGAAGTTTCAGCAGCGTTATGAAGAGCTGCTACGCCAGCAGGAGGCTGCGCAACGCTCGCACCGCAAGTAGCCGTGCCAGGTCGTAACGATTCGCGCCGCCCCGTTTTTTGGGGCGGCGCTTTTTTGTTGAGGTGTTTTCTGCTCCGAGGGGTGCCGTGCGGGTCGGTGCCTTTGTCTTTCTTGGAAGAACAGTTGGCCATTCTTTCGGCTCTCTTATTCTTGCACGCAGCGAACGGGGAAAGCGTGTGCGCGAAGTCCCTTGCCTTCGGGGCTTACGCTGAAGTTGCCGAAGTCCAATTTCGATCCGTAGATGTCCGATGCCGATTCAGGCGCACTGCTCCAGGCGTAACCGCTTTTACCTTCCCGACGGTCTGCTTTGCAGCGAGGCCCTTTACGAAAACCCGAAGCGGGGTAAGGGTTATTCCACGTAGAGAACCAGTCCCTTGAGGTATTCACCTTCGGGGTGGTAGATGTCGATGGGATGGTCAGCGGGCTGGGTAAGCTGGTGGAGGATGCGTACTTTGCGTCCTGCGATTGCCGCAGCGGAGAATATGGTGGTGCGGAACAGTTCTTTCGAGACGGCCTGCGAGCAGGAGAACGTGAAGAGAATACCCCCGGGTTTGATCTGCGAGAGTGCGCGAGCGTTGAGCCGCTTGTAGCCCTGCATGGCGTTGCCCAGAACTTTGTGGTGCTTGGCGAAAGCTGGCGGATCGAGAATGATCAGGTCGTAGCGGTCGCCAATGTCGCGCAGATACTCCACGGCGTCGGCCACGATTTCAGTGTGGGCGGAACTGTCCCCGAAGTTCAGGCGCATGTTTTCCGTGGCCAGCGTTACGGCCCGCTCCGACGAGTCGATCGAGCAGACCTCTTTGGCACCGCCCGAGAGTGCGTAGACCGAGAATCCGCCCGTGTAGCAGAAAGTGTTGAGTACAGTGCGTCCCCGGGCGTAGCGCTTCACCAACTCGCGGTTTTCGCGCTGGTCAAGGAAGAAACCCGTTTTTTGTCCCTGCTCCCAGTTAACCACGAACTTTTCACCGTGTTCTGCGACGATGTGCGACGCATGGTCGGATGTGCCCCAGAGGTAGCCATCGACAGCCCCCACGTCGGCCTTGTAGGGAAGCGTCTGTGACGATTTGTCGTAGATAGCCGTGAGA
>CAJUIE010000218.1 GCA_910586375.1 uncultured Alistipes sp. | reverse complement strand
AAAAAGGCCTCTACCGGGCGGGGCAATGTTTATATTCGGGCCGCAGCCTGCGGAGCATACGCGACAGAATGGAGCGGGCCTCCGCCCGGGGTGGCGACAGCTCGGACAGTCTGGCGACTGGTTTTTTCGGGCCGAAGACTGCGGACGGAACGCAACGCCCGCGGGCGTTGCCGCGATTCCCGGCCCGCGCTTCGCGCGTCCGCCCCAGCCGGGAACGCGTGAATGACAGCAGGACCGGATCCTTCGCCAATGCTCAGGATAACAGGAGGAGGGGGCAGGATGACAAAAAGCGATTTCTAACTTACCATATAATGCTACGACATAAACTTTCAGGCGCGGGTGCAGCCATGATAACACCCTTCACCGCCGAGGGCCGGGTCGACTACGACGCCCTGGCCCGCATGATCGACCACGTGATCGAGGGGGGCGTGGACTACATCGTCGCTCTGGGCACAACGGCCGAGACCCCGACCCTTTACATGCCCGAGCGGGCCGTGATCGCCATGTTCATCGCCAACCACATCGCCGGGCGCGTGCCGCTGGTGATGGGCTGCGGCGGCAACTCGACCTCCGAAGTGCTGGACCAGCTGCGCGAATTTGACCTGCGGAGTGCCGACGCTATTCTGAGCGTCACACCCTACTACAACAAACCCTCGCAGGAGGGGCTTTACCAACACTTCAAGACCATAGCCGAACACTCACCCCTGCCCGTGATCCTCTATAACATCCCGGGCCGCTCGGGCGTGAACATGACTGCCGAAACGACGCTGCGCTGCGCCCGGGACCTGAAGAACGTCGTGGGCATCAAGGAGGCCTCGGGCGACATCAACCAGATGCAGCACATTCTGGACAAACGCCCCGACGGCTTTCTGGTGCTCTCGGGCGACGACGCCATGACCGTCGAGCTGATGCGGCGGGGCGGTGACGGCGTGATCTCCGTCGCAGCAAACGCCTTTCCCCGGCGCTTCATGGCCTGCGTCAACCGTGCCAAAGCGGGCGATTTCGAGGCTGCGGAGCACCAATACGCGGCCCTGGCCGAAGCCGTGGGGGCGCTCTTCGAGGAGGGCAACCCCGCAGGCGTGAAGTGCGCCCTCTCGGAAATGGGCCTTATAGGCCCGACGTTGCGGCTGCCTCTGGTCGAGGGTTCGCAATCCTTACGCGAAAAGTTCCGCCGTCTGATCGCCGAATACGATTTGTGCTAAAAAAAACGTTAGCCAGAAAAAACACCCTGCCGATGAAACGCCTGCTGCTGCTCCTGGCCGTGGTGACGACCGCTGGTGCCGCCGCCAAAGCCCCCGTGGAGGAGGACATCCTCGCCCGGACGATGGACACCGCATCGCCCTACTATTATACAGCCCTCATGATGCGCTATAACGCGGGCGACGAGACCCTGACCGACGACGACTACCACTATCTCTACTACGGCTATGCCTGCCAGGACGATTATAAGCCCCTGAATACCAATCCGGCACTCGAACGGCTCCTGCTGCTTGCCTCGGGCCTCGATGCCGAGCATCCGCAGCGGGAGACGCTCGAAGCGATCCTTGCGACGGGCCGCGAAGCGCTGGTCCACGATCCGTTCAGCCCCCGGGTTCTCAACCTCATGGCCTTTGCTCACGAAGCCTCAGGCAACCGCGCCGAGGCCCGGGCCTGCGCCTCCCGCATGAACGGCATCGTCCGCACGATCCTCGCCTCGGGCGACGGCCTGACTCAAAAAACACCCCGCCACGTGTTGATGTTCGACCACGCGCTGGACGTCATGGATGTCGAAGGACTGCCCTACGCCAAGGCGCGGATCGTGAGCCGCACCGTGGAGTTCGTACCCTTCACCACGCCCTACACGGTCGAGGGCCGCAAACGCAAGGGCCTCTACTTCGACTTCGGCCGCGTCTACCGCAACAAGCCTGAAGGCTACACCTACCAGCGCGACCGCACCTGGCAATTCAACAACCTCAAACCCCGCACCTACAAATGATCCGCCACCAGCCCGCAATACTCCTGGCCGCAGTGCTCTGCACGCTGGCAGCCTGCCGTAAGGA
>CAJUIE010000217.1 GCA_910586375.1 uncultured Alistipes sp. | reverse complement strand
GTGCAGACCGGCCAGATGGAGTCGGGTCTTTCGTGGATCGGTCTGTTCATCGCCCTCGCGCCGATGCTGGGCTTCATGGGTACCGTCGTAGGTATGATCGGCGCGTTCGACGCCATCCAGGCTGCCGGCGACATCAGCCCGACGCTGGTTGCAGGCGGTATCAAGGTCGCTCTGTTGACGACCCTCATGGGTCTTATCGCTGCGGTTATTCTTCAGCTGTTCTATAACTATATCGTTTCGAAGATCGACTCGCTCGTAAACGATATGGAGGACTCGTCCATCACGCTCATGGACATCCTGACGGCTTATAACAAGAAATAATCCCCGCAGAATAAAGGCACAATCAATTATGAAAAAGATTCTTAACGTATTGCTGGGCATTCTGATGGCCGTCACCGTAGTCCTCATGGGCTACGCGATTGCCACGGGCGGCTCGGACGCTGCGATCGGTGCGAACCTGATCTGGGGATACTTCCTCTTCGTGTTCGCTATCGCCGCTGCGCTCTTCTGCGCCCTTTTCGGAATGATCGAAAACCCGGCAGGCATCAAGGGAACCATTCTCTCGGTGTTGTTGATCCTCGTCGTCGTGGGTGTGTCGTATTTCTACGCCTCCGGCCACACGGTGAATATCCTCGACCTCCAGAACAATGGGTTCTTTAGCCGCGGTGAGACCGTAATCACCGAAACAAGCATCCTGGTGACTTACGTCGCTTTCGTCGCCGCATTTGTGACGGCTCTCGTGACGGAGGTCTGGGGCGCTTTCAAATAACCGATTGAACAATGGCTACGGATAAAAGAAAAGTACAGGAAATCAACGCCGGTTCGATGGCCGACATCGCCTTCCTGCTGCTGATTTTCTTCCTGGTCGCCACTACCATGAATACCGACACCGGTCTGGTGCGTATGTTGCCGCCGATCCCTCCTGAAGATCAACAACAGGAGGAGATCAAGGTCAAGGAACGCAACCTCTTTCTGGTGCTTGTCAACGGTAGTGGTCAGATTATGGCAGGACAACCCGGCAAGCAGGAGTTCATCGATCTTCACCAGCTCAAGGACCGCACCAAGGAGTTTATCCTCAATCCGATGGATGATACCGAGCTGCCCGAGAAAGAGAACAAGGAGTTCGAGCTTCCCGGCGGTGGCACTTGGGTCTTCCCGGTAAGTCAGGGCGTTGTGTCGCTGCAAACTACGCGCGATACGGGTTATCAGGCTTACATCATGGTGCAGAACGAACTCACGCGCGCTTTCAACGAAATTCGTGATGAGGTGGCGCAGCGTAAATTCGGCGACAAGCTCTCGGCTCTGAGCGAGGAGCAGCGCAACGTCATCACCAAGGCTGTGCCTCTGAAGATCTCCGAGGCCGAACCGCGTAACATCAAGAAGTAAGACGATTATGGCAGTAATGAAAAAGAAGGGCAACAAAGGTTTGCCCCCCATTTCGACAGCGTCGCTCCCCGACGTGATCTTCATGATCCTCTTCTTCTTCATGGTCTCGACGACTATGCGTGACCAGGAGTTGCTGGTACGTTATAAACTGCCGGAGGCTACCGAAGTGCAGAAGCTGGAGAAGAAGTCGCTTGTCAGCTATATCCACATCGGGCAGCCCTCGCTGGCCATGCAGGCCACGTTCGGCACAGCACCGCGTATCCAGCTCAACGACTCGTACAAGACGACCAGGGACATTCTGGATTTCGTCGCTGCCGAGCGCGACAAGCTCAACGAAGCTGACCGTGCGTCGATGACCATCTGCCTCAAGGCCGATGAACAGACCAAGATGGGTATCGTCACTGACGTGAAGCAGGAGCTTCGCCGGGCCAACGCCCTGAAACTCTCCTATGCGGCCTCTAAGTCGTTGGGATATTAAGGAGTTGAGATTTTTATTTGAAAAAGAGCGGACCCTTTACGGGCCCGCTCTTTTCTTAAGTTCCGGACCGGGTAACACTTTGTCAAAAGTTCGGAAACTCCTTGTATATAAACGGATTTTGTGCTTTATCGGCCAGACGTTGGAGGCCGCACGTCTGCTCGGTTCTCAGGAGCAGCCTTCGGCGCAGTTTCCGGGGGCAGCA
>CAJUIE010000216.1 GCA_910586375.1 uncultured Alistipes sp. | reverse complement strand
TACCCGCGGCGCGAGACTTCGTGCCCGGCCCGTTCGAGGTCCTCGCGCATAAGGACCTCACCCCCGGAGAAGATAATGAGCACCTGCCCCGGGTCGACATGGGGCGTGAGCTCCTCGTCGAGCACCCGCAGAAAATCCTCAAGCGGCATATCCGCAACGCCGGGATCGACCCGGCAATCGCTCCCGCAATGGCGGCACGAGAGGTTGCATCGCAGCGTGCACTCCCAGAAGAGCGTGTCGAGCCGGTGTTCGGCGACCGTCGACTTATAGAGGTCGGAAAATATATCGAGAGCCAGACGTTTGCGCAGGCCCGGACGTCGCCCCGGCATATCAGTTGCCGGTTCCGGGTTCTGCGGCGGGGGTTTCAACCGGACCTCCGGCAGCAGGTTCTGACGTATCGTCCTGAGGCACCGGACGCGGAGCACGCACGCCATACATCACCACGATGCGTGGCCGTTCGGCACCTCCGGCCGGCACAGCCATCGTATCGGCCGAACTCTGTGCGGCCTGCTCGCCCGTGGCCGCAGGGCGGACCGTGGAGCAGGCTGTGGAAAAGCCCAGAAGAGCCGCTACGGCCCACTTGAATCGCTTTATTGCGCCCTTTTTTCTTATCATACGCTGCCTTTTCGACCTCGCGGTCCTGGTTCGTCAGGTGACAAATATAAAAAACTTGCTAATCATATACAACTTTCCACCCCGGAGATTTACGCATCGGCTTTATTTCTATATGTGTCCCGCCCTTTCCGGCTGCGTTTTTTTTGCCGGCGCGCCAGGGTGTAAAGTTTTATAAGATCATCGAAAATTTATAGCCACAAGAAAAAAATATGCCAAAAAGTTTTGAAACCCAACGATTTTTCTGTTACTTTGCCGGACACAATAACAATTTATCTTTATGAAAGGTCAGGTTAAATGGTTCGATAGCAAAAAAGGCTACGGATTCATTACGGGAGAGAACGGCAAGGAGATTTTCGTTCATTTCTCGGGCATTGTATCGGATGGTTTCAAAACGCTCAACGAAGGTCAGGAGGTCGAATTCGAAGTCGGCAGCGGCGCCAAGGGGGAGCAGGCCGTAAACGTAACTGTAGTCGAATAAACTATAAGTACCCTTTTCGATCAGGGAGAGCTTTCGGGCTCTCTTTTTTTGTGCGCGGGGCGGGGCTTGGGGGGGCAGTAACGTTCTGCGGGGCCTCTCAGAGGGGCTTTATCCGGCGGCGGCGCCCAGGCAAAAAGCCGGATCTGCAAAATCGTTTTTCCGGCTCTGCGGGTGTATAAATCCGAAAAAGTTTGTCCGGAAAGAAAAAAGCCGTTATCTTTGTCCCCCGGAGCGGAGCTCCCCCGGCCCGGTTCTACAGACTTTGTGGTGCAGGGACGGGAACAACGGGGTGTAGCGCAGTCCGGTTAGCGCACCTGCTTTGGGAGCAGGGGGTCGCTGGTTCGAATCCAGTCTCCCCGACAAGCCGCATGAGGCGAAAACCTTTGCTGAAAAGCAAAGGTTTTTTTGTCTCCGGAGGCAGCGTCGAAGAATCTGTATTGCGTCTGTTTCGCGGGCCGAAGACTGCGAAGACCGCGACGTCGGTTGCGGGCCTCCGCGGCGGGAGGCGAGGCCCGCACGGCTCCGTTGGAGCCGGAATACCTCAAAAACTGTCATCCTGAGCGTAGCGAAGGATCTATTTTCTGTTTCTTTTTCTTCTTGTACCTTTTGTGCCGACAAAAGGTACCCAAAACCTCTCCGCCCGTGTCTTCGGCTGCGCCCGGGGGCCTAACGCTGAAAGCGGGTGCTGAACGCATTTTGCAAGCAAAATAACCCGCCTTTCGCGCTTTTACTCCCCCGACCGCTTAACGCCTCCGACACGAAGGCGGAAACATGATTGCTGCGGTGTCATTCTGAACGCAGTGTAGAATCTGTATATAGATTCTTCGGCTAAAGCCTCAGAATGACATTTTTTGTTTTTCTGCCGTCAGGCAGGCGGGCCGAAGCCTTCGCTGCGCGGAGGCCCGCAACATGGATTGCAGTCTCTCCGCAGTCTTCGTCCCGCACGCGTTATCCCAGCATTATTTCACCTCTCATTAGTTTTGGCAG
>CAJUIE010000215.1 GCA_910586375.1 uncultured Alistipes sp. | reverse complement strand
GGGTGAGGTCGCCGAGATATGGATCACCTTTCCCGATCCCCAGCTCGAGAGCCGTCGGGCAAAAAAACGCCTTACGGCGCCTGATTTTCTGGCTCTCTACGCCCGGTTGTTGCGTCCGGACGGTATGATCCACCTCAAGACCGATTCGCAGCATCTTTACGGTTATACCAACGAGGCGATTCGCCGCTATGGCCTCCCGTGCGAGGTGTCGAATCCCGACATCTACGGTTCAGGCCTGGCCGACGAGGTGCTTTCGGTCAGGACGGCCTACGAAGAGCGTTTTCTCGGTATGGGACTTCCGATTACCTATACGCGATTTTCGCTTGCAGGGAGGCGCGAGTTCCCCTGGTTCGATTGGGAGGAGGATGAAAAACTTGAAAAAGACAATGAGGCTGCACGTATCTTAGACTGAAGTCTGCGAGGTGTCCTTCTCTTTTTCGTTGAATTTACCTTATAATTGAAATACCATGGATGTCAATATAGCTTCCGACTGGAAAGAGCTGCTCGCCGAAGAGTTCGAGAAACCCTATTTCGAGGAGCTGACCCGTTTTGTTCGTGAAGAGTATGCCACGCGCCGTATCTATCCGCGTGGCAGCAACATTTTCCGGGCTTTTGACAAATGCCCCTTTGAGCAGCTTAAGGTGGTTGTTATTGGTCAGGACCCTTATCATGGACCCGGGCAGGCCAATGGTCTTTGTTTCTCGGTGGGTGATGGCGTGCCTTTTCCTCCCTCGTTGCAGAATATCTTCAAGGAGGTTTCTGATGACATTGGAATCCCCGTTCCGCAGACGGGCAACCTCGACCGTTGGGCGGAGCAGGGGGTGTTGCTGCTCAACGCCGTCCTGACCGTGAGAGCTCATGAGGCCGCGTCCCATGCCGGGCACGGCTGGGAGATCTTCACCGATGCCGTGGTGCGGGCAATCAACGAACGCAAGGAGGGTATCGTTTACATGTTGTGGGGCAGTTATGCCCAGCGTAAGGGAGCCATTGCCGATCCACAGCGAAACTGTATTCTCAAGGCCGTGCACCCTTCGCCGCTTTCGGTCTATCGCGGCTTCTTCGGCTGTCGCCACTTCTCCCGGGCCAATGAATATTTGCGGTCTATTGGTAAAACTCCTGTCGAGTGGTAGCGAGAGTTGGGGGCATTCTTCTTGGCCTCCGCCGTCGGCCTTTCCCCTCTTATTTCTGGTTCCCCCTCTGAAGGCGCCCCTTTGACTTTGTCTAAAATGGCATCGGCTCTGCAAAGTCCGTAAACGGCCTCTGCCCCCCCCCTCTCTTATTCCTGCACGCAGCGAACGGGGAAACCGGCCGCACGGCTGCTGTAGTTCTCGGGGCTCACGCCGGAACTGCTGAAGTCCAGGAGCGACCCGTACACGCTCGACGCTAAGTGAGGCGCACTGCTCCAGGTGTAACCGCTCGCGCCCACATCGTTCAGGCTGCCGGAATCGCTGCGGCGGAAACCCGAAGCGGGGTTACATTGCCGGGGATTTTGTTCAAATGTTCTGTTAAAATACGAAAAACCCCGAAGCTGTGAGACTTCGGGGTTTGTAGCCAGGGGCAGAGAGCCTCCTCTCTGGCTTAGCCCAAGTAGGACTTCAGCAGTTTTGAGCGCGAGGAGTGGCGGAGGCGGCGGATGGCTTTTTCCTTGATTTGGCGCACACGCTCGCGGGTGAGGTCGAATTTCTCGCCAATCTCTTCGAGTGTCATTTCGGAACACCCGATGCCGAAGAAGTACTTGATAATATCGCGCTCCCGGTCGGTCAGCGTCTCCAGAGCACGGTCTACTTCGGTCGAGAGCGACTCGTTGATAAGCCCGCGGTCTGCGTTGGGCGAGTCGGGGTTGACCAGTACGTCCAGGAGCGAGTTATCCTCACCATCGGCAAATGGGGCATCGACCGAGACATGACGGCCTGCCACGCGAAGCGTGTCGGTTACCTTCTCCTTGGGGAGTTCCAGTTCGTTGGCCAGCTCTTCGGGCGACGGTGTACGTTCGTGTTCCTGCTCGAAGCGGGCAAAGGCTTTATTGATCTTGTTGAGCGATCCCACCTGATTCAGGGGCAGACGCACAATGCGCGACTGCTCGGCCAGCGCCTGGAGAATCGACTGGCGGATCCACCACACGGC
>CAJUIE010000214.1:1850-2183 GCA_910586375.1 uncultured Alistipes sp. | reverse complement strand
ATCCGCTGCAGACCTTCACGGCCGGCCGGCACGTCGATTTCAACGAAATTCCGATTTTCCTCGAAACGTCGACACCCGATTTCCGACCCGAGCTGGAGGCGTTTGCCCGTACGTTATCATGCACGGTACGCTACGCCGATTCGGCACAACGTGCCTATATCCACTTGGCGGGCGTTTTCGCCTGCAATTTCGCCAACGCCATGTACGCGGCAGGTGAACGAATCCTCAGCAAGGCGGGACTTCCTTACCCCTTAATAAAACCGCTCATCGCCGAGACGGCAGCCAAAGCCTGTACCGCCACGACCCCGAGTACCGTGCAGACAGGCCCTGCGG
>CAJUIE010000214.1:0-1840 GCA_910586375.1 uncultured Alistipes sp. | reverse complement strand
GCGGTGCGCAACGACACGGCGACGCAAGCCCGCCACGAAGCGCTGTTAGCGGACGATCCCGCCCTGCAAACGATTTACCGAACGATCAGTCGACGAATATGGGAAACTTCAAAGAAGATATAGCGCACGTCGAAGCCTTCGTGTTCGACGTCGATGGCGTGATGACCGACGGCGGCATCATTCCGACAGCCGACGGCGATTTCATCCGCCGCTACAATGCCAAAGACGGCTATGCGCTGGCCTACGCCGTGAAACGGGGCTACAAAATCTGCGTCATCACGGGCGGCCGCGGCAAACTGCTCGAACGCCGGTTGCAGATGCTCGGCATCAACCGCTACTATACGGACTGTATGGACAAAATCACGACCATGCGCAACTACTTCGCCGAAGAGGGCATCGATCCGGCCCACGTCATCTACATGGGCGACGACATCCCCGATCTTGAGTGTATGCGCGAAGTCGGAATACCGGTTTGTCCTGCCGATGCCGCATCGGAAGTGCTCGAAACGGTGCGTTACGTGTCGGAGTTCTGCGGCGGCGGCGGCGCTGTGCGCGACATCATCGAACAGGTACTGCGTGCCCGCGGCGACTGGGCCCGGGATTCGATGGGCGTGACACCCTCGACCCTCGCACCCTCCTGCTGATCCCTTTTGATAGCGGTTCTCTATGCGTAGTCTTGAACAAAAATATACCGAATTGTGGGGATTGTGCGGACGAAGATTTATGCCGATCTTTGTCGTGTGAAAACAAAGCCATTTTGTTTTGCAACAAAGTATTGTGATGTTTGTGTGCGAGAGGGACAGGATAAATAATTATCCTGTCCCTCTTTTATTAAAACCCGCGCATAGAGCTATCGACCGTGGGGAGCATGTGGACCGCTTCCAAAAGCGGCGCACAAGAAACCGTTTTCAAAAGCGATTAGAACGAGACACCCACCCGAATGCCGAAATTATTCAGATTGTCGATCGAATAGCTCAACACCCGTCCGTTGTTGGTCGCATAGCTGTAATAGAGCGCCACATGGAACCCGAGCCGATAATCGGGCCGCGGAAAAATGCTTACACCCACTTCCGGCGAAAGAAAGAATCCCCACGTATCGGTGTAGTGCTTCACGATGTAGTAGTAGCTCGACAACTCGGCATACTGGGCACCCAATTTCAAGCCGGCATACGGCTGGAACACGCTATGGCGCAACCAACTGTAACGCCCCGTCACACCAAACGGCAACTGGAAGACGGCATGTTTCTGTTTGGTAGTCAGCGCCGAACCGTTGCTCAGTGTGAGCGTCTGACGCGGAATGTTCTCCAAATTGGTCTGATAGGAGATGAACGCACCTAATGCAATGGCCGGCGAAACGTAATAACCGCCCTCGAAATTCATGCCCCATCCCGAAGCCTTGTCGGCGAACGACTTGCCCAACGGAACGTTCATCTGCCAATCGACGTTGAAATAGCTGTTCGGCAGGAACTGCGCCGAAGCGCGCTGTCCGATGCAGAGCGACGCGATGCACAACGTCGCCAACCCGATGTATTTTTTGATCTTCATACTGCGAATGTTTTTCATTAAAAACGCGATTTTGTCCATACGACGGCCCGATTACCGTGCGGCATTGCGCCCCGTCACCGTGCGACCGAGATATGGCGACTGGATGAACGCCTGTTCGACGGCGGTCACCGCACGGTCGAGATTGACCTGTTCGGACGAGGTGAGCAGACCGCCGATGTAGCTGTCCCAGACGATGGGCAACGGCACGTTTTCGAGCGGTTCGGCCGAAAGGTCGACCATCTCTATCAGCAGCGAACCGGCCGTATAACCGTACTGCACATAGTAGGGATAGTGC
>CAJUIE010000213.1 GCA_910586375.1 uncultured Alistipes sp. | reverse complement strand
ATTTCCTCGCGAATCGAGGATCTCTCTTGCATGAATCTCTACAATCTGCATAGTCGTAATGAAATTATTTGGTTGAATCTTCTTTCGATTTCAAAGGCCAGAGCCTGCGGGGTTCGCGCCGCGAAGTTACAAAAATTATCGTGAATCGGCGCTGCCCGTTGTTATTTTTTCACGACAAACCGGCCCCATCACCGCATCAGCAACGACGAATCGCCATAGCTCAGGAAACGAAAGCCGTGTTCCAGCGCATAGTCGTAGATGCGCCGCCAGTCGTCGCCGACATATGCCGCGACGAGCAGCAACAACGTAGAGGAGGGCTGGTGGAAATTGGTGATGATGCGGCTCACGACGCGGAATTCATAGCCAAGAGGCGTTATCATGATCTGCGTCGAGGCCTTCAGGCGGTCGAGGTTGTGGGCCGTCATGTAATCGAGCAGCGTTTCGAGGGCATCGCGCCCCGAATAGTCATGCGGAATGTCGTAGAGCTCCCATTGTCCGATCACACGCTCCGCTTCAGGCGTCCCCGACGTGCGGATGCGCCATGCCAGGGCCGCCAGCGATTCGAGCGTACGCACTGACGTCGTACCCACAGCCGTGACATGCCCCCATTTTTCGAGCAGCCGCGCCACCGTCGAGCGCCGCACCTCGAAGTGCTCGGTGTGCATCGGGTGCCGCGCGGCGTCCTGCTCCTTGACGGGCAGGAAGGTGCCGGCGCCAACGTGGAGGGTTATCTCCTCGAACCCGAATCCGCGCTGCGTCATCGCGTCGATGAGTTCCGGCGTGAAGTGAAGCCCGGCTGTCGGAGCAGCTACCGAACCCTCGAACTTGGAATAAACCGTCTGATAGCGCGTGTTGTCGATCTCCTCGCTCTCGCGATTCAGGTAGGGCGGAATCGGTATGCGCCCAAGACACTCCAGCAGCTGGCCAAACGTCAGGGGTGCCGACCACTCGAAGCGCACGATGCGCTCGCGCCCCCCGTCACTTACCTGCCAGGCCCGCAGATACTCCGCCCGGCCCTTGTACCCGAAGTTGATCCCGACGTAACCGTCCTTCCACTTCTTGACGTTGCCCACGATGCACGACCACTCGCACGCACCCGTCACAGCAAACGCCCGTTCGTAGTCGGCCGGAGCGTGGGGCTCCAGGCAGAAGACCTCGATGCGTGCACCCGAGGGCTTGTGCATGATGATGCGGGCACGAATCACTTTGGTGTTGTTGAACACCAGCAGCTCCCCGGCCGGCAGTACATCGCCTATCTGCGCAAAGCGACGCTCTGTGATCTCGCCGCCGTGCCACACCAGAAATTTCGACGCACTCCGCTCGTCAAGCGGGAATTTGGCGATCCTCTCCTCGGGCAAATCATATTGATAATCTCCGATAGCTATGTGTCGTTCCATAATTTCATCCTTGATCGTGCTGCAAAGTTACTATTTTTCGTATCTTTGCAACGCCTAAAAGGTTCGAATCCATGAAAACCGACTTTCTGGTCATCGGCTCCGGCGCTGCAGGTCTCTCGTTCGCGCTCAAAGCCGCCGCCCACGGACACGTCACCGTCATGACGAAAGGCCAAATCGAGGAGTGCAACACCAACTACGCCCAGGGGGGCATCTGCTCGGTCACCTACAAACCCGACACCTTCGAAAAGCACATCGAAGATACGCTGGTCTGCGGTGCCGGCAAATGCGACCGGCAAGCCGTCGAACTGGTCGTACGCCGCGCACCTGAGCTGATCCGCGACCTGATCACCTGGGGCACACGTTTCGACAAGACACCCGACGGACGGTTCGAACTCAACCGCGAGGGCGGCCACTCCGAGCACCGCATTCTCCACCACGAAGACCTCACAGGTGCCGAAATCGAACGGGCACTCATCGCCTCGGTCCGCCAACATCCGAATATCAACGTTCTGGAGCACCATTTCGCCGTCGACCTCCTGACGCAGCACCACTTAGGAGAGTTCGTCACGCGCCATACGCGCGGCCTGGCCTGCTTCGGGGCCTACGTCCTCGATGAAGAGACCCAGGCCATCGAAACCATCCTCGCCAAGTGCACGGTCGTCGCCACGGGCGGCTGCGGCAACATCTACTCCACGACCTCGAATCCCGTAGTTGCTACAGGAGACGGCATAGCCATGTGCCACCGCGCCAAGGCCATCACCGAGAACATGGAGTTCATCCAGTTCCACCCCACG
>CAJUIE010000212.1 GCA_910586375.1 uncultured Alistipes sp. | reverse complement strand
CATTGTGCGGAGATAATGATACATGTTGTTGGATAAATGATTAAGGTTATAAAAACTGGTTGCTTTATTTAGTTAATTACAGGTTTTTAGGCTAGTTTTGTTAAATTTTGTGGAGCAAATTTAATGAAAATGTAATCGAAACTACCCCCCCCCGTCTTAATAAGTGTTAAATATGTTTTTAAGCATAAAAATATATTTGCATTTTTTAGTGGTGTACACCTATTAAATATAAGAAAAAAAATCGGGCGGGGAGGGGACAGTGCCATGCGAAGCGGGTGACCCGGGCTGGCGCGGGCGGCTGATCTCGCACGCTCCGCGGCTCGGCCGACCAGAGGTGAACGACTCTCCTCCCCCGGTCTACGCGGCGCGCTCCCCCGCCCCGCTGACGCGTGGCAAAGGTGGCGCGCCGCTCCGAACCGGGGATAACATCTGCCCGCACGCTCCGCGGCTCCGAGGACGGCAGCCCATCCGGCGGGGGAGAGGTGGGTAGCGCAAGGGTATCAGAGGCGATGGGCGATAGGAGGGCTGCCCATCCGGCGGGGAGAGGAGAGAGCGGAGACCCCGGAGGGAGAAGAGTGCGTCCCTCCGCGGCGCGGCGAGCCCCGGAGGGTGCGTGGCCGTGCAAATGGCGTCAGCACAGGCAAAGCATTGACGGTGGAGATACAGGCAGAGGCGGCAGGCTCTCCGTAGAGAGTCTGCCGCCTCCTCAATTATAAAACTTATGCTTAGAGTAGCCTTTAGTAATCAACTCTTGGCTTGCGCCGGTCGATCAGTCGATCTTGGTGCAGGGCTGTAGGCCGGTGGTGGGCCATCCGGGGTTCTGGTACACAACCGACTTGGCCTTGTCGCCATCGGGCGAAGAGGTGACGAACACGTCGCATCCTATCGGAGAGAGGTACTGCGCACGGCTCCATGTCAGGCCATTCCATACGTAGTTGTCGTTTCTGGTTACGCGGTTGAGCACGATCCAGTCGCCTTCAGCCTGGCTTGACATGTTGCCGTCGCCGTCGGGATTGACGCGCGCTGCCAGGAACACTTCGTTGCCATCCTCATCGGTCGTCGTCAGAGCCAGGTCGCTCTGCGGATCGGAGTAGACGGTGTTCCAGTATTTCATGCCGTAGAGGTTGACGGGGTTTGCGGCGAGCTGGTCGAGAGCGCACCAGCGACGGAGATCGTTGTAGCGGAATCCTTCGGCCATAAGCTCGTTGCGGCGTTCGCGGCGCACATTGTAGAGCAGTGTATTCACAAGCACTCCGCGGGAGTATGCTCCCCAGTCACCCTCGCCCTCGATGGTCATGTTGGTGGCGGCGATGGTCTTGGTGTAGTCGGGATCGACCTTGGCACGTGTGCGGATAGCCTTCCAGTAGGAGTCGGCTGTCTGGTCGACGTTTCCGTTCTTCTCCACGCAAGCCTCCATGTAGTTGAGCAGAGCCTCTACGCCACGGAAAGTGATCGATCCGGTTGTGGCGCGCGAGTTGCCTTCGGCCATTGAGTAGTCGAACGAGCAGCCCTTCTTGTTGGCATAGCCGGTGATGGGGTTTTGCGTGGCAGACTCGGTGAGGAGCCAGCTCATGTTGTACGTGGATGCTTCCTCACCGTTCTTGTAAGAGGTCAGGCAGTTGTCGCCGCGCACGAAGAGCTGCGCGCGAGAGTCGCGATCCTGCAGCGTGGCGGTCACGCCGGCGCTCTCCCAGTCGGGGTCGAAGCCCGAGCCGGCGGCGTAGATGGGAAGACCGTTGGCCATAACGAAGCTGCGGATCATGCCGCGAGTGTAGCCGAGCCCTCCGCCGTGGGTCATGAACGAGTGCTGGATCTGAGTCGATACGGCAGGAGCCGTGAGCTGGTAGGCACGATACATGAGCACTTCGCTGTATGAGTCGAGATCCTGCTGTCCGAACATGCAGAAGTAAGGGTTGAGCGGAGCGAGCGAGGGTGAGAAGGCATCGATAACGCCAGTGTTTTCGGCAAGCTGTCCCATCATCTTGTCGCCCAGTTCCTTTGCCGAAGTCATGGCCTCGGTGAGGAAGTAGTTGATCTCGGCGTCTATGTCGAACGATCCGAGGAGCGCAGCGTCGCCGGGCCATCCGGGACCGCCGGGCACGAGAGCTGTGCCTTTGTGATATTTCAGCCATGTGCCTTCGAAGAGAGCCACGCGCGAGCGGAGCAGAAGCGCACAGTCGCGGTTGACACCCTGTTTGCCCTTGT
>CAJUIE010000211.1 GCA_910586375.1 uncultured Alistipes sp. | reverse complement strand
GCATGAAGTGCGAGCCATCGCCCGGGGTGGCTGCGGCTCGGTCGATCTCCGATCGAAAAATTACAATCGCGCCGCAGGCTTCGGCCCGCGTGTCCGGAAAGCCCCCCTCTTCCGACCCGATTTTTTTGAACGAATGGTGAATAATTTATAGCTTTATGAAGAGAGATTTTCGTATTTTCGAGTTGATCGCCTCCGAGCGTCAGCGTCAGATGCACGGCATCGAACTTATCGCCTCCGAAAACTTCGTCAGCGACCAGGTCATGGAGGCCATGGGCTCGGTGCTGACCAACAAGTACGCCGAGGGTTATCCCGCAGCCCGTTATTATGGCGGCTGCGAGGTCGTCGATCAGGTCGAGAACCTCGCTATCGAGCGCCTTTGCCGGCTTTATGATGCCGAGTACGCCAACGTCCAGCCCCACTCGGGCGCTCAGGCCAATATGGCGGTCTTCTTCGCTTGTATGCAGCCCGGCGACACTTTTATGGGGCTCGATCTGGCGCATGGCGGCCACCTCTCGCACGGTTCTCCGGTCAACATGTCGGGCAAGTATTTCAAGGCGGTAGGGTATCGGGTCGACGAAACCACGGGCTGCATCGATTACGACGCTATGGAGCAGCAGGCCCTTGAATGCCGGCCCAGGCTCATCGTCGGTGGGGCGTCGGCTTATTCGCGGGAGTGGGACTACAGGCGTATGCGCGACATCGCCGATCGGGTCGGCGCCCTCTTCATGGTCGACATGGCCCACACGGCGGGTCTTATAGCCGCCGGACTTCTGGACAATCCGGTGAAGTATGCCCACATCGTTACCTCGACGACCCACAAGACTTTGCGGGGACCTCGGGGCGGTATCATTCTGATGGGCAAGGATTTCGAGAACCCGTGGGGTCTTACCACGCCGAAGGGCGCCGTGAAGATGATGTCGCAGATCCTCAATTCGGCCGTCTTCCCCGGCATCCAGGGCGGACCCCTGGAGCACGTCATCGCGGCTAAGGCCGTTGCTTTTGGCGAGGCCCTCGATCCGAGTTATAAGGAGTACCAGACCCAGGTGCAGAAGAACGCGCGGGCTATGGCCGAGGCCTTCACCCGACGGGGTTATAAGATCGTTTCGGGCGGCACCGACAACCACCTGATGCTTGTCGACCTGCGCACGAAGTTTCCTGAACTGACGGGTAAGCTGGCCGAAAAGAGCCTCGTGGCGGCCGACATCACCACCAATAAAAACATGGTGCCCTTCGACACACGTTCGCCGTTCCTCACTTCGGGTCTGCGCTTCGGCACACCGGCCATCACTACCCGGGGACTCAAGGAGGATAAGATGGACCTTATCGTCGGCCTCATCGACCGCGTGCTGTGCGACCCCGAGAACGAGGAGAACCTCGCCGCTGTGCGTCGCGATGTCAACGCCTTGATGGCGGATTATCCTCTGTTCGCCTGGTAGTTATGGAGGAGATTTTAGACTTCCTCACGCGGCTCCACGACAACAATACCCGGGAGTGGTTCGACGCCCATCGCAAGGAGTGGACCCAGGTCCGGGGCCTGGTCGCTACCCTTGCCGAAGAGTTGATCGAAGGCATTGCGACGTTCGACCCCTCGGTGCAGGGACTGCGGGTGCAGGATTGCACGTATCGCATTGCGCGCGACACACGTTTTTCCAACGACAAGAGCCCTTATAAGAACTGGATCGGGATCTTCGTCGCGCCCCACGGCAAGAAATCGGGGTATGCCGGTTATTACCTCCACCTCGCGCCTAAGGGCGACCGCCTCGTGGGGGATCACATGCTTATTTCAGGCATTTATTGCCCCGACAGCCTGCTGCTGCGCTCCGTCCGGGAGGAGATTTTCGACAACGGCGACGAATTGATGCGCTCTATCGACGCTGCGCGCGGCTTCCGGCTCAATACCGACAACAAGCTGAAGCGCCTCCCGGCAGGCTTCCCCGCCGACTGTCAGTTTGCCGAGCTGCTCAAGCAAAAAGACTGGTGTCTTGAAAAACCCGTCGACAAGACGTTTTTGCTCTCCGACGATTTCGTGGCGCGTGCTGTTGCCGAGTTCCGCAAGACTTATCCTTTCATCCGCCAGATCAACCGCGCTGTGCAGTATGCCTTCGAGGAGATGATGTAGCGCAGGGTGGGGCGACGTTTATATTCGTCGGGCCGCAGCCAGCGGAGCACACGCGACAGAATGGAGCGGGCCTCCGCCCGGGGATGGCTGCGGCCCGCCAGTCTTTCGACTGTCATTCTTTGGCGCTTTTTTCCGCAAAA
>CAJUIE010000210.1 GCA_910586375.1 uncultured Alistipes sp. | reverse complement strand
ATGCTAATCAAGGCGCGTGAGTGCGGCGTTTATGCGGAGCGCCTTATTCGCGAGACGCTGCGTCTGCCAAGCGCCTGACGGCCTAAATGCGTCGGTAGCTCAGTTGCCAATCCTCTAACGACACTTTCTCTTGGTAATCTTTCGTTAGATGATTGACAGAGGCTGTAGCGACCTTATGCTGTCGTTAGAAAACGCCCGAGTCGACAGTTGCGGCTGCCGGCTCGGGCAAGAATTCGAGGTATGCCGGGGGCGGATGGAATATTTCTACTTGTTCTCCTCCACGATGCGCTGGTAGGCCTTCGTGTCGGTGTAGATCTGATCCTTCAGCGGGTTCAGCTTCAGCTTGCGGATGCGGTGGAACTGGTAGGCCGCAAGCGCCACGTTCGACGCGAGCGCGAGCAGGCTTACCACGAAGAACGCCGTGGGGTTGTGCGTGGTCGGAATGGGGGCGAGCACGTCGGCGAACTGGGGTACCGTCATCACGAACATAATCCAGAGGGCCAGCGTCTGGGCCCGGTGCTGCAGCCATGCGCCGCGTTTGATGAAGAACGTCGGGATGGTGCACGCCAGAAGCAGCGCCAGGCCGCAGTAGGCGGAGTGGTCCGAGATGCAGTTGTAGGTGTAGGCGAAGTTCCAAAGATCGTAGGCGATGACCCAGGCCCAGATCATGTCCGGCCAGATCATGTCCTTCGAGGAGTCCTTCGAGATGAAAATGCCGAACCAGCCGCAGATCGTGATGATGTTCAAGATGCCCGCGATGCCGTTCATGATGTTCCACGGGCCCGAAATGGTCCAGAGGTTCTCAACGACGCCGCCCTCCCACAGCCTGAAGCCGAACACCTGGAAGTCGCGGATGACTGCCTCGGCGATGTTGATTGCCAGAATGAGAGGCGGGAAGCACAGCGCCCAGCGCTTCTCGTAGAGGTAGTGGGTCTTGCCGTCCGCGCCGCGCCATTTCACGAAGCGCAGTGCTATGAACCCGAGGCATCCGGCCAGCGCGGAGTAGGTCTTCACCCAGTTGAACCAGGTGCCTGTGCCGTATTCGTTGCCGGGCGCGGCGGTTTCGGGCCACACGAAGAGCGTGAGCGCAATCGGCACGAGGGCGAACAGAACGAGCCCGCACCACAGCTTGACGCGGCCCAGCTCGTTGAAGGCCATCAAAGCGAAGAGAACGAAAAGCCAAATGACCCAATAGATCGGATCAGCTGCCTGATAGAGGATGCCCATGGGGTCTCCTTTCGTCGTGCCTCCGCGTGCTTTGCGAGAGGGGATGCGGCTTGCGGTGCGTTCTTACGCGAACCGATTTGCTTGGAGTCTAGCAAATGCCTGAACTGCGATATTTCACAAAATACTATAATTTGTGAAGGACATTTTGAGGGGGAGAGGCGGGGCGATTCAAAGGATGGCGATCAAGCGCGATTATGGGAAAATGACTCCGCTGCAGGCGGCTGGCTGTTTGCGGGAAAGGCGTCGCGACCTGATGGAGTCGCGGCGTTTGGTCGACACGCCAGGTGCGATTGTGGCCGCGGCGCGCAAGCTCTTCGAGCGGCAGGGGGTGCGGGCGACGTCCGTTGCGTCCATCGCGCGGGAGGCGAATGTGACGCGCGAGCTCGTCTACTACCATTTCGCGAACCGCAACGGCGTGATCGAGGCGGTCATCGACGACTATGTGGAAGATTTGGTCGAAAGCGTGATCGTGTGGAACGAGGCAAGAATCTTCGGCGACACGCCCGGGTCGCTGAAGAAGTGCATCCGGACGTTTCGATACTCGCTCTACGACGGGGCAGGAAGGCCGCGTCCGATGATAGCCGTGCTCGAGGAGCTGGGTGTGCGGGATGCCTTCGACGTGCGCGCCACGCGTGAGGCGGCGGACTGTCTGGCGAACCACATCGCGAGGGAATACGCAGCCTATCATCAGGTCGAAATCGAACTTGTGCATGAAATGTTCCGCGTCGTGATTTTCGGCCTGGTGGGCCTCGTGAAGATGAACCCTCAGATAGAAGACGACGTCCTCATGAAGGTGATCGAGCAGGCCCTACGCCTCGACATGGCGCCGCTTGAGGCGGGCGAGGGGCGAGGGCTCCACGAGCACCCATCGACAAAGCGAATCGCCTGCACGAACAGCTCTCGCTATTTGCCACTTGGTGCTTAGAGTCCGGCTGTCTCAGCTAGGCTGGCCAATATATGCGAACGAGGGGCAGGATTGCTCGCGTGTCCATGTCGGCGTTGTCGTAGTTGTCTACAATAAGGCGAACGAGCTGATCGAGATTTAGCAGCTTTATGGGCATGAGCGCCCGATCCGCTTCGTAAACAGCCTCCTTGGTGAAACCT
>CAJUIE010000209.1 GCA_910586375.1 uncultured Alistipes sp. | reverse complement strand
TTGATGTTGTTCTTCAGCTCCACGCCGTTCTGGCCGTAGTCGTAAACAGCGCCCAGGCCGTCGTAGATCTCGCTTGACGGGAATACGAAACCGTACTCCTTGCAATGGGCCACTAATTTTTTGAAAAGTTCCTCCTGCGTCATTGTATTGTGTGTTTTTGATTTTTCCGAAGCCAAAGATACGACTAAACGAGTGCAAAAACAAGTTTAGTTGCATTTTGCCGGGCGTGAGTATCTAAGACAAAGTCAAAGGTACGAAAAATAAGGTGAAAAGTGAAAGGGTTAAAGGCGGAGCGTATCGTCTTCGAGCCTGAAACTTCTGCTGTTATCCTGTGGCTTTAGCTGAAGGAGATGGGCCACCGCGCGGCGAAGGCTTCGGCCCGCCAGTCTGACGGCTGCTGTGCTGCCCCCCCCCTCGGCTTATTGGGCAATAACGCCCGAGCCGACCAGCTCGTCGTCGTCATACCACGCGGCGAACTGCCCGGGGGCTATGCCGCGCTGGGGGCTGTCGAAAAGGATGAATGCCCCCTCCGGACGGATGTAGAGCGTGGCGTCCTGCAGCGGCTGGCGGTAGCGGATGCGTACGCGGAACCGGGCCTGTCCGCCAGTTGGAATGGCCCGCGTGGGGTCGAGCCAGTGGACCTCCTGCGGTTCGATGCGCAGCGCCGGGCGCCAGAGTCCCGGGTGTGCGTCGCCCTCGCCGACATAAAGAGTATTCGATTCTACATCGGTGGCGAGGATGAAAAGCGATTCCTTACGTCCGCCAATGCCTAATCCTTTTCGCTGGCCGACGGTGTAGTAGTGGGCGCCGTTGTGGGTGCCGATTTTTTTGCCGTCGCGGACGGTGTAGCGCCACGGGGCCGCCAGCGCCGTCAGCTCGTTGGTCGTGGGTTCGCTCTTGGGCACGGCGGGTTGCAGGGCGAATTTGGGCCACGAAGGGAGTATTTCGTGCACGTTGCCGGGTTTGGCGGCGAGTTTCTGTTGCAGGAAGACGGGCAGGTCGACCTTACCGACGAAGCAGATGCCCTGCGAATCCTTGCGTTTGGCCGTCGCAAGTCCCTGTTCTTCAGCGATGCGCCGCACTTCGGGTTTGAGCAGCCCGCCCACGGGGAACATAGCAAAGCGCAGCTGTTCCTGCGAAAGCTGGCACAAAAAATAGCTCTGGTACTTGTTGGGATCGCTGCCGGCCAGCAGCTTATAATGCACAGTACCGTCGGTGTCCGTATCCTCGGTCTTGCGGCAGTAGTGGCCCGTGGCCACGTAGTCGGCACCTAACTTGAGCGCTTCGCGCAGAAAGACATCGAACTTGATTTCGCGGTTGCACAGCACGTCGGGATTGGGCGTGCGGCCCCGTTCGTACTCGGCGAACATATAATCGACCACGCGCGTGCGATACTCGACCGAGAGGTCAACCACATGCAGCGGAATATCTAATTTTTTGGCTACCAGCTCGGCAAAAACCCGGTCGTCGTGCCACGGACAGTCGCCCTCCAGGGTTCCCGTTGTGTCGTGCCAGTTGACCATGAAGAGCCCCACGACGTCGTGTCCCTCCTGCTTGAGAAGCCACGCCGCGACCGACGAATCGACGCCGCCCGAAAGTCCTACCACTACACGTGCCATGTCATTCCAAATCCAAGAGCCCTTCGGGCAGTATCATTTTTATGCTCCGGCCTTCGAAGTCGATATGTGCGATGAACTCCTCGACGGCAGGAACCAACACGGAGCGATTCTCGATAGTGAGTTCAAAAAGCGGGTTGGCGTCGCTGTCGTAATAATCTGTCAGCGTGCCCTGCCGCCCGTTGGCGTTGACGACGAATCCGATGAGGTCCTCCAAATAAAATTCTTCGTCGTCCCGCTCCTCGTTTTGTTCAATGCGAAACTCCAGTCCCAGCAACTCCGAAGCCCGGCGTTCGGTGTCCAGATCGGCGAAAGAGGCCACGGCGCCTGTCTGTCCACGCCGTTCGAAGCGTTCGCACCACAGCGGTACTTCCAGTGCGTCGACGGTGACCAGAAGCGGCACGGTTTCCGGGTCGAAATCCTCCGGAAAGGCGGCGTAGAGCGAGAGCATCACGCCACCATCGGTGCCGAAAAGTCGATTGATTCTACCTGCGGGAGAGGTCATGGGTTTAATAATTTGCTGTAACTATGTATAACTTTCCGTTTCGAAGGTTTCGGAATTGCCTTTCCTTTCATCTCAATGGACGTGTAGCGGTCTGGGCCGCGTTTATGGATTGGTCTTGCCGCTTAGCGTTGTTTGCCCCGCCCCTCTCTTATCCATGACGCCCCCATTGGAGGCGCCACTTTGTCGCGCCTCGGCAAAGTCCGCAAGCGGTCTCTGCTCTCGGCTTACGCAAAGTTGCACG
>CAJUIE010000208.1 GCA_910586375.1 uncultured Alistipes sp. | reverse complement strand
GTGGCAGATGGCTCGGTTCACTTATCGCGACTGTGACAATGTTTTCCGTGACATCATCATCCGCAACCGGTTGCAGAATTTGCTTCTGGAGGCTTATGACAAAATTCTGCGGTTGCCGTCGCGCCGTCCTCGTTCGTTCGATGCCCCCACCCGGCAGACCGAGCTGTTTCATCGTTTTGTCGCACTGGTTCATGAACACTGCACGCGCGAGCGTGAGGTTGGCTTTTATGCGGATCGTCTCTGTATATCTACACGTTATCTGTCTTCGATCGTGCGGGGCGTCTCGCACGGTTCGGCCAAGGAGTTCATTGATCGGGCTGTGATTCTGGAGATCAAGGTGTTGTTGCAGTCCACTGATCTTTCGATTCAGGAGATTGCTTATCGGCTCCATTTTCCCGATCAGTCTTATCTGGGGCGTTATTTCCGGCATCATACGGGGCTCTCCCCTACTGGGTTCCGCAATGCGGGTAAATAGTCGTTTCCGGTTTGGGCGCGGAATTTGTACTTGTCGCGGGAAAACCGCACAAGGATGAAAATCGTTTTTTTCGGCACGCAACCCTATGACCGGGAATCTTTCGCCCGGGCTGCGGCCGGTCTGCCATTCGAAATCTGTTATCATCGCAGCCACCTGAACAGCAACAATGTTTTACTGGCCAAGGGGGCCGACGTGGTTTGCATTTTCGTTAATGATACGGTCGATGCTCCGACTGTGCGCGGTCTGGCGGATCTGGGGGTGCGGCTCATTGCGTTGCGTTGTGCCGGATTCAACAACGTCGATTTGGTCGCGGCGGCCCGTGCGGGTATTCCCGTGGTGCGGGTTCCTGCCTATTCTCCCCATGCGGTTGCCGAGCACGCCGTGGCGTTGATGCTCTCGCTCAACCGCAAGATTCACAGGGCTTATTGGCGTACGCGCGACGGCAATTTTTCGTTACACGGATTGTTGGGTTTCGACATGTACGGCAAGACGGCAGGGATCGTTGGCACGGGAAAGATCGCCCGCGAGCTGATCCGTATTCTCAAGGGTTTCGGCATGGAGATTCTGGCCAACGACCCTCACCCCGACGAGCGTTATGCCGCCGATGCTGGCATCCGATATGTCTCGCTCGAAGAGCTTTACCGCCGTTCCGACATCCTTTCGCTCCACTGTCCCCTGACTGATAAGACACGTTATATGATCGGTGATGTGGCAATCGGGCAGATGAAGCCGGGTGTCATGCTCATCAACACGGGTCGGGGCCAGCTGATCCACACTGAGGCGCTCATCGATGGGCTTAAGGAACAGAAGATCGGAGCTGCGGGGCTCGACGTTTACGAGGAGGAGGCCGGTTACTTTTACGAGGATACGTCGGATTGCATCATGGATGACGACGTGCTGGCCCGGTTGCTGTCGTTCAACAACGTGATCGTTACTTCGCATCAAGGTTTCTTTACCTGCGAGGCACTCGACAACATTTCCCGCACTACCCTGCGCAATATTGTCGACTTCGCCGAAGGGCGGGAACTCGTCAACGAAGTACAAGCCGGGACGGAAAATCAAAGAGCATGAAAAAAATCGTTTTGCTCCGCCACGGCGAGAGCCTCTGGAATCGCGAAAACCGGTTTACGGGATGGACCGATGTTGATTTGAGTCCGCGTGGTCAGGCTGAAGCTGCCGAGGCTGGAGAGCTTCTGCGGCGCGAGGGTTTTCACTTCGGCCGGGCTTATACTTCGTATTTGAAACGTGCTGTGAAAACCCTTGACCTGGTGCTCGACCGCCTCGACCTCGACTGGATCCCGGTTTGCAAAAGCTGGCGGCTCAACGAGAAGCATTACGGCTCGTTGCAGGGGCTCAATAAGCGTGAGACCGCCGAGCGGTATGGTGACGAGCAGGTCCGCCTCTGGCGTCGCAGTTATGATGTGGCGCCCGAGCCTTTGGCGGCCGATGATCCGCGTTCGCCGCATCGCGATCCGCGTTATTGGGGCATTCCGCGTGAGGAGCTGCCGCTCACCGAGTCGCTCTCGCAGACCGTGGCCCGCACGCTGCCTTATTGGAAGTGTGAGATCCTGCCAGCTCTGGCTTTTTGTGACGAGCTGCTTGTCGTGGCCCACGGCAACAGCCTGCGGGGGATCGTTAAGCATTTGAAAGGCCTCACCGATGAGGCTATCGCCAGCTTTAACCTCCCTACGGCCGTGCCTTATGTCTTCGAGTTCGATGAGGGCCTCAGCTGCATCGGCGATTATTTCCTCGGTGATCCCGAGAAAATCCGGGCTCTGATGGAGGCTGTCGCTGCTCAGGGCACGAAGCAAGGGTGACGGCCGCCGCGCGGCGGGGCTGCGGCTTTTTGCAACGCCTTCGGGGCGTTGTCTCTTCGGCGGCTTCACGCCTGCGGCGTG
>CAJUIE010000207.1 GCA_910586375.1 uncultured Alistipes sp. | reverse complement strand
CCGCGGGGCAGAGGCTGCGGCCCGCATCGGCTATCGCCTCAGAATGACAAAGCGGGAAGCAGAATAACAAAAAAGATACTCTCCTCTATGGCTCCTCCACGACGCGAACCTGGGCGGCGGCAGCTTTGGTACGATCACGCAGAGCGTCCAAATCGGCGTCTAAAGGTGCATAACCCACAACAACGCCCATGCGTCGCCCGACGCGCGCCGAGGGCTTGCCAAAGAGACGGATGTCGATCCGGGGATCGCTGGCAAGAGCCGCCTCAAGACCCTCATAACGAGGCTGGGAGCCGATCTCCCTGTCGGAAAGAATGACGGCACTGGCCCCCAGGCGCTCGAACGTGACGGCCGGGATGGGTAAACCGAGCACAGCCCGCAAATGCAGTTCGAACTCGTTGAGATTCTGCGTGCCGGCCAGCGTAACCATGCCTGTATCGTGGGGCCGCGGGGAGAGCTCGGAGAAATAAACGCCCTTTTCGCGACTCAGAAAGAACTCCACGCCCCAGATACCGGCGCCGGTGAGCGCTTCCGTGACGGCGGCGGCCATGCGCTGCGCCTCGGCCAGGTGCTCCGGTGCCACATAAGGCGACTGAAAGCTCTCGCGATAATCACCGCCCTTCTGCACGTGACCAATCGGCGGGCAGAAAAGCGTGGGGCCGTTCTTCTGCGTAACCGTCAGGAGCGTAATTTCGCTGTCGAAAGGGATGAACTCCTCGACGATCAGCTCGCGGATGTCACCCCGCGACCCCTCGCAGCCATAACTCCAGGCGTGGGCGAGTTCCCCGGGCTCCCTGACCAGCGACTGGCCCTTGCCCGAAGAGGACATCAGTGGCTTGACGACACACGGAAAGCCGATCTTTGCAGCTGCGGCGACAAGTTCTTCATAACTGCGGGCATAAAAATAACGTGCGGTCTTGAGCCCCAGCTCCTTAGCGGCCAGGTCGCGGATCGCCTTGCGGTTCATGGTGAAGTTGACAGCCCGGGCGCTCGGGGTCACCTGCACGCCTTGCCGTTCGATGTCGTAAAGACGCTCGGTGCGGATCGCCTCGATCTCGGGAACAACAATGTCGGGCCGATGTTTGGCAATGGCGGCATCGAGGGCATCGCCGTCCAACATGTCGAAAACCTCGCACGCATCGGCCACCTGCATGGCCGGAGCACCGGCATAACGGTCGCATGCAACGACGGTCTGCCCCAGACGCTGGGCGGCGATGACAAACTCCTTGCCCAGCTCTCCCGAGCCGAGCAGCATGATTTTCTTAGTCATAAGGCTACTCTTCGACGATACGAATGGATAAAATCTTATCGCCGGGCCGGATGTCATCGATGACCTCCACCCCCTCCACGACCTGCCCGAAGCAGGTGTGGTGTCCGTCGAGGTGCTGCGTATTCGCACGGTTGTGGCAGATGAAGAACTGCGAACCGCCCGTATCCCTGCCGGCATGAGCCATCGAGAGGACACCCCGGTCGTGATGCTGCCGCGGAGCCGACGTTTCGCATTTGATGGTATAACCCGGGCCGCCGGTGCCATCGCCCCGCGGGCAGCCGCCCTGAATGACGAAGCCGGGGATGACGCGATGGAACGTCAGACCGTCGTAAAAGTTGTGGTTGGCCAGCTCGACGAAATTGGCCACGGTGCCGGGCGTCTCGCGAGTGTACAATTCGGCCTTCATCGTCCCTTTCTCGGTGGCGATGATGGCGTACTGGGTTTTATCGGACATAATAAGGTGGATTTTTACGCACACAAAAATAAGCATAAAAAACGAAACGGCCTCTCGACCGAAGCCGGAAGAGCAAAAAACAATGTCGTTTGCGGAGCTGCGGAGGCTCGCTGGTTTTTTGGCGAGCCTCCACCGGGGGGGGGATGTTTATTTTCGGGCCGGAGCCAGCGGAGCAAGACACCAAGTGTCGGGCCTCCGCATCTGGGGGCTGCGGCCCGGACAGTCTCTCGACTGTTTTTTCGCGGAACGGAGCCAGCGGAGTAAGACACAACGTGTCGAGCCTCCGCAGCGGGAGGCTGCGGCCCGCTGACCTGACGGTCAAATGTCATTCAGGATGACAGCCCCCCGGTCGCCGCCGAAAAATCTATTCGGGCCGGAGAGTGCGGTGCCCCAAAAACAGACCTAATACACACATCCGGTGTCCCTGCCAAACAAAAAGCACAAAAAAAAAGACGGATCAAATATCCGTCTTTTTCGTGGAGGTGGCGGGAGTCGAAGGTAGCAAAGCTATCCTCACCGAGGAAGCGCCGCAGTCGTCCGCATAGCGGTCGGTGCGGGGTTTCGCGACCGAGGTAACCCGTGCCGGAGACCATCCCGGAAAACCGGGACAGTACACACAAATCGTGGAGGTGGCGGGAGTCGAAGGTAGCAAAGCTATCCTCACCGAGGAAGCGCC
>CAJUIE010000206.1 GCA_910586375.1 uncultured Alistipes sp. | reverse complement strand
TCTCTTCGGCGAGCCCCCCCCCTCGCCGCCGAAGAGAGCAACGCGGAGCGTTGCATTTCTGTCCTTCTGAACGCAGAGTTCCGACGCTCGCAGCAGGAGCAGAGGGGGGGGCTTTGCAGGATGAGAAAGTGATAGCCGAATAACAAATGATTTTTTGCTTCTGACTTAAGACATGA
The DNA here is from genome assembly GCA_910586375.1 of uncultured Alistipes sp. Taxonomy (GTDB): domain Bacteria; phylum Bacteroidota; class Bacteroidia; order Bacteroidales; family Rikenellaceae; genus Alistipes. The sequence goes on along the minus strand of CAJUIE010000206.1, from coordinate 2,247 downwards.
AACCTTTCGCCTTGTTACTGCTCCTGCTGTGTGCCAGCCCCGTGGTGGCGCAGGAGGATTTGAAAAGCGTTCTGGCGCAGCTGGACGATGTACTTTCCCACCGCGATTCCTATATCGCGGGCCGGGAGCAGCGCATCGAATCGCTTAAAAATATCCTCCGCAAATCGGACTTTTCCGATGCTCAGTGCTACATCCTCCACCAGCAGCTCATCGATGAATACATGCCTTACCAGGCCGATTCGACCATAAGTTACCTCTACCGCAATATCGACCTGGCACAGCGCATGAACGATGCGGACAAACTCGCCGAAAGCCGCATTGCCCTGGCTTATCTCTACAGCGCGGCTGGCATCTACCTCGAAGCGGACGATCTGCTGTCGCAGATCGATACGGCCCGTCTCGAACGCCCGTTGCTGATCGACTACTACATCTCGCGCCACAAGCTCAACGACGAGTTGCAACTCTACTCCCACGATGCCGCACAACGTGACCGCTCCTACCGGCGAAGCTGCGCCTACACTCGTTTGATTATCGAAAATACCGAACCCGGAACCCCCCAGCACCTGCACTACCTGCTCTGGGAAGCCATCGACAAGCACGATTACGACCGGGCTGCCACGCTCTCGGAACAACTGTGCGAAAGCCTGCCCGTCTTGTCGCGCGATTACGCTACGGCCTGCTACCTGCGCGCTTTAGTGGCGGACCTGCGTCACGACGCCGCCACGGCCCAGGTGTGGTTCGCCCGCTCGGCAATGACCGATCTCCAGCTGGCAATACGCGACAACGCGGCCCTGAAGAGCCTGGCCAATACGTTGCTGGACGACAACAACATCCAGCGAGCTATGCGCTATATGCGTGTGGTGATGGACGACGCCCGGTTCTTCAACTCGCGCTTGCGGCCCTGGCAGGATGCCCTGGCCCTGCACGTGATCGAAGAGGCCTACATGGCCCGGCGCAGACGCATGGACGTCATGTACAACATCTTTGTAATTTCGATAGCGGTATTTCTGCTGCTGGCTGTGGCCGGAGCGCTCTTCTTTCGTCGCCAGAACCGCAAACTGCGCTCGGCACGCCACGAACTGCTGAAAGCCTACGATCGGCTCAACACCTCCAACGACGAACTCAAATACACCAACAACCGCCTGGCCGGACTGAACAGCCGCATATCTGAAGCCAACAAGGTAAAAGAGGAATATATAGGTATCTTCCTGACAATGTGTTCGGAATACATCGATAAAATCAGCGAAACACGCCGGCATGTCAGGCGCTTGCTTCGCGACGGCAAAATCGACGAGCTCAAAAAGGAGTATATCCCCACCGATGCGGACAGCCGCGAGCTGGAGCTCTTCTACCGCAATTTCGACAACACCTTCCTGCACCTCTATCCCACATTCATCGGGGAGTTCAACTCGCTGCTCGACGACGACGCACGCATCGAGCCCAAAAAAGGCGAACTGCTGACCACCGAGCTGCGCATCTTCGCATTGATCCGGCTGGGGATCACCGACTCGTCGAAAATCGCGGCATTGCTGCGCTACTCCGTGAGTACGATCTACAACTACCGTTCGAAGATCAAGGCCCACAGCTCCTCGCGCGACGATTTTGAGGAGCGCATACGAACTATTGGAGCTTTCAGTCCGCAGCACCAGTAAGCGGGGTGAGAGGCTATTTGTCCACTTTGTCATTCTGAGATGCGCAGCGTCGGGACATCATCGTTTAAAATGGCAATTTTACTCGGGCCGTAGCCTGCGGAGGGAACGCGACAGTATGGAGCGGGCCTCCGCGCGGCGAAGGCTGCGGCCCGCCAGTCTGTCGACTGACTTCTACGCAAGGCAGATCCTTCGCTTACGCTCAGAATGACAGAATTGCAACGCTTCGTGTTGCTCTCTTCGGCTCTGCCTTTCCCCCGGCCACCGAAGAGAGCCGTTTCGCAGGTTACGGCCCGAGTAAAAATGTCTTTCCGAACGCAGTGAAGAATCTAATTCGACTTTTAGTCGTGCGGGTCGTAATTCTCGATTTTCTTGCGAACCGGGCGCCTCATGAATAAAAAAATGCGTTGCTTTTCCGGCAACGCATTTTTTGAAAAACGACGATAACGACTACTCGGCCTCGGCAGGAGCTTCTGCTTCGGCCGGAATTTCGGCCTGCGGCATGGCTGGAGCATCGACATTCTGGTGCTCCAGAAGCAGCTGAGCATCTTTCGAAACCTCCGAATTACCGTCAGAAACAGCGCCCCGTCCCATAGAG
>CAJUIE010000205.1 GCA_910586375.1 uncultured Alistipes sp. | reverse complement strand
CGCCGTCGTTTGACGCTGCGTCAGGCGCACTGCTCCAGGCGTAACCGCTTTTACCATCCTGCCGGTCGGATTTCAACCGGGGCCCTTTACGAAAAACCCGAAGCGGGGCAGAAGTCGGCAGCGGTTGAACTTGTCGCGGAGGTCTCAAATTTTCTCTCCGTAGGCCAGGTCTCCGGCGTCTCCTATGCCCGGCACGATGTAGGACCGTGAGGTAAGTTCTTCATCCACCGCCGCGGCCCAGATGGTCGTCGTCTGGCGGGGCATGTTTTTGGTCACGTAGTCAATCCCCTGCTCGCTTGCTATTACGGCTGCTACGTGGGTGTGGGCCGGAGTTCCGCCGCGTTCGCACAGGGCATTGTAGGCCAGCACGAGCGACGACCCAGTTGCCAGCATGGGGTCGACCAGCAGCAGAGTTTTACCCTCTAAGTTGCCGCATGAGATGTATTCGACCTTTACGGTGAACTTTCCGTCTTTCGTGCTTTTGCGGTAGGCCGAGACGAAGGCGTTCTGGGCGTCGTCGAAGTAGTTCAGAAACCCCTGGTGGTAGGGTAGCCCGGCGCGCAGGATTGTAGCTATTACGATCCGGTCATCGATAACCTCCATCGCAGCCTCACCCAGGGGCGTTTCCACTGCACAGGGTTTGTAGGCGAATGTTTTCGAGATTTCGTAGGCTGTGATTTCGCCGATTCGCTCCAGATTGCGGCGGAAGCGCATCGGGTCTTTCTGAACGGCTTTGTCGCGGATCTGGGCGATGAATTTGTTCAGAACGGTGTTCTGCTTGCTGAGGATGTGCAACTCCATGATATTTTAGGGTTTTAGGGTTCGTCAGTAGAGGAAATTGTTGAATGGATAGCGTCCGGCGTGTATTTCGCGGACCATGCCGTAGAGGTCGGTGCGGAATTTCTCGATGTTGGCGCGGGTGCGGGCCGAGAGGAAAATGCAGGGCGTGTTGGCGCGGGCTATCCAGGTCTGTTTCAGCTCATCGAGCGAAAGATTTTCGCGCGTCGTGGGCGTAAGATCGTCCTCCTCCTTCCGGACGTAAGTGTAGGCGTCGATCTTGTTGAAGACCAGATAGACGGGTTTGTCTCCAGCGCCTATTTCGCTGAGAGTCTGTTTTACGACGTCGATTTGTTCCTCGAATTGTGGATGCGAGACATCGACCACGTGAACCAACAGGTCGGCTTCGCGAACCTCATCGAGTGTCGATTTGAACGACTCGATCAGCTCCGTAGGCAGTTTGCGGATGAATCCCACGGTGTCGGAGAGCAGGAACGGCAGGTTGTCGAACACCACTTTGCGGACCGTCGTGTCGAGTGTTGCGAAGAGCTTGTTTTCGGCGAAAACCTCGCTTTTCGAGATCAGATTCATCAACGTTGACTTACCGACATTGGTGTAGCCCACCAGAGCCACGCGCACCAGCTGTCCGCGGTTGGAGCGCTGTACGGCCATCTGGCGGTCGATCTTCTTCAGATCCTCCTTGAGTTTTGCGATGCGGCCCCGGATGATGCGGCGGTCGGTTTCGATTTCGCGCTCTCCCGCTCCGCCGCGTGTACCTGTGCCGCCGCGCTGCCGCTCTAAGTGGGTCCAGAGACCCGACAGACGGGGCAACATGTATTCGTAGTTGGCCAGCTGCACCTGAGTTTTGGCGTAGGCCGTCTGGGCACGTGACATGAAGATGTCGAGTATCAGGCGTGTGCGGTCCAGAATGCGGCAGGGCATGGCTTTCTCGATGTTGCGCGTCTGCGAGGGGGAGAGCTCGTCATCGAAGATCGCCACGTCGATTTCGTTGTCGCGGCAGTAGGCGGCAATTTCATCTAATTTACCGGGACCCACATATATGCGCGACGAGGGTTGCGGCAGACGTTGTGTAAAGCGGCGCACGGCCCGGATGTCGGCTGTCTCGGCCAGAAACTCCAGCTCATAGAGAAACTCCTCCGTCTGCCGGGGCGGCTGGTCGTCACGGATTACTGCCACCAGCACTGCCCGCAGCATTTCGTCCGGTGTCGTCTGCGTGACGTTCTGTTTTTTTTGCTCTTCCAAAATCGTTTCCTAATACGGTTTGTTTGCGTTTTACGTTACCCCCCCCCTCCTTGTCATCCTGGGCGGAGCGAAGGATCTTTATAGTGTCACACTCCCGGCCAAAGGCCCGCTACTTTGTGTCTTGCTTCGCTGGCTGCGGCCCGGACGATCTGCGATCGAAAAGATTCTCCGTCGCCTGCGGCTTCTCAGAATGACATTTTTTGTTTTTCTGCCGTCAGGCAGACGGGCCGAAGCCTTCGCCGCGCGGAGGCCCGCAACATGGGTTGCAGTCACTCCGCAGTCTTCGTCCCGCGCGCGTCAGCCCGGCATTATTTCGCCCCTCATGAGTTTCGGCAGGAGGGCGTCGCGCAGGGCGGCAAGTTTGCGATTCTCAAAAGAATTATTTTTTATTG
>CAJUIE010000204.1 GCA_910586375.1 uncultured Alistipes sp. | reverse complement strand
AGAGACAACGCTAAAGCGTTGCGAAAAAGCCTTCGCCGGGGGTGGCTGCGGCTCGACCCAGCAAAAAAAACGCGCCGCAACAGTTCCGGAGCAAAAACATTCCCGCAAAAAAGGCGGTTCTCTTTTCGAGAACCGCCTCAATTTATCGGACCGCCACAGCGTCCTTATTCACTCAGAGGTGTAACACTCACATAAGAGCGTCCCTCACCTTTCTTGCAAAACGAAACTGTACCGTCGACCAGAGCAAAGAGCGTATGATCCTTACCCATGCCGACATTCTCACCGGCGTTATGTACCGTACCACGCTGACGAACGATGATGTTGCCCGCCTTTGCGAACTGACCACCGAACAGTTTGATGCCGAGTCGCTTGCTTTCCGACTCACGGCCGTTCTTCGAACTACCTACACCTTTTTTGTGTGCCATGTTGATTCAGTTTTTAAAGGTTATGCAACGATCTCCTCGATGAGGATCTGCGTCAGATACTGGCGATGACCATTGCATTTCTGGTAGCCTGTACGACGCTTTTTCTTGAAGACCAGGACCTTGTCGTCCTTGAGGTGCTTCAGAATCTTGCACTTTACCGAGGCGCCTTTCACAACAGGTGCGCCTACTTTGACCTGACCGTCGTTGTCTGCGAGCAGGACCTTGTCGAAACTTACGGACGAATTTTCTTCGCCCTGGAGACGGTGAACATAAAGTTTCCGACCTTTTTCAGCCTTAAATTGCTGACCTGCAATCTCTACTATAACGTACATTGAGTCGTTGGTTATGTTAGAAAACATAATTCGGAGTGCAAATATACGCATATTTATCGTATAAACAACATCCACGGGAACTTTTTTTCGGCAAATCGGCCTCTGGCACGGTTTTGGGCCGACATAGCCCAGCCGGTCGGTAAGACCGGAGAAATGCCATGCAACGAATACTGATAGTTTCGGACGACGAATTTCTGCGCCAGATGGTCTGCCGGACACTCTGCGATCTGGATGCCGAGGTGAAAAGCACGCCCTGCAATACCGAAATGGAGCAATTGTGCCGCCGGATGCTTTTCGATCTGGTGATCGTCCTGCAAGCAGCGCCCTTTCTGTGCGGACGCGATCCGATCGGCACCCTGCGTCCCATGGGGCTGCGGCGACCGCTTTTTTATGTGGTCTCCTGGCAACAGTCCGAGCAAACGGTCCTGAGCCTTCTGGAGTCCGGCATCGACCAGTACATGACCTTTCCCGTGAATCTGCAACGACTGCGAGCAAAAGTCGCGCACGACTTAATACGTCAGACGGAATGAACACCTTTGCGATGATTCTTTCGGTCGTGGCAGCCCTCGTGGCAGCCGGTCTTCCGATCGCGGAGGCGACAGACCGGCTGCGGCAAAACCGCCGCGAACGCCACGAGGTGCTGCGCAATCGCTATCTGCATCTGCTCATGCTCGTCCTGCACACAGGCACCCACGAAATTCCCCGCTTCCCCCTGCTGCGCCGCAGGGGCGCCTGGCTCCTGTTGACCGAAACACTGGCAGGCATCGTCGCGGCAACCTACGGACTGGACACCGCCCAGCTGCGACGCATCGTCACGGTCCATAATCTCGAAAAGAAGCTTTTGCGCCGAATCAGACTGAGCCGTGGATACCGCCGGGCCCGCCACATCTCTCTGCTGGCATCGCTACCCATCGACACATCGACGACGACACGTCTGGCCCGCTATTCACAAAGCCGCAACCGCGCTGTAAAGTTCCAGGTTCTGCTCTCACGCATGGCGACCGAACCGGCCATGACCCTGCGCCTGATAGAAGAGTACGAAGCACCCTTATCGGGATGCGAAATGGCCGAGATCATGGTTCTGCTGCGGCGCGGCATCCTGCCCATTGCCTACGAACCACTGCTCCGTTCGCCAAGTCCCAACCTGCGGCGCATAGGAATGGGCATCGTCAAACAATTCTCCATCGAAGAAGCTGCACACATCCTCCGGGAGCTGGCAGCCGGAGATCCCGAGCCCGAACTGAGCCGCGAAGCCCTCTACACGCTCTGCGCCATGCACTGCCCCCTGAAAGGCAGACAGATACACACCGGAATCGGACGTCTGAGCGTCTTACAGCGCAGAGCTTTAATGCGTTATATGGTACACGAAAGCTATTCGCCCGATCTGCTCGGAGAGCTGTTCGGCGCCGCCGGACACTCCTACGCCGAAGCACTCGCCCAAACCCACAAACGCACCCTGGCATGACTATCCTGCTACTGCTCCTCGCAACTTGCGCCATAGCAGCCGCCTGCACGCTCTACGGAGTGGTGCTGCGCGCCCGCAACAGACGCCGGTTGCTCCGTTCCATGCGCGGCGTTACGTGTGATGCACCGGACGACATCGGCATTTCGATCCTCTGCACCGGTGTCGAAGATCCCGCGCAGCTCGAAAATCTGCTCTCGTCGGAATACACCCGATACGAAGTGATTGCTGTACTCGACTCACACCGCCACCCCGAACGGTTCAGACAACTTGCTGCCCGCTACCGGATGATCGG
>CAJUIE010000203.1 GCA_910586375.1 uncultured Alistipes sp. | reverse complement strand
CGCCGGTCGTCTCCTCGGCCCACACCTCTTTGGCGAGACGGAATGCCGCCCAAGCCTTCGGCCAGCCTGCGTAAAAACCGATATGCGTGATAATTTCGGCGATTTCGGTGCGGGTAATGCCGTTGTTCTTCGCCGACTGCAAATGATATGTCAGCGAATTGTCGGTGATGCCCTGACTGATGAGCGATGTAATTGTTACCAAGCTGCGGTCACGAAGAACGAGTTTGTCGGTGCGGCTCCATACCTCGCCGAAAAGGACATCGTCGTTGAGTTCTGCGAATTTCGGGGCGAACTCGCCGAGCTGGTCGCGCCCGGCTGTCTGTACTATTTTTTCCTGTGCCATAACATGGAATGTTAAAATGCCTGATATTGCAATTAAAATGATCTTGTTCATAAGCATCTGTTGTTCAGGTGTTTATTGAAGAAAACATCTATCCTGTCGAACGGAATCAGATTGAGGTTATCGTAAAGGTCGGTATGGTTCGCTTCAGGGACGATCAGCAGTTCTTTGTTGTCGCCTGTCAACCGCTTATAGGCATCCTCGCTGAAATAGCGTGAATGGGCATTCTCGCCATGTACCAGCAGTACGGCGCTGCGTATTTCACCGATATAGGTAAGTAAGGGCATGTTGATGAACGATAGTACCGCAGTCTTGTTGATGCCTCCGCTGGAGTTTGGTGAGCGGCGGTGGTAACCGCGTTCCGTTTTGTAATAATCGTGGTATTGCTTGACGAAAAGCGGCATGTCATCGGTCACGGTCTCTACCACACCACCGTCACGTTCGTAACTGCCATTCAGGTAATCCTTCGTGCGCTGTTCGTTCAGGGCAACGCGCTTGGCGTAACGAGACTCCGCACTGTCCTCCGCATCGAAATACCCGTTGGCATTCACACGGCTCATGTCGTACATGGTAGAGGCAACGGTAGCCTTGATACGCGGGTCGTTGGCGGCAGCGTTCAGGGCGAAACCGCCCCAGCCGCAGATGCCGAGAATCCCGATACGCTGCGCATCCACATCGTCGCGCGTGAGCAGGTAATCAACCGCTGCGCTGAAATCCTCCGTACTGATCTCCGGCGATGTCAGGTTACGCGGTTCACCGCCGCTCTCGCCGTAGAACGAGGGGTCGAACGCGATGGTCAGGAAGCCGCGCTCAGCGAGCGTTTGGGCATAGCGGCCCGATACCTGTTCCTTGACGGCCCCGTAAGGGCCGCTTACGGCGATGGCGGCAAAGGTTCCCTGTGCGTTTTTTGGCTTATAAACATCGGCGGCAAGCGTGATGCCGTAACGGTTGGCGAATGTCACTTTGCTGTGGTTCACTTTGTCGCTTTTGGGAAATGTCTTGTCCCACTCGGCGGTCAGATTCAGATTTTCCATGTTCTTTACGTTATTCAAATTATTTGTTCTTTTGCAAGCTGCTCCCGTGATAATCATGATTCCTATCACGAAGAACATGATCAATTTTCTATTCATAAATTCATTGCTTTTATGCTTCTTAATATTTTTGCAGGCACACCCGCGACAACGGTATTGTCGGGTACGTCTTTCGTTACAACAGCTCCGGCGGCGACGATGGCATTCTTGCCGATCGTAACGCCCGGCAGTATCATCGCACCCGCACCGATCCATGCGTTGCGGCGGACAACTACGGGCTTGACCAGCAGCCGATGCCGCAAAGCCGGTTCTTCGGGATGGTGTTCCGTCAGAATTTTCGCTCCCGGTCCGATGAATACACCGTCTTCGAGTGTGATGCCGCCCTGGTCGAGGAACGTGCAACCGAAGTTGATGAACACCTCTTTGCCCACACGGGTCGTTTTCCCGAAAGCCGTATAGAACGGCGGGAACATACGCACGGAGGCATCCAGCGGCTGTCCCCAGATGCGTTCGAGCAGCGCCCGCACTTCATCGGGCGTATGATAACCTGTGTTCAGTTCTCCGACGAGCCGCCGCGTGTTCTCGATCTCCTCGCACAAACGGGGAAAGTCGGAATCCGTTTCCGAAATCCGCTTTCCGCTCCGCATTCTTTCTATAATATCGTTCATCTTTTGATTTATTATTTATAGTTGCAAAATTAGGACGTTCCATCATGCGACACGTTACCTTTCTTACGGACAGAACTACCCCGATTACGTATTTTGCGTAGCTGCACTTTCATTATCGAACAAAATATATTTCCTTTGTATCGAAGAATATGAATGAGATAACGGATATAGTAAAGGCTGACACCATCGAGCAGTACAACCGGTTTTTTGGGTTCGGGACACGCCACCCGTTGGTCGGCATCGTGCATTTCGACGGCTCCGTGCCGCAACCGACACACCGTATGACGCTGGGATTTTATGCGCTGTTTCTCAAAAAGACGACCGGGTGCATCATCAACTACGGAAAGACTGTTTATGATTTCGACGATGAAACGGTCGTGAGTTTCGCTCCGGGGCAGACAGTCGGCATCCACCGACTGGAGGACGGCCCCGCACCGGAAGCCATCGGTTTGTTGTTCCATCCCGATTTCCTGCACCGTACTT
>CAJUIE010000202.1 GCA_910586375.1 uncultured Alistipes sp. | reverse complement strand
GGTCGGCAATGGCTATCTGGGCCGCCACTTCCTTTGCGACCCTGCGGCCACCAACTGGGTCACGGAACCTGCAAACGACGAAGAGTTCGCCGAGAGCTTTTCGACAGTGGTCAAATACCTCATCGAAGAGCGGGGATACACCTGCATCAAGGAGCTGACCCCCTTCAACGAACCCGACGGCAACGTCTGTCCCATCGAGCACTACGTACCCCTTGTCAAGACGCTCGATACCCGGCTGCGCCGTGACGGCATCCGCGACCGGGTGAAGCTCAACCTCTCGGACAACACCGACACCCGCCGCTTCTACCTGGAGGCGTGTGCAGCCGAGCTGGCAGCCGAAGCCGACCTGTTCAACAGCCACACCTACATTTTCGGCTACGAAACACCCAACCACATGGTCACCAGCTGGGAGCAGGCCAACGTCGAAGTTGCGGCCCGGGCTGGCAAACGCCACATAGTCGGCGAATTTGGCTCGAACCAGTGTGTGGGGGCAACACGCCAACGCGACATCGATCGTTACGAACGCGGAGTGCTGATGACGCGCCACGTCATCAACTTTCTTAACGCCGGCGCTGCCGGATGCAGCTACTGGAGCCTTATCGACCAATACTACGGCCGTACGGCCAGTTATGCAGAAATGCAGCAACTCGGCCTCTGGCGTCACCTGCGCAGCACCTATGCTCAGGACCCCGACCCGACGATCTATCCGTCGCTCCGGGAGGATTTCGAGGTCAGGCCGCAGTACCACGCCTACACGTTGCTGACCCGCTTCATCCGCAAGGGCTCCGAAGTCTTCCCGCTCGATCTGCGGGGTGATTTCGTCGCCGGCAGTGCTGTTCGCTCCGCCGATGGCAAGTGGAGCTATGTTCTGGCCAACGGCTCGGAACAGGAGGTAAACATCGACCTGGTCAACGCACACCCCGGAGGCGCGGCCCCCTGCAAGGTCTACCGCTACCTGGCCAATCATCTGCCCGATGGCGACGAGCTGCTTCCGGCCCTCATGCAACTCGAAGTTGTCGATGGCGCGTTCCAGATATGCCTGCCTGCACAGAGTACGCTGGTACTCACCCAGCTCTGACCTGACTGCCAAACCCCGAAAATGCAATCCGCCCCTGCTGTACAGCAGGGGCGGATTTACACTTATTCCAACCAGGAAAGCCTCTGTTACCTATCAGCCAGCAATCCGATTTCGTCGAGCGCGAAGTAAGCCGGGACATTCAGATACTTCACCCCATCGTACTCCGACTCATCATTCGACTCGGGCGTGAAGGTCAGCTTATCGACTTTACCCAGCGGCGTAAGATCGACCTTCACCCAGCCATTCACACGGCTCCTTCCCTGAACGAGGGTGCAAACCACCGTGCCCGTCTGAACGCCGTCGAGCTCTCCGGCGATCACAACACGATAGTAATATTCCGCAGGCTCCACAGCGGCCGAAGGCGTATACTCATACGCAAGCATCGTATTGGCCAGATAGCAATGGCACACCGTACGGGGCTGCTTGGCAAAGTCGATTGTCGGAATTCCGTATGTACCCGAGAAGTTACAATATCCTATTGCACAGGTCGAGGAGCCACACGCTCCCCGATCGGGCCATACCGTAAACTGGTAGTAGCCCGTTTCCGAAATTCTCCTGGTATAATCGGCCGACAAAACAAAGCCGCCCCACGAGTCACCATATTGCCCCGTCGAATAAATATGTCCGAACCAGATGTTCTCATTGGCCGTGGAGAAGAGCGGACCGTCGTAGGAACCATTTTCATCAAGCATATCCGAAGCGCCGGTCAGGCTCTCGAACCAATAAACATTGGGATAAATGCCTCCGACGAACGAACCGGCCACATCGGCATCACCCAGCATAACATACTGTCCATCAACACCCTTCATCATTTCGTCGGCCTCGAACGACACCGTTTCGATGTGGTTGGCAGTACACTCATCCGACGTCGGCAGGTAGATGTACTCGGTCGAGGAGTCGGTACAGGCCGCCATTGCGAGCACTGCGCCCGCCAAAAGAAAAAGTCTCTTCATTTCCATGTTTGCTGTTATCTGAAAGTTAAAAAAATTCGGTTCCGTTTCTCCTCGGAATCGAATCTTCTCTTTCCAGCCTTTAGTGCTCCTGCCGTGACACTCACCCACCCTCCCCGCGGGGTTTTACCCGTCCCGGGGTCCGACCGGCTCCGTTCTCCGCAGAGGCTGTCCGAAAAAAGATTCTCCCCCAAGGGGATGACAAGGCAGGTCTTCTGGCTCGTTCCGGCCGCAACACCTTCCCGATCCCCCGGATCAGTGGCTTTCTATCAGTTGCAGCCCATTTCAGGAACTTACAGCAGCGGGAACTGCTGCCGATTTTCACGGCATTCCCTTTTCATCGGTCGGAGTCTTCACAGGACCCTTTCCGAACCTTGACGCCGCAAATTTAGAAAATATTTTCGTACCTTTGTCGCACCAAACAAAAAAAAAGCAAACCATTCTTATGAAACACGCATACGTATTTCCGGGTCAGGGCGCCCAGGCCGTAGGCATGGGCAAGGAC
>CAJUIE010000201.1 GCA_910586375.1 uncultured Alistipes sp. | reverse complement strand
TGTCCTGCAAGGAGGAGGTGGACAAGCGGCAGCGCAGTCAAGAATCTTTTCGCCCAGAGGTCGTCCGAGCCGCAGCCCTGCCCGGTGGCTTTTTCGCAACGCCTTTGGGGCGTTATCTCTTCGGCGGCTTCACGCCTTTGGCGTGCCACCCCCGGCCGCCGAAGAGAAAATTTTCACGGGCTGCGGCTCTCTGTAGTCTGCCGCAGCGAAGATGCGCTGGCTTCGGCTCTCGAAAAAACAGTCGCCAGACTGGCGGGCCGTCGCCACCCCCGGGCGGAGGCTCGCACTTCATGCGTCGCCGTTCGCTGGCTGCGGCCCGAAAATAAACATCGCCTCGTCGGGCTGCGGGCATTGGCAAAAACTGTTTTTTCGGTCATCAGGTAAGGGTGTGTGGGGGCAAAAAACGGCTGTCTCAGACCTTTTCGGCGCGATTATTGGGGGTTGAGGCTTCAGTCCGGTTTTTTTTCTGGGGCATCCGGGAGAGGGTGCGCGAGTGGAGGAGAAACATTCCGATAGCAAAAAAAAGCGCGCTTTTTTCAACTTTTTTCAGTGTTTATTTGGATTTAGAGAAATTTTTTTCGTAAGTTTGCCGCAGAAACAGATGCCGAGAGGGCATTTAAAGCTAAAATCGTGGGTTCTGGGACCTTGTTTCGATTTAGGCTGCTTTTTCGGCGACATAGTAATAATAGGGGTGAATAGCACGTTTGAAGTGCAAAATTCCCCCCCCCTTCCGGTGTGCCGGTGTGCCCTGAGTTTTTTTGGGGTCGCGTCGAGGGCCGCGTATAACATGAAGCGGGGGCTTGGTGGCCGCAGGTCACCGGGTCCCGTGCGGTTGTACCGCCCATATCCGGAAAGGATGACCGAAGCAACCTGCTCCGGTCAATTGCCGGGCTGTGCTCGACATTGCCGGGCCGAACCTCCGGGGTGGCTACCAGAACCCTCTCCGCCGGATGTTCAGTCCACTATGTCCCCACCGCCCAGCACTTTTGGGGCCTTTGCCGGGGCAGCTGCTGCCGCTCCGGCCCGGTTTTCCGCCCTCCCCAGACTGGGGGCGCAAAACCTCTGGCCCCCGGGGTTGACAACCGACCCACTCCGGGTCCCGGTCCAACCCCACCAGCAAACCTTGCTCAAGCGAGGGGGGCTATAAAGGGGGGCATTAAAAAAGTGCGCCGCACGACACTTGGCCAGCGGCGCTGTGACAAAATAAATCGCCGCTCTGTCCGTTCGACAGGCAGACGCACGAAACGAAGAAATTGAAACGAAACAACAAACATACTGTTATGGAAAAGGAATTAAAGGAACAGAGCGGAGTTATAAGGGGCCTGAAGATGCCCTATGTAGCTCCGTATGCTGAGGTCTGCGAGTTCTGCGTGGAGCGGGGCTTTGCCGAGTCGGCATTGTTCGACACCGATTACGACGGTACACACGAGGGCTTCGGCGATGGCACCGGAGGCTCCTTTGTCGGTGGTCACGAAGGTTTCTTCGAAGGCGAAGGTGGTATCATCTCCGGCGGACACGAAGGCTTTGGCGGTGGCTTTGGCGAGGGTATTGGTGGTTCGCATGAGGGCTTTCTCTCCGGCGGACTTGCTGGCGGCAATTCGGGCACTCATGAAGGTTTCGGTGGCGGCATCGGCGGGGGAATCTCCGGCGAGCATGAAGGCTTTGGCGGGGGTATCGGCGCTGGTGCGTCGGGCACTCATGAAGGTTTCGGTGGCGGCGTCGGTTCTGGCGCTTCTGCTACCCACGAAGGCTTCAATTAGTTTTTTTCAGGAAATCCATATTAATCATTCAACCATTACATTTAGTTTTTTATGAAAAGGAAATTGCTTTTTGCGGGCGCGTTCGCTGTTGCGGCGATGTTCGCTGCGGGTTGCTCCAGCAATGCCCTCGATGAGGAACTCCTTACTCCGGGCACGCCCGATGTCGAGGAGCCCGTTATTCCCGACGGCCCTGCTACTGAGGAAATGAGACTCGAGGCTCCGGGACAGGTTATTGTTGCTGAGGATCCCGATACGCGTACTACCCTTTCGGGCAACAACGTTTACTGGCAGGTCGGCGACCAGGCTACCGTATTCCCCGGTAACGGTGTTACGGGCCGTATTTTCGAGGCGCAGAACGGCAGTGCCTCCACCACGACCTTCCTCGGACAGGTGTCGGCTGCCGAGCTTGCCGCTACATCGTTCGTCTACACTTACCCGGCTAACGCTGCTGTGAAACGTACCAGCGGCACGAGCAACCAGCTCCAGGGCATCACGATTCCCGCTACCCAGGGCCTCGTGGCCAACTCCTTCGGACGCGGTGCTGCCGTGTCGGTAGGTCAGGGCTCTTCGTCGCTGAACTTTAAGAACATCACGGGTCTGGTTAAGATTCCTATCAAGGCCTCCGGTGCGGCGATCTCCATCACCGCAATCTCCGTCACGGGCCCGAATGTTCTTTGCGGTACGGGTAATGTCGACGCTGCGATTGCAAACCCCGTGCTCACCAGCATTTCGGATGGCTCCGCTACCGTGACCCTTTCGGGTTCGGCTGTGTCGGTTG
>CAJUIE010000200.1 GCA_910586375.1 uncultured Alistipes sp. | reverse complement strand
TGGCGTGCCCCCCCCCTGCCGCCGAAGAGAAAATTTTCGCTGGCTGCGGCTCTCTGTAGTCGCCGCGGCGAAGATGCGCCGTCTCCGGCTCTCGAAAAAACCAGTCGCCAGACTGTCTGGACCGCCCGACAACAAGTCGGGTTTTCGATAATAGGTCGCAGAGCCCTTATCCGGTTCTCTCTATTGCGGCCCCCGGGCATTTGCGCCGGGCTCTTTCCTTGTCATTCTGAACGCCTCAGCCTTGTATCTTCGCGCTGTAGTTGTTGAGCCTCCCGACCAGCTCGGGGTAGTCGCGGCCCTGCTCGTCATAGACGCGGCGCACGTCGAAACAGTCCTCGTCGACAACGGGCACCATTTCCCAAACCCCGCAATAGCTGTCGCCGCCCTGCTCCAAGTGGGTGCGATAGTGGTGCACGGCCTCGATGCGGAAGACCTTATAATCCAACTCGCAGCGCTCGCCGTCGATGTCGCCGCGGCTGCCGCAGTCTGTCTGGTCGCGCAGCTCCGCGAAGATGCAGCGCATATCCAGCTCGTTCAATTCATACGCGAAAGCCGCCGCCGCGGACGACCCCGTGATGTACTGGCTCGGGTAGTCGTCGTACTCCTCCGCCGCGGGAAGGATCGTTGCACACTGGGTTTTCATGACTCAGGCCTTCAGGATGTCGCGCACCTGCTGGGGGGCGTAGTGTTTCTTGATGAATTTCGAGACTTCGGCCGGGTCGTAGAGGAACGTGCCGTCGTTCATGACGCAGTATTTCAGGCCGGCCCGGCGCCACTGTGCGTGGGTCTTCTCGCCGGTGACGCCCGTGGCGCGTCCGAGCTCGTCGCTGCCCTTGAGAAAAAGCAGCGGAATGTCGCGTTGTAGTTTGATTCTCATAGTCGTTCAGGCTTTTTTGCTCTGCCCGCAGGCCAGAGGCGCACTACGGGTGTAGCGATGTGAAGGGAACACGCCCGGAGGCGCAAAACTGAGGTGGATGACTCCCGTAAACCGGGCCTTTGACGATACAAAGATAATCAATCATCCTGCGTTTGTCAAATTTTTTAACCCTTTAATGGGGATTTTGTGTTAAAATTTTTATTTTTTTGGCGGTTCTGCTGTCCTTCGGAGCGCAGGCAAGAGTCTTATTTTCGGGCCGGAGCCAGCGGTGGGCCGCCCCGCAAGCAATCTTCGCCCAATTTTCTCTTCGGCGAGCCCCCCCCCTCGCCGCCGAAGAGAGCAACGCGGAGCGTTGCAGTCACTCCGCCGTCTCCGGCCTGCGAAAAAACAGTCGAAAGACTGGCGGGCCGCAGCCTCTGCCCCGCGGAGGCCCGCAACATGTTGTTGCGTTCCGTCCGCCGTCTTCGGCCCGCGAAAACAGATTCTTCGGCTATCGCTTCAGAATGACATTTACGTCCAATGTTTCGACCTTTGGTCGTCCGAGCCGCAGCTCCGCCGTCTTCGGCTCTTCGTTGTGGGAAATCGTTTCCGCCTTCATGTCGGAGACGTTAAGCGGTCGGGGGACTAAAAGCGCGAAAGGCGGGTTATTTTGTTTACAAAATGCGTTCAGCACCCGCTTTCAGCGTTAGGCCCCCGACCGTAGTCGGAGACATGGGGCGGAGCGTTTTTGCGGCGCTTTTTGCGGAAAAAAGCGCCAAAGAATGACAGTCGGATGACTGGCGGGCCGCAGCCATCCCCGGGCGGAGGCCCGCCCCACTAAGAGTGGGGTTTTCGATAAGAGGCTGTGCAGCTCTTATCCGGTTCTCTCTATTGCGGCCCCCGGCCCCCCCCCACTGGCTGCGGCTCTTGCCGAAACCGTAAGCGGCCCCAATTTTTAATTGCATGCAATCATCCACGTCCAGATGAGGGCCATCGTCAGGAGCGCAACGATCAGGGCTCCGGCAGCGGTCTGGAGCGGCCCGAGGGGTTGCCGGGGGGCGGTCTGGCGGCGTATCATTCGCCCCACGGATTTTCGATGCCGTACTCGGCGAATACGGCTTCGATCTTCACACAGTCGGCCACGGTGTGCTTCACCCGGCCACGAATGCGGTTGTCGAGGCCTGCGCGGGATTTGATTCCGAGAGCTTCGGAGAGCTTGTCTTTTACCTCCCTGACGCGGCCCCAGGGCACCTCGCGCAGTCCGCGCATGAGGCATGCAGATGTCGGATAGTGCATGATTTTCAGGCATTTTTGGATTCACAGGATGGAAAGAGCACGTCGGCCGGCAGGCCGAACATCTCGGCAAGAATCGCTTGCGTGCGGGGGCGGGGATTGCGATGTCCGCCTTTGCCGGGGTCGGTGGTCCACGAGAGGATGGTCCACAAGCTGACGTTACAGCGGTCGATGATCTCCACGGCGCGGCGCTGCTGCTCGGTGGGCGGCAGCGACAAGTAGAGCTCGCGGAATGTCTGTTTTTTGTTCTCCATTTGGATTTAATTAGTTGGTTGTCAGTAGAAAATGCGGTTCATGCAGCCGCGAAAAATAATTCTCCTCCAAATTATTTTTTACTTTTCTTTGCGTTTTACACCGCAAAGAAACACTGGCCCTAAATCCCCGGGGGCGCGCACCGCCTT
>CAJUIE010000199.1 GCA_910586375.1 uncultured Alistipes sp. | reverse complement strand
GACCTAGGGTGGCGACAAGCCTTTCGGATCACCATGTTGTGGGAGTTCACCTCCGCCGTGACCCCCTCGGCCATCGGCGGAACCAGCGTCGCGATCGTCTTCGTCCACAAAGAGGGCGTGCCCGTCGGCCGGAGCGCGGCGATCGTGATGCTCACCTCGTTTTTCGACGAGCTCTACTTCGCCCTGCTCTTTCCGGTCGTCTTTTTCATCGTCGGCGGCGACCGCCTCTTCGGCGGGCCGATGGGCCACCAGCTCATGCTTTTCGCCACCATCGGCTACGGGCTGAAACTCGCCTACCTGCTCCTGTTGAGCTACGGCCTCTTCTTCAACCCCCGTGGATTGAAGTGGCTCCTTGTGCGTCTTTTTTCGTTGCCCGGGTTGCGGCGGTGGAAAGCCGGAGCGGTCGAAGCGGGCAACGGCATCGTCCGGAGCGCGATCGAGATCCGGCGCTATCGGCCCCTGTTCTGGCTCCAGTCTTTTGCAGCCACGTTTCTGTCGTGGAGTTCCCGGTATTTGGTGGCCAACGCGTTGTTCATGGCGTTTTTCACGCTGAGCGACCAGTTTTTGGTCTTCGCCCGCCAGCTGGCGATGTGGATCATGATGCTCGTAGCGCCTACCCCCGGCGGTAGCGGCTTTGCCGAGTACATTTTCACCCACTTTCTGAGCGACGTGATCCCGGCAGGGGCTTCGGTACAGGTCGGTGCCGCAGCCGTGATCGCGCTGCTGTGGCGCCTGGTGACCTATTATCCGTATCTGATTATGGGAGTGATTATCCTGCCTCGCTGGCTCCGCCGCAGCTTCGGCCGCCGGCCGGAAGAGCAGACACCTTCTTCGGTCGTCGGGCCCGACATCGAATCCTAAGCACAGCCCGTTTTGCGCGCATAGGATTTTTGTCTATGTTTGCACTCGGAATCCTTGAAGTGATCGAGTGTGCTCGGTACACACAGATCGCACAAGAGTAAAAAATAAAACCCGTAAAAATTTGATATAATATTTTATTCTTTTTGTTCCTTATTTCTATTGCTTTTATATTTGCAGTTGAAATATTCGATACGTATAATGTCGTACGAATTTTTCGGAATATTTATTAACTAAATTTACTTTTTATGATGAAAAAACTGATTTTCGCAGCGTGCGGCGCAGTCGCTTTGACCGCTTGCAACAAAACCGCCCTTTTGGAAGAGGCTCGGCCCGTTCCGACGAAAGCGGCGACCGAAACCGCGGCGACCGTAACGGTTCGCGACGGTAAACTTTGCTTCGCCGACGAAGCGGCCATTGAGAAGACCCTTTCGATGCTGCTCGGAAAAGACGAACAGGCTTTGGCTGCGTGGTACGACTCCTTGGGATTCGTTTCGCAGGAGATGGCCCGCGAAGCCGCTCTGGAAGAGTTCCGGTCGATGAGCTCGTTGGACGAATACCCCGCTTTCAAGGCGAAATACCAGGGCCGATTCCTTTTCAATGACAATTTGGAAGAAGAGGACTACCAGCCTTACGTAGCCGCCAATCGGTTCGCCTATGAAATGATTTTGAACGCCGACGGGGATGTGATTGTGGGCGGTCAGACCGTGAACTACAACTACGACTCGTTCGAGCAGACCATGTATTACCGCGTGGCGCAGGCAGCCGGGAATGGAGATGTGACGACCCGCATCACCCAGGAGACCAAAACCAATCAGGTCTTTATCAAAACCAAGAAAAAGAAGTGTTGGGCCTGGGCTTACTTGGTCAATGACATCGTTTACATCCAGGTGACCGCTCAGAAGAAAAACCTCTTCGGCTGGAACGACTACAAAGCCGATTACTATTTCACCTTTGCCAATCGAGATTATGATGCAACTTTCCTGCAAAACTGGAAATATCTAAGTTCAACACTTGCGGGTAAAGTTATTGGACAGGGGGTATGGACAAGTAGGATTAGTTGCAATTCGAGATTTGAATTTGGAAGAAAAGCCGATATGTCCCAATTGTCTATTGCCGATTTAACGGTTATGTCTTCGGGAACACAACCGTCCTCGGGCTGGCTTCACATCGAACTTTAGTTAGTGCTTTATGAAACGGTATTTGCTTCTTGTATGGCTTGGGTTATCGGTTGTGGCCTGTAAAAAAACGGAACCGCAGACATTTACCGGGCCGAGAGCCGAGGGACGCGTCTCTTTCCTGCAGGAAGAGATGGTCGTGAAAGTGACCCCGTCTATGAACTCGGTGACGATTCCGGTCTGCCTGACCCGGCCCGACCGGTCGCAGACTTTGGTTACCAATGTGAGTGTGACCTCTTCGACGACCGCCGAAGAGGGGCGGCACTTCCAGATGCAAACCGTAGAACCCGAACCGAGCGGATTCTTAAAGGATTATTATCCTGTAGCGCTGTTCAGTCCGGGGGATACGGTGGCCTTGTTCTCGATTACCCTGGCCCCGACTCAGATCGATAAACCGTATGTTATCGAGTTGTTCATTCCGGATACCTACAATCCGTTCCATATGGATCCGATTATCCGCCAGTTATTGATTCGGTTGGAACCGGTTGCGGAACAAGAGTAATATCGGGTTTCAACAGCTTGTTGAATCT
>CAJUIE010000198.1 GCA_910586375.1 uncultured Alistipes sp. | reverse complement strand
GGGTTTAGGCCCTGAAACGCCTGCCCAATTTTGCTTAGCGTTGTTTGCCCCCCCCCTCTCTTATTCCTGCACGCAGCGAACGGGGAGACCGCTCGCACGGTGGTTGTCACCTTCGGGGGTCACACCGGAGCTGTAGGAAATCAAGCTCGCCCCATCCACACTCGTTGCCGAAATAGGCGAACTGGTCCAACCGTAACCGAACGTACCCACATAGAACAGGCCACCGGAATAGCCGGCGCGGTGACCCGAAGTGGGGTAGAAGTCCAGGCAGACAAGATCAATGCCCCCGCTACATGCAGTAGCGGGGGCATTGATCTACCCGGGAGCAGACAGAATCAGAACCGCGGACCAAAGCCTCCGCGAGGCGGACCGCCGGGCCCGGGGCCCATCATGCCGCGGGGCGATTTCGGCGTCTCAACTCCATCGTAATCCTTGATGTTCTTCGACCCTTTCTTGCCGAATCGGCGAAGATTATAGGTGAATTGCACCATGTAGTAGCGTCCTATGACGCTGTTGGTGGCATTTTGGCTCCATCCCGAGCCGACCGTGCGTACAAAAGCCTTGTTCTGGTTGAAGATGTCGTTCACGCCGACCATCACTTCACCCCGCTGGTTGCGGAATACCTTCTTGCCCAACCAGGCGTTGCAGAGCAGGAAACGGTCGTCGTAGTCATTTGTAAAACCGATATACTGGGTGTAGGCAGCACTGGCCGTGAGGGTGAAACCCAGCGGAAGAACGAACTTCAGATTGCCCTGCGCCGTGTGGTTGAAGTAGCGGTTCTTGCCAGCTGCGGCATCGAGTGAGTTTTTAGCCTCATTGTAGGTCCCGTTCCACGAAAGGGTAAAATCGACGTTCTCCGAGATGTTGCTGCCCAGCACAGCCCGGAAATCGTAGCCCATGTTATCGGTCATGTTTCGCTCACCATCGATGCGGCTCGGCGTGCGCGAGTAGATCACACCGGCCATGACATTGAAGTTCGATTTGAGAAACCCCACAGGCAGTCCATAACTCAGGTGAGACATCAGGTTCCAGTAGCCACTCATGTTCACCGGTCGCGAATACTGAAGGTAGCGATACTCCTCACCGTCGATCATAACCACATCGTTATAACGCACATCGTTGGTGATGTAATCCGATGCTGCCCGCATGGAGAACATAAACATGAACGTGCGGCCCTTTTCGACGTTGGAGTTGGTGTAGTGGAAGTTGACACGGTGGTTGTAGGAGGGATTCAGCCCGGGGTTACCGCTCGAAATGTACTGCGCATCGGATATGTCGAAGACGCTCTGCAACTGCGTCACCTCGGGGTTATCGGTGTAGGAGGAGACGAACAGACGCAGCGAGTTTTCACGGTTGATGTTGAGCTGCCCCATCATGAAGTAGAGCACGTTGTTGTAGTTGTGGCGGATCTTCTCCGGATCGGAGGCTTGCAGCACCTGCCCGTTGAGCGACGAACGCTGGTAGTAGACATTGGCCACAAACGTATTACGCTCCCGGGCATAGCGGAAACCAGGTCCCACACGCTGGGTGAGGTAGTTGCTTTCGTAGGTATTCGAAAGTGACGGTTCGTAAGGCAGCCCTGCAATCGAGAAATCCTCGCCCGTAATGTAGCTCTTCTTATCCCGCTCCTGATGGTCGTACTCGGCGCGATATTGCATCGAGAGCTGGGCATATCTGGTCACTGGTTCGGTGTAAGTAAACTCGCCCCGCAGTGTGTAGCTGGTCGATGGCGCCAGGCTGCGCAAATAGCGCAGATCGGTGTACTGTGCCGTGTCCCACGACCAGATATCAGAGCCCGCAGGGCGTACTGCGGCCATTTCGGCGATGTTGGACCATGAATTCGCGTCGTTGGCGAAGTCCGAATAGCGGAACGTACCGTCGAGAGTAATTGTGCGACCCGCCTTGCCCAGCCTGGTGCGATAGATAGCGTTGGTGCGGACGTTGTAGCCGTGGCGGATGCCATCGTTAAAGTTGTTGATCGGGGAGTAACCGCTCTGACCATACTGCCAGCCGTGCGTCATGCTCCACGGATCGTTGGACTGCCAGCTGAAGCCGGGGCGGATCATCAGGTTCTGATTCTCCGAAATTTTCCACTCCAGACGGGCGTTGAGGCGGTGGTTGAACGACTGGGTGTCGGATTCTCCGCGCGTCGAGAGCGTGTCGATCTTGGGCATTTCGTACCATTTTTCGACTGTCGAAACGTTCGTCGTACGGGTTTGGTTGAAGAAATAGCTTCCCTGAAACGACACCTGATCGCGCTTGCCCCACGTATCGGAGTAGTTGAGACCTATGGCATTGACCGTCGCCACGCCACTCTGCGGCCGTACCATATACTGGCCGACACCTCCTCCGCGCCGGCCACCCCCGCCCGTGCTTCCCGTAACGCCCAGGATGTCCTCGAAGGAGAAATTCTGCTGGTTAACGTTGTTGAAAAGCCCGATGACCGACAGGCGGCTGTCACCATTGAAAAGGTTGACGTTGCCGCCCGCCAGATACTTGAAGCGATCCTCGTGCCCCGGCTCGGCGTCGTAACCCAACCCGGCGTAGATCTTGCCGAACTGTCCCTGACGCATGTTCTCGTG
>CAJUIE010000197.1 GCA_910586375.1 uncultured Alistipes sp. | reverse complement strand
GACTGTTCGCCAAGCAAGAACGACTTGCCATCGCCAAACAAGAGTTGCAGGCTTTGGAAACGGAGCGACGCCATTTCGAGCGGGAAATCGGAGCTTCCGATTACAAAATCGCCTTGCGGAAAACCGGCACTATTCCCCGTCTGACCCGATTGTGGTTCGACCTGCAACAGTTCGCCGAAGATGCAGCTCTTCATTCCGGCTTTTTCGGCAATATGCGTGTAAAATTCCGTTGGATTGCTATTTGGGTTCGTAGTCGACAGCTACTCAAAGGACTATCGCGCGACTTCTTCCGACGCGACTCATCTGCTATCATATCAGACTTGCAAGCAGCTATTTACAATGCACGCCTCAAAGCATTGCGCACCGAAATTGCAGGGTTGGAAATCTATCTTGCAGCGCAAGATACCGAGGAACAGACGAAGCATCTTTCCGAATGGTCGATGCAGTATCTGAAAAATGCGCTTCACCGCAAGTACGGAGTTGACCATCCCAAGCCGATATTCTTATCCTCCGACCTCTATTTCAAGGCTCAGGAGGTGTTGGACGAATATTCCGTCGTGTTGAGTACAACATTTTCTGCCCGCAGCTGTCTGTCGCCTGAAACGATATACGATTACGTCATCATGGACGAAGCGTCGCAGGTATCGGTCGAGACTGGCGCATTGGCTCTTTCATGTGCCCGAAACGCCGTTATCGTCGGCGACTCCATGCAGCTACCGAATGTCGTTACACCGGAAACACGGCTCAAACTCGACGAAATAGCCGGACAATTCACCATTCCCCAATCCTACGACTGCGCCCGCAACAGTTTTTTAGAATCCGTCTGCCGTTCGATTTCCAGCGTTCCGCAAACCCTGCTGAAAGAACACTATCGCTGTCATCCGAAAATCATCGACTTTTGTAACCGGAAATTCTACGGCGGCAACCTCATTATCATGACCCGCGACAACGGCGAACCTGATGTCATTTGCGCGGTCAAAACAGTCGAAGGCAATCACGACCGCCACCATGTAAACCAACGCGAAATCGACGTCATCCGCAAAGAAGTACTGCCAACGCTTTCGTACGAAGCCGTACATATCGGCATCATAGCTCCTTACAACGCACAAGTCGATGCATTGCAGCAACAAATCGGAGCGTCGGTCGACATCGCGACTGTGCATAAATTCCAGGGCCGCGAAAAGGATGCGATCATCATGAGCACCGTCGAAAATCAAATATCCGACTTCGTCGACGACCCCAATCTGCTGAATGTCGCTGTGTCACGAGCCAAACAGAAATTCTGCCTTGTCGTGACCGGCAACAAGCAGCAAAAAAGCGGCAACATCAGCGATCTGCTGGCCTACATCGAATATAATAACTTTACCGTTACCGGAAGCAAAATCCGTTCGATTTTCGACTACCTCTACAAGCAATACACCGAGGCCCGAATGGCTTATCTGGCCACACGCAAACGGGTTTCCGAATACGATTCTGAAAACCTGACTTATGCTTTGATCGAGGATATTCTACGCAACAATACAGCCATGCGACACCTCGACGTCGTGTGCCATCTGCCTTTGCGAATGTTGATTCGAGATTTTTCGCAGCTCGTCGAAAGCGAGCGCCGATATGCAGGGAACGGTCTTACGCATGTCGACTTCCTGATTTACAACAAGGTCGGCAAACAGCCCGTGCTCGTTATCGAGACCGACGGGTATCAGCATCACAAGGAAGGATCCCGGCAAAAAGAGCGCGATATAATGAAAGACCGCATATTAGAAATCTACGGCATCCCCCGCGAGCGGTTGAAGACCACCGAAAGCAACGAACGGGAGCGAATAGAAACCAAATTGAAAGAAATTTTACATATCGATTACATCCTGCCGGGAAAATAATCTCATCCCAAAAATCTCAACAGCAGAGGCACGTAACGATATAACGAGTAAATAATTAGCGTTACCCACTTTTGTTTCTACATCGCAAAAAATATTGATAAATTCGAATGGTAATTAGACAACATAACATGGCAAATCAGCACACCTTATTAACCGATAAAAGAATATACCCTATTGGGGTTATGTTGTGCTATTTAGAAATAACTATACCCTAAAAGGTGTAAATATAAATTATTTCACTATTTTTGTACCCGAAGAGGTATAATATGCAGGCAAATTTATCGAAATACGTGAAGGCTATGCGCAAGCAGCATCGGCTGACGCAGGTCGAGCTATCCGAGAAATCGGGGGTGGGACTGCGGTTCGTGCGCGAGCTGGAGCAAGGAAAACCGACGCTGCGGCTGGACAAAGTCAATCAGATTCTCAACCTGTTCGGAGCCGAGGTCGGAGTGGTGCCGATGACAAAAACGGATGACCGATGAAACAGGCTGCCATTTACCTCTACGACCGCAAGGCGGGGCTTTTAACCGAGGACGAAACTGGTTACACATTCCGCTACGATGCCGACTATCTCCGCCTGCCCGACGCCGAAGCGGTCAGTCTCACGCTGCCGCTTACGGAGCAGGTCTATCGCGACAAGGTGCTGTTCCCGTTCTTCGACGGATTGATTCCCGAAGGGTGGCTGCTCGACATTGCCGAAAAGAGTTGGAAAATCGACAACCGCGATCGGATGTCGCTGCTTTTGGCCTGCTGCA
>CAJUIE010000196.1 GCA_910586375.1 uncultured Alistipes sp. | reverse complement strand
GGGTATGCGTGGGGGATGGTCACCAACGGACTGGCTCTCACGGAGGAGCGATTCCAGCGCCTCGTCGGGGCCGGACTCCGGAGCCTTACGGTCAGCCTCGACGGCTTCCGCGACGAACACAATTATATCCGCTGTCATCCGCTCAGTTTCGACCGGGCATTGGGTGCCGTTCGTCTGGCCGTTCGCGAGCCGGGCGTGGCTTTCGACGTGGTGACCTGCGTCACGGAGGCTCTGGTGCCCCGGCTCGGGGCCTTTCGCGAGATGCTCATCAACGAGGGTGTGGGTGCGTGGCGCCTCTTTTCGATCTTCCCCATGGGACGGGCCAGGGAGGACCCCACGCTGCGGCTCTCCGACCAAAGTTTCGGCCGGTTGCTGGAGTTTATCCGCCAGACCCGGCGCGAGGGGCGCATCGGGGCCAGCTATGCGTGCGAGGGCTTTCTCGGGGGGTATGAAGCCGAGGTCCGCGATCACTTTTACCAGTGTGCCGCGGGGGTTTCGGTGGCGTCGGTTCGTGTCGACGGGGCTATTTCGGGCTGCACTTCGATCCGCGCCGACTTCCACCAGGGCAATATCTACCGCGACAGCTTCTGGGAGGTGTGGCAGCACCGTTTCGGGCCGTTCCGCAATCGCGACTGGGCGCGGCAGGGCGAGTGCTCCGACTGCCGGATGTTCCGCTATTGCCTCGGTGGGGGCATGCACCTGCATGGCCCTGGCGGCGAGCTGCTTTACTGCCATTATAAAAAGTTGTGAGGGGGTGAAGCGTATTTTTTCGGTTTTTTATTTTGTCTTTTCGGTTTTTCGTTCTATCTTTGTGCGCTCTCAGACTCTTAAGAGTCTTTGTTCGGGGTGTAGCGCAGTCCGGTTAGCGCGCCAGCTTCGGGAGTTGGAGGTCGCTGGTTCGAATCCAGTCTCCCCGACAAGCCGCATGAGGCGAAAACCTTTGCTTTTCAGCAAAGGTTTTTTTGTCCCCGGGGGCAGCGTCATTTCCTCGCAGATTTCTCCTGCAACATGGATTCAACTTAAATACCCAATAAATATGAAAAACCTTTTGCTTTTAATTGCTGCCGTCGGATGTTTGATAAACGCAGCCTGCTCCGATGCCACGGACTCGGTGGGCCCGAATAAGCCCACTTCCTTGCTGGACGTCCTCGCAGAAAGATTCGACTTCACAGACGTCGACACCAATGGACTGGTAATCAAAGCCGTATATGAAAAAAGCGGCAACACACCTCTGTATCCCGATACGTTTATCTCCCTGCATCCGAATCTGGCTGTTCTGGTCGGCGACGTGCACGGAAACGCCTGGGTCGGGCTCTTCGACCGCAAATCCGGAGAGTTGAAGTTTCAATATACCGATTCCGACCGCCCGGCCTCCTATTCGGCCTATGGCACCGGCACGCCCTTCGCAATTTACTCCGAAGACGAAGGCGTTGCACTGGCCATGCAATATCCCAAACGCACATCCGGAGAAGCGCAGCTGGACCTGATCTCTTTCGACCAGGACCACAGGGCACATCGGACTGCCGTAGCCGATAATTTACCCTATGACACGTCCAGCCTGCAAACGATCGTCCGGTGGATCGGCCAGACGCTCTGCTTCCGCTTCGAAACCACCACCGCGGGCCACTCGGTCATCTACGACACGGCCCGCAAAGAGCTCTTGTGCTGCGTGCGCGAAACATCTTCCGCCGAAGACGACATCCATCCGTTTTACCAGACTATCGGGCTGCGAATCACCAACCTGCTCGCCTCTCTTGGCGACATTTATCCCTGCCCCGAAGGACATATCCTCCTGGACGCTGCACACCCCCTGCACAGCTGGGTTGTAGGTTTCGCCGAAGGAAAGGTATATATTATGAACCATCAGTGCACCTACAGCACCGCAACCACGACCGTCAAGGCAACAGAGTGTTTCGAATCTTTGGCCGAAGCGTCCGCAGGAGCGGCTCACTACACCTTCGTCTACAAGACTCAAACCGACAATTACCTCTCGGCCGATGTCTCCCGTATCGAAGCCGACGGAACATCAACGACAAAGACCGTTGACGTTCGGTTGGCAAACGATGAACTGACCCTGGAAATACAATAAAGGCAGGAATCCGTATAGCATCTCACTGTTTTCCACGGGAGTATCGGAGCTTGTCTCCGGCCCGAATCTCTTTTTTGGGCGTTTGAAAAAATAATCGTAATTTTGGGCGGCAAAAAACCAATGTCTCTTACAAAACTTTACCTGAGAATAACATGAAAGAAGCAATCGCCATTCTGACCGGCGGCGGGCCGGCCCCCGGTATGAATACCGTCGTGGGCAGTGTCGCCAAGACGTTCCTGCGCAAAGGCTACCGCGTAATCGGCCTGCACGAGGGCTACACGGGCCTGTTCACCCCCTCGCCCCGCACCGTGGACATCGACTACCCCATGGCCGACGGCATCTTCAATCAGGGCGGATCGTTCCTCCAGATGAGCCGCTTCAAACCCAAAGATTCCGATTTCGAGAACAACTTCAACCTCCAGTTCTTCACCGACAACAACGTCAAACTCCTGGTGACCGTCGGCGGCGACGACACGGCATCGACTGCCAACCGCATCGCCAAGTTCCTCGAAGCCAAGAAGTACCCCATCGCCAATATCCACGTTCCCAAGAC
>CAJUIE010000195.1 GCA_910586375.1 uncultured Alistipes sp. | reverse complement strand
GTCTCTGACGAGGGGGCGGTCTCTGACGAGGGGGCGGTCTCTGACGGGGGGGGCTCTGACGGGGGGCTCTTGCGGGTGAAGTTCCGCCTGCCGCTGTTCTGAAAAGCGGGTTCTTTTTTGAAAGGACCCGCTTTTTTCTTGGGCCCGGCAGCCGCTGTGTGTCTGTTGGGTCATTTTTTCGGGCCGGCGAGGGTGGGGTCTTTTTTCGGGTCGCCTTCAGGGCGTTGTCTCCTGGGGGCAGGGCGGGGCTTCGCCCGGTTCTGTTTTTTTCGGTCCCGGTGTCATTTTCGCGTTCCCGGCAGGGGCGGACGCGCGAAGCGCGGGCCGGGAATCGCGGCAACGCCGCGGGCGTTGCATTCTTGTCATTTATTCCGCCTCTGTCCTTTTGAGCGGGATTTTTCGGCGGCGGGGGCCGGATTGATTTTTCGGCGGCGGCCGGTGGGGGGCACGCTGAAAGCGTGAAGCCGCCGCTGAAACAACGCAGAGCGTTGCTGTCATTCTGAGGGCCCCACTTTTGTCATTCTGAGCGTAAGCGAAGAATCTGTATAGCGACAAACTCCCGGCCTAAAAGGCCGGTGCGGGCCGCAGCCCCCGGCTGCGGAGGCTCGCAAAAATCGGCGACCCACCGCTGGCTGCCGGCTCGATCAGTATGTTTTCGGGTCGGAGCCTGCGGGGCACGCATGGCGGGCCTCCGCGGGGCAGAGGCTTCGGCCCGACCGGCCCGAGGGGCCGGAATGTGTTGCGTCGTCTTCCGTCGCCCCACTCCCCGTATAGTCCCGGGGACGCAATGACCGGATTAGCGAAATAAGGTTATGGGCTGCACAGCCTCTTATCGAAATCCCGACTTGTTGTCGGGCGCAGCGAACGGGGAAACCGTACGCACGACCGTTGATGCCCTCGGGGTACATGGTGGAACTGTGGAAGTACAAGTGCGACCCGTTCACGCTCGACGCCAAGTTAGGCGCACTGCTCCAGGCGTAACCGAGCGTGCCCACATTGGTCAGGCCGCCGGAACTGCTGGCGCGGAGACCCGAAGCGGGATAGAAGTCGGTAGCGCCCGTTTTGTTGGTGGCAAGGCCGTTTACGAAAAAAAACGGAGCAGGGTTTCGGCATGATTATTTCCCGTTTTTTTCGTTTATATTCAGGATTTTGATTTATCTTTGATCCAAATTTTGACCGTTATGTTGCGTTTTTTGTGCTTCGTCTGCGCCTTGTCGGCCTTCGTCGCGTGCGGCCGTCGGACGTCCAGCCAATCGGTGGCGGCTTCATCGGAGCCTGCACGTCCGGCAGTTTTTCTGCCTCCCCGGGTTCCGGCCGCCATGCCGCCCGGGGAGGCGGGGGCTTATCTGCGTGAACATTATTGGGACCGGTTCGACTTTGCCGACACGCTTTTTGTCCGGCAGGCCGACACGATGCAGATGGCCGTGGCTTTCGCACAGTTCGTGGCACTGCTGGCCGATACGCCGACCGACCCGCAGCCCATGCAGCAGCTTATGCGGTCGGCCTCCACGTCGCGGACGATGCTCGATTATTTCGTTTACCTGGCCTCGGAGGTGCTCCACGACCCCAATTCACCGCTGCGCAACGATGAATTTTATATTCCCGTGCTGGAGGCGCAGCTCGCCAGTCCCTTTTACGACGAGTACGAACGCCTCGGGCCCGAGTATGAGCTTCGCCTCGCGCGTCAGAACCGCCTCGGACACCGGGCCAACGACATCCGTTATACCCTGGCGTCGGGCTCGTCGCAACAGCTTTACGACCTGAAGGCCGATTACGTGCTGCTCTTCATCAATAACCCCGGGTGCCCCATGTGCCGCGACATCCGGGAGGCCATCGTTGCCTCGCCGCTGCTCGACGCGCTGATCGGCTCCGGGCGCCTGAAGGTTCTGGCGCTGTATCCCGACGAGGACCTGGGCGAGTGGGAGGCTTATCGCGGGCATATCCCGGCCCGGTGGATCAACGCTTATGACAAGGGCTGCCGCGTGCGCCAGACGGAGAGCTACGACCTCTCGGCCATCCCGGCGCTTTATCTGCTCGACCGCGATAAGTCCGTCTTGGTCAAGGATTCCACCGATGTGGGACAGATCGAGGCGGTCATCGCCCGTCTGGAAGGATTATAGTTCTGCCTTATCGTTCTATAAAAAAAGACAATCGGATTTTTCGCGGTTTTTCCGCGCCGAATCATTACATTTGTTGCCGGAAGTGCGGTCGTCTGTTTTCGGGCTGAAGCCTGCGGACGGGACGCGCAGTGCGCGGGCCTCCGCCGGGGGAGGCCTCGGCCCGCCAGCCTGACGGCTGTCGTTGTCGCAAAATTTCCGGCGCAATCGCCCGGCTGCGGAGGCTCGCAAACAATTGCCGGACGAATACTGAAAAAGACAACTTTTTACACACACACCAAATAATTTTACGATTATGGCAAAGAAATGGCGTTGCAGCGTTTGCGGCTACATTCACGAGGGCCCCGAGGCTCCCGATCAGTGCCCCATGTGCAAGGTGGGCAAGGATAAATTCGTCGAGCTGGAGGAGCAGCAGGGCGATCTGGATTTTGTCACGGTTCATAAGATCGGCGACGGCAAGGGCGCCAGTCCCGAGCTGTGGGAGGGCCTTCAGAACCACTTCATGGGCGAGTGCACCGAGGTGGGCATGTACCTGGC
>CAJUIE010000194.1 GCA_910586375.1 uncultured Alistipes sp. | reverse complement strand
CAAAAAAAGCCTCCACCGGGCCGGGCGATGTTTATATTCGGGCCGGAGGCTGCGGCCCGAGCGACCAAAGGTCGAAACATGTATTTTCGGGCCAAAGACTGCGGACGGAACGCAACGCCAGTTGCGGGCCTCCGCGGGGCAGAGGCTTCGGCCCGGCGGCTCTTTGAGAGCCGAAAACCTGCCCCTGGCCGCCGGACACTCAAGAAAAAAATAACCAACAACCAACAAATCAAAGATCATGGAAGAAAACAAGAGAGCGGAATCGTCACTGGTTCCCGGCACCGCGGCGGGGGGTGATAGCTCGCTGCAAGTCTTCGCGTCGCAGTCGAATTTCGAGAGCGCCCAGCGTATGGCGCAGGCGCTGGCCTCGTCGACGATCGTGCCGGTGCAGTTTCAGAACAACGTGGCGAATTGCATCATCGCTCTGGAGATGGCCAACCGCATCGGGGCCTCGCCGCTGATGGTCATGCAGAACCTCTATGTCGTACACGGCAATGTGGGCTGGTCGTCGAAGTTTCTGATCGCCGCCCTGAACACGTGCGGTCGTTTCTCACCGCTTCAGTATGAACAGGTTAACGCTGGCGAGATGGATAGCTGGCGGTGCCGGGCGTGGGCAATTGACAAGACGACGGGCGCGCCTTTGTACGGCGCCTGGGTGTCGCTGCGGATGGCCAAAGACGAGGGCTGGTACACCAAATCGGGCAGCAAGTGGAAGACGATGCCGGAATTGATGTTGCAGTACCGCGCGGCGGCATTCTTCCAGCGGGCCTATGCACCCGAAATTTCGATGGGCATGCGTACCGTCGAGGAGCTCGGGGAGATGGCCCCGGCGGAGGTTCCGGCCCTGCGTGGCGGGGTGGCCGCGGCTCCGGGTTCTTTCGACGTGGCACAGCTGAAGAGCGCCGACGACGTGAACGCCGCCCTGGTGCGGGGGCAGATCGGCCCGGAGGAGGCCGGGGCCCTGCGCGCCCGGATCACGCGCCAGCAAGCCGCCCACGACCTGGCCGCAGCCCTCGACCGCACCTTCGCACCGACCCCGGAGGGTGTCGCCGAGGAGGGTTTGTTCGCCGAAAAGTAGCTGCCCCGCGTATGTCCTCGCAGAACGACTTGCAGAACGACTTGCAGAACTGCCCCGCGTGGTACGGCCAGCGGCTCTATCACTTCACGGCGTCGGAGCTTCACAAGCTCCTTGCGCCGGGGCGCGGCGGGGGGCTCTCGCGTGTGGCCGAGGGTTATATCTTCGACAAGCTGGCCGAGGAGCTCACGGCAGGCACGTGCCTCGATTATGGCGAGCCGGAGAGCCGGGCCATAAGGTGGGGACACCGCTATGAGGCCGACGCCCGGGCCCTCTATGAGGAGCGCACGGGACGACAAGTGGAGCTCTGCGGATTCGTGGAGTGGTCGCCCCTTTTCGGCGGCAGCCCCGACGGACTGGTGGGCGACGACGGGGGCATCGAGATCAAATGCCCGTATAATTCGGCGGTGCATGCCCGCTATTTGTTGCTCGAAACGCCCTCCGACCTGGAGCGTCTGCGCCCCGAGTACTATGCGCAGATACAAGGCAACCTGCTCGTTACGGGGCGTCGGTGGTTCGACTTCGTGAGTTATGATCCGCGGGTGCAGAACCCCGCGCTGGCCCTCAAGGTGCTGCGCATACCCCGCGACGAGGAGTTCATCGGCCGCATCCGCACCTGCCTCCGCCAGGCCGCCCGCATCAAAAACCAGCTCCTCGAACGGCTGGCCTGCTGCGCGATGGAGGGGTGAGAAGCGGGCGGGAGAAAACTTTCTCTTCGGCGGTCGGCAGCAAAACAGAAGAATCTGTTTCCGGCGGTAGCCGGTCAAGCCGGAGCCACCCCCGGCGTAGGCTTGCCACTTCGTAGCGGCGCCTTCGCTGGCTCCGACTTGTGTAAACAGAGCGACCGGGCCGCAGCCCCTGCCCGCCGCCGAAAAATGGAATTAAGAAATTATAGCTGTTATGGCAACGAAAATAGGATTGAGCTACTACACCGTCGACACGGACCGCTATCTGGACATCCGCATCAAGCGTCTGCGCAAGGACTATGGGTGCCGCGGGTTGGCCGTCTACGACTATGTGTTGTGCGAGATATACCGGGTAAAGGGCTGTTTTGTTGTGTGGGACGAGAGTACTGCCTTCGACGTGGCCGAATACTTCGCTCTGAAGGAATCTGTAGTGCAGGAGATCGTGAAATACTGCGCGGCGGTGGGGCTTTTCAATGAAGCACTGCTCCGACGCGGGATCATCACCTCGGCATCGATTCAGAGGCGCTACCTCGAGATGGCAACACGCGCCAAACGCAAATCCGTGACCATCCCCGAAATCTGCCAACTTCCGGAAGTTCGGCCCCAAGTTCGGGAAGTTGACGCCCCGGTTCGCGAAAATTCCGGAAACTGGGCGCAAAGTAAAGTAAAGGATAGTAAAAAAACACTCTCTCTTACTCCCTCTCTGCGGTCGGGAGCCGAGAGTGCCCCGGCCTGGCCGACGGATGAAGAGAGAGAGGAGTTTTTTCGTATTTTCTTTTTGAAAAATTTCCACAACCCCCGGGCCGAGGCCGACCGCTTCATAGCCTTTTACCAGGCGACGGGCTGGCGACGCAAGGGGGTGCAGATCGTCGACCGCGCAGCACTGGCGCAGGCATGGAC
>CAJUIE010000193.1 GCA_910586375.1 uncultured Alistipes sp. | reverse complement strand
ATCCCTGGGCGGGATTCTGGGGAGATGAAGCAGCTGCGGGGGTAGTCTCTCCGCCGATCAGGGCTTCGAACTCCTCTTCCGAGACGATCTTCACGCCCAGTTTTTCGGCTTTTTTCAGCTTGGCCGGACCCATATTCTCGCCCGCCAGGATGAAGTCCGCGTTGGCCGATACGGCTGCTAAGTTGCGCCCGCCGTGGAGCTCGATCAGTTCTTTGAGCTCGTCGCGGCTGTGGCGCAGGAACTTTCCCGAGATGACGATACTCTTGCCCGCCAGAGCTTCCGAGGCCAGTTGCCGCTCTTCGGCTTCGAAGCACAGCCCCGCAGCCCGCAGCCGCCCGATGATGCGCAGGTTCTCCTCATCGGCGAAGTAGTCCAGAATGGCGTCGGCGATCTTGCCGCCCACTTCGTCAGCTTCGACCAGCTCTTCGCGCGAGGCCTGCATGACAGCCTCCAGCGTGCGGAAGTGGCCCGCCAGGTATTTGGCCGTCGTTTCGCCCACGAAGCGGATGCCCAGTCCGAAGAGCACGCGCGCGAAGGGTACCCCTTTCGAGGCGGCGATCGAGCGGATGATGTTCTCGGCCGATTTTTCGCCCAAACGGGGCAGTGGTGCCAGCCGGGAGGCTTCCAGATCGTAGAGGTCGGCGATGTCGCGCACCAGTCCGTTTTCGTAGAGCAGCTCCACGGTCTCTTCGCCCAACCCCTCTATATCCATCGCCTTGCGGCGGATGAAGTGGATGATGCGGCCGATGATCTGGGGGCGGCAGCCGCTCTGGTTGGGGCAGTAGTGTTTGGCCTCGCCCTCGTAGCGCACCAGCGGGGTGCCGCATTCGGGGCAGCGGTCGATGTATGCGAAAGGCTGGCTGCCGGCGGGACGTTCGGCGAGCTCCACGCCCGTGATCTTGGGGATGATCTCGCCGCCCTTTTCCACACAGACCATATCGCCCGGGCGGATATCCAGCTGGGCCATCTGCTCGGCGTTGTGGAGCGTGGCGCGCCGCACCGTGGTGCCGGCCAGAAGTACCGGGTCGAGGTTGGCCACGGGAGTGATGGCCCCCGTGCGTCCGACCTGGAAATCGACGCTCAAAAGACGTGTCAGGGCCTGCTCGGCCTTGAACTTGTAGGCTACGGCCCAGCGCGGCGACTTGGCTGTCATGCCCAATTTGCGGCGCTCGGCGAAGTCGTTGACTTTGATTACAACGCCGTCTGTCGGAAAAGGCAGCTCGCGCCGCGCCGCGTCCCAGTGGGCGATGAAGGCGTCGATTTCATCCGCCGTGCGGCAGATGCGGGCGTGTTCCGAGACTTTGAATCCCCACTGACGGGCCTTTGAGAGGCTCTCCCAGTGGGAGGTGAAGGGCAGCTCGTCGCCCGAGAGCTGGTAGAGCGTGCAATCCAGACCGCGGCGCGCCACCACCGACGACTGCTGCTGCTTGAGTGTTCCGGCCGCTGCGTTGCGCGGATTGGCGAAGAGCGTCTCGCCGGCGGCCTCCCGCCCGGCGTTGATCTTGTCGAACGAGGCGTAGGGCATGAGTACCTCGCCGCGGATCTCGAAGTGGTCGGGCCAGTCGCCCGGGCGCAGGGTCAGGGGCACCGTGCGGATCGTGCGGATGTTGGCCGTTACGTCGTCGCCCTGAATGCCGTCGCCGCGCGTTACGGCGCGCACCAGACCTCCCTTTTCATAGGTGAGTGATATGGCTGTGCCGTCGAACTTCAGCTCGCAGACGAACTCCGTCGGGCCGGCTTCGCGCTCGATGCGGGCGATAAATTCGTGCAGCTCGTCGAGCGAGTAGGTATTGCTCAAAGAGAGCATGGGATAGCGGTGCTTCACACTCCGGAATTCGGCGGTTATGTCGCTGCCCACCCTCATCGTCGGCGAATTGGGGTCGGCCCACTCCGGGTGCGCCTCCTCCAGCTGCTGCAATTCTCGCAGCAGGGCATCGAATTCGAAATCCGATATTTCGGGGTCGTTGTCGACGTAGTATCTGTGGTTGTGGTATTCGAGCTCCCGGCGGAGCTCCTCGATTCTCTGACGAACCATAGCAAAAGGGTAATACACCCGTAAAGGTACGTATTTTGTTCGTAAGAGCTTCCAAAAACAAAAAAAATGCAAAAAAAAATTCCGGAAGTGGTGCGATATGTAAATTTTGCGTATACTTGCAGAAAATTTCGTGACACAGCCATGACTGAACGGAGTACGGCAAAAAAACATATCGTAACGAGTTACCGCAACCTCACCCCCGAAATGCAGGATGCCATCAGGGAGCAGTATCCCCTGGGATTTACCGACGCCATGATGCGTGTAGACAAGCCTAACGGCGACTTTTTCTATGCGGTGCCCTACGACACCGACGAGGTGGCCTATTTGGTCAAGATCGACGTCAAAGTTGATGACAACGCCCAGGAGGAGGACGACAAGGATTATTACGACGACGAACTCAAGGGCGCCGAAGACTTGCAGGACGAGGGTAACTCAGGCGACGATTCCGACGACGACTGACCTTTCCTGCCCGCTCCCTTTCCTCCCTCAGCTGTTTCTGCTCTTTTCTCTGTTCCCGTTCGCCCCTGCGACCAACGGGCTGCATCTGTTGTGCGGTGTTTTGAGTAAGTAAGAATTAAAATCGGGAATTACGTTTGTCAGGTCCTTGTCAGGAGGATTTTTTTCGGGCCGGAGGGGTGGGGGCTTTTTTCGGGTCGCCTTCAGGGCGTTGTCTCCTGGGGGCAGGGCGGGGCTTCGC
>CAJUIE010000192.1 GCA_910586375.1 uncultured Alistipes sp. | reverse complement strand
GGGCACGATCGGTTACACATGGAGCAGTGCGCCTGACTCGGCGTCGAGCGAGATCGGATCGGGCCTGGGCTTCAGCAGTTCCAACGTGGACCCCGAGCACAGCTACTACCGTGCATACGCTTTCCCCGTTCGCTGCGTGCAGGAATAAGAGAGGGGCGGGCAGAGGCCGCCCGCGGACTTTGCCAAGACAAAGAAAAGGGGCGCCAGGAATAAGAGCCGGAGCCAGC
Organism: uncultured Alistipes sp.; assembly: GCA_910586375.1. Classification (GTDB taxonomy): domain Bacteria; phylum Bacteroidota; class Bacteroidia; order Bacteroidales; family Rikenellaceae; genus Alistipes. Next base: position 2,524 of record CAJUIE010000192.1, on the reverse strand, counting down.
GAAAAATTTCTCTTCGGCGGCCGGGGGGGGGCACGCCAAAGGCGTGAGGCCGCCGAAGAGACAACGCCCTGAAGGCGTTGCAAAAAAGCCTCTGCAGTCCCGGGCCGCAGCCAGCGGAGGCGCAAATGCCCGGGGGCCGCAATAGAGAGAACCGGATAAGAGCTGCACAGCTTTTTATCGAAAACCCGGCTTGTTGTCGGGCGAGCCTCCGCATCCGGGGGCTGCGGCCCGATCGATCTGCGATCGAAAGCCTTCTTTTCTCAGGTCTTCGGTCCGGGGAGGCAAACCGAAAACAAAAAAAACAGCAGAGCAGCCGGGAAAACTGTCCCGATGCTACCCCACTGTTTGGCTGTTTGTGTGCGCGTTTTAGCGCCGTGCGGCTTTGCGGGCTATCTTCTCTGCCGCTCTGTCGGCTTTCTTGGCAGCCTTGGCCTCTTTTTTTGCGATCTTTTTAGATGCCTTCATCTCGGTATGGGCGATCTTGTCAGCCTTGTGCGCTTCGTGGTTGGCGAAGCGGTCGGCATTGCGTGCATCGCGCTCCATGTCAGTACCCCAGGCGCGCAGTTCGCGACGGGTAGCTGCATCAGGATTGGGCATTTCGACGATGATGCCGGTGATCTCTTCGTCGACATATTCGCAGGGACAAGGGGCAGGTTCATAGGTCTGCACGACCGGGATGGGCCGGGCTGGTTGCGGTGCGGGCGGTGTGTTTCGCCGACGCACCTCGACGATGTCGCTCTGGTCGTAGTGGATCGCGACTTCCACGCGCCGCAACGGCGGCAGGATGTAGGCGACCATGTAGTCCCAGGCTGCGGGCATCTTCTTAAGTGCTGCCTCCTTGGCTGCGGACGACTGCTTGCTGTCAAGGATATTCAGCACGGCCTGTCGGTTGGGCATGGAGGATTGTGCGACCAGGTTGCGGCACATCTCCCAGTCTTCGGCGACGGACGACATGTCGACGTCGAAATGCCGGGAGAGGTTGTACTTCCGGTCAACGTAGTTCTTGAAGTTCTGAGCACGTCCGCGGGCCAGCTGCTTGTTGAAGGCCACGGGACCATCGGGCGAAGAGTAACCTGTGATGTCGACCGACTCGACCCGCAACAGCGTGTCACTCATGAGTTTGTCAACAAATGAACTCAGGTCGCCGAGCTCTGCGTTGTTGTCATCGAGCGCAGCGTTGAGTGTCGAGAGGTTGATCAGGTAACGCACCGAATACCGGGAATCGGCCGGGCGCTCAACGAGGTAGCGACGTACGGTGTAATCGCCGTCGCAGGTCTCCGACAACATGACCGAATCGGCCGCTGCTGCCGGGCTCTTGGACTGTGCAGCAGCACTCGAAGCACCGCACAACGCAAGAGAGAATGCGAATGGAATAAAAGCTGTTTTCACGCTAATAAAGTGTTGGTTCATGCGTCCGGATTTCGCAAGATTCGTACCACAAAATAGACGTGAAAGCTCTCCTCGTTGTCCGAAGAGGCTGGCGCGCTACATCCGCTCCGGCACCTCGATGCCCAGCAGCTTCATGCCGCTGCGGAGCACGCGGGCCACCTGGGCAGCCAATTGCAGACGCAGGCGACGCACTCCGTCGTTCTCCTCCTTGAGGATCGAGTGGTCATGATAGTAGCCGTTGAACTGCTTGGCCAGTTCGTAGACGTAGGCTCCGATGACCGAAGGTGCGAAGTTGTCGCCCGCGGCCTTGACTGCGGCGGGATAATCGGCGAGCATCTTCACCAGGGTGATCTCCTCGGGCAGCCATTCGGCTTGTACGGTACCTCCGAAATCGATGCCGGCCTCGGCAGCTTTACGCAGAATCGAGCGGATGCGCGCGTGAGTGTATTGGATGAACGGGCCGGTGTTGCCGTTGAAGTCGATCGATTCGCGCGGGTCGAAAAGCATCGTTTTCTTGGGGTCGACCTTGAGAATGAAGTATTTCAGGGCGCCCAGTCCGACCATCGTGGAGACGGTGTCGGCCTCCTCGTCGGAACAACCGTCGAGTTTGCCTAATTCGGCGGACATCTCGCGGGCCGTGCCGACCATGTCAGCGATCAGGTCGTCGGCGTCGACGACGGTGCCCTCGCGCGACTTCATCTTGCCCTCGGGCAGCTCCACCATGCCATAGGAGAGGTGGGTGATGTGGTCGCTCCAGTCGGCGTAACCCAGTTTCTTGAGCACGAGCTTCAGCACCTGGAAGTGATAGTTCTGTTCGTTGCCGACCACGTAGATCATGTCGTCGAGCTTGTTCTCCTCGAAACGACGGAACGCTGTTCCGAGGTCCTGCGTCATATATACAGAGGTGCCGTCACCGCGCAGGAGCAGTTTTTCATCCAGCCCGTCGGCCGTGAGGTCGATCCACACCGAGTTGTCGTCGCGACGGTAAAAGACGCCCTTGGCGAGCCCCTCCTCGACGAGCGATTTGCCTAAAAGGTAGGTCTGCGACTCGTAGTAGACCTTGTCGAAATCGACGCCTAAAGCCTTGTATGTCACCTCGAAGCCCTCGTATACCCAGCCGTTCATGGTCTCCCAC
>CAJUIE010000191.1 GCA_910586375.1 uncultured Alistipes sp. | reverse complement strand
TGCTCTCGGCTTACGCAAAGTTGCACGCAGCGAACGGGGAAACCGCCCGCACGGTTGTTGTAGTTCTCGGGGTTCACGCTGGAACTGTGGAAGTACAAGGTCGACCCGTACACGCCCGACACCGAGTTAGGCGAACTGCTCCAGGCGTAACCGCTCTCGCCCACAACGTTCAGGTCGCCGGAATAGCTGGTGCGGTAACCAGAAGCGGTACAAGTTCTTTCTCACCTGAAAAAGTCGGGAGTGAAGAGCGCCTGCTATGTAAAAAACCGGCAAATCTCCCGCAGTGGGAAATTTGCCGGGATTGTTTTTGTCGTCCGGGCCTTATTCGGCTGCGGGCGCTTCGGCTTCGGGGGCTGCTTCTTCTGCGGCGGGAGCCTCCTCTGCGTTCTCTGCGGCAGCGGTTTCTTCAGCCTCCCTGGCGGCGGCTTCAGCAGCAGCTTTCTTTTCTGCGATGGCTTTTGCGCGCTCCTCGTTTATCTTGGCTTCGGCTGCGAGGCGGGCTTTCTCGACCGACTTAGCGTCGGTGGCGAGCTTGTTGCTCTTGGCCTCGATCTTGCCGTTCTTAGCCTCAAGCCACTTGTTGAAGCGGGCTTCGGCTTCGGTTTCGGAGAATGCGCCTTTGGCTACACCACCCAGCAGGTGTTTCTTGTAGAGTACTCCCTTGTAGGAGAGGATGGCCCGACAGGTGTCGGTAGGTTGTGCGCCTTTCTGTAACCAACCCAGGGCTTGCTCGAAGTTCAGGTCGATCGTAGCAGGATTCGTGTTGGGGTTGTAGGTGCCCAACTTCTCGATGAATTTACCATCACGTGGCGCTCTGCTATCTGCGGCAACGATGTGGTAGAAGGCGTAGCCTTTCTTACCGTGGCGTGCCAGACGAATTTTAACAGCCATTTGCTATAAAATTTGTTTGATGTGGTTTATAAAACGCTCACCCTTTCGGGCCTTAAAGCCTGCAAAAATAGACAAAATATTCTTGCCGACAAAATAAATCGCAAAAAAAAGCCGCTCTGCTCCGGCGAATTGCAAGGCAGGGGGAGAATCTATGAAAAATTTTCGTATCTTCGCACCGCATTTCCCGATGCACATGGGGTTCCGTAGCTCAGTTGGATAGAGCAACAGCCTTCTAAGCTGTGGGTCGAGCGTTCGAGCCGCTCCGGAATCACTTCAATAGCAAAAAAGCGACTGATCGCAATCAGTCGCTTTTTTTGTGCTGTGTGGGAGGGTTACGGTTCGACTGTGGACCAGCCGGTCAGTTCGGCCAGGCGGTCGATGACGATGGCGGCCATCTTCTCCTGGCCAAAGCGGTTGGGGTGCTCCGAAGCCCCAAGGTCGGAAGTGCGGTTGTAGACGCCCCATGAGATGTCGGCAATGGCCGTAGCGGGCAGGTCAGCGACAGCTTGCCGCACAACCTCCACGGCCTCGGGTGCATGGACGACGCATAACACGGGCACCTCTTCTTCATAGACCGTGCGGAGACGCTCGATCAGGTGCCGGTAACCGGCGGCGAAGGCTTCGCCTGAAGGCGGCGTTTGCGGACTGAAGTCGTTGGTGCTTAATGTAATAACGATCGCGTCGGGCCGGTATGGGCTTTTCGTGAAATCCCACAATGGCTCGGGCTGCATGTCATAAAGCTGGAAGGCTTTGGCGGACATGGTGGTCGCCGGGTCGGAGTGGGGTGCTGTGTCGCCGTAGTTGCGGATCAGGCCGCGGCCCGAGTGACAAACGAGGTTGTAATCCGCATCGAACCGGGCGGCTGTGTAGGCGGCATAAGTGAAGCAGCAGTTCTCGGTTTCGGGTTTGAAAGGCTCGTCGCCCGATTGGCTTTCGGTTCCGTAGCCGCAGGTGAGGGAGTCGCCATAAAACTCGATGTGCCGGGGGCGGGCGCAGTTGTCGACGGGCAGCAGACGGCCGTCGGTGGTGAAGTCGTGGATCGTGACGCAGCCCTGCTCGCCTTCAGTGGCTTTTTGAATGCGCAGGAGATGTTCGCCCCGGGATTCAGGGGCATCGAACAGTACGACGAGGCACGAATCGCCTGTGGTGGTGAATTTTTCGCAGGGCATGCCGTCAATCGTGAGATTGAAGTAGTTGCGTCCCGTGTCGCTGGTGCGCATGGCCAGATAACTGCCCTTGAAGCGGATGTCGGCCCAGGTGCCGCTCCAGTCGAAGGAGACGCCCCGGGGAGTTGTTTCGGTTCGGCCGACGAATCGCACGGGGGCTTCGTCCGCCTGATAGGTGCGGAGGCCACTGCATCCAGTGAGCAGCAACCAGCAAAAGAGAAAGGGTAAGTGTTTCATACTTGCAGCAGAATGTATGTGTCGGGCCGGTTTTCGCAGCCGAAAGGGGGGCGTTGGCTATCCGACGATGGGATTCATCGGGCGAACTCTATGATTTGAGTATAGGTGCGTCCGAAGCGGTCCGTGGCGGTGATTTGTGCTTTGCGGGCTCCGGCAGGAATGGTTGCACGATAGAAGTGATCGGCTTTTGAGGGATAGATGTATTTGTGGTCGAGGTGGCTGGTGTCGGCATACATCTTCTGGGCCGCAGGATCGTAGGTCGTGAAACGCTCCATGGGCTGTGGTGCCTCCTCGTCGAAGGCCGCTTCCACGCGCCACGACGGGTCGCTGGCCCAAATGTCGGCCACGAGCTGGCCCTCAAACTGGGGATACGTTGCGCCGTAGTAAACCCTCAGCTGGTGGTCGGCAGGGTGGTCGGTCGATTTGTAATACCAGGTCACCTCGTCACCGTCGATTTCGAAGACGCCATAACCGCGTGGGGTGCCGTCGGTGCATAGTGTGCCCTGCCACCAGGCACCGCTCAGAGCTGGGATATTGTGTTCATAGAGGC
>CAJUIE010000190.1 GCA_910586375.1 uncultured Alistipes sp. | reverse complement strand
GGGCGGCATGACCCGCACGCAGACCGTGGGCAAGGAGGCCGTGGCCTGCGGCTACTGGCACCTGTGGCACTACAACCCCCAGCTCGAAGAGCAGGGCAAGAACCCGTTCGTGCTCGATTCGAAGGAACCCGACTGGTCGAAGTTCCAGGACTTCCTCAAGCGGGAGGTGCGTTATACTTCGCTCCAGAAGGCATTCCCGGCAGAGGCCGAGGAGCTCTTCCAGGCTGCTGAACAGAATGCCAAGTGGCGTTACAACGGCTACAAACGTCTTTCGGCCATCGAATATTAAACGTTCGATAGTTTTTTCAACCGCGTTCTTTTGAGAACGCGGTTTTTTTTCGCATTGCCCCCCCCCTCTCTTATTCCTGCACGCAGCGCACGGGGAAACCGTACGAACGGTTGTTGTTGTGTTCGGGGTATACGCTGGAACTGCCGAAGTTCAAGAACGACCCGCCCACGCCCGATGCCGATTCAGGTGCACTGCTCCAGGTACATCCGACCGTGCTTACATCGCCCAGTCTGCCGGAATTACTGGCGCGATAACCCGAAGCGGGATGAGGCAGAACGCGGATTTCGTTTGTAAGCCTGAATTTTAATCATTATCTTTGTTCCCCCGAAATAGTGTGGCGTATTATTTGCCGCTTGGGGCATTCATTAATAAAATAGAGAGAATATGAAAAAGATTTTTGCAGCTGCCGTGCTGCTCGTAGCGCTGGCTGCTTGTTGCGGAGCGAAACGCAATCGTCCGCTGGAGGGTACGACCTGGAAGCTCGTTTCGATGGATGGCATCCCTGCCGCAGCCATCAATAACGAGGCCGATGCTTTTACGCTGGAGTTCAATGGCGCGGAGACGCTCGTGGGCGGCCGGACCAATTGTAACCGTTTTTTCGGCAGCTATGATGCAAACGACGGAGCGCTCGTATTCGGTGATATGGGCATGACCCGTATGGCTTGTCCCGATATGGAGTATGAAGATGCTTTTGTCCGGATGCTCGATAGAGTTGACGGGTATGCCATCAAGGGCGATCAGCTGATGCTTTCCGCTTCTGGCCAGACTCTTGCAACCTTCAAGGCTGTAGATAAGATCGAATAGCGGCGGTCTGTATTCGCTGTTATTTTACTATCCCCGCTCTGTTGAGAGCGGGGTTTTTCGTGAATGAACAGCGAACGGGGAAAGCGGTCGCGCGGTTGTAGCCGTTCTCAGGGTTCACGTAGGAACTGTCGAAGTCCAAGCCCGACCCGCCCAGGACCGACGCCGAGAGAGGCGGAATCGCTTTTACCTTCCCGACGGTCTGCTTTGCAGCAAGGCCCTTTACGAAAAACCCGAAGCGGGGCTGAAGTCGGTAGCCCTCCGCTGGTTATTGTCGGATAGGGTCGATGGGTTATAATTTGCAGAATTTCGAACGGCAGACAAACCACGGATTGTGGAGGTCCTCCTCGTTGTAACGGAGTGCTTGATCCGTGGGCAGCGAGCGAGTTGTACCACCTGCTTCGGCGAGGATCAGCTCCCCGGCCGCTGTATCCCATTCCATGGTGTGGGTTGTGCGGATGTAGTAATCGATTTTTCCTTCGGCCAGCAGGCAGAATTTGTAGGAGCTGCCCTGTTCCACGACCTCCAGATCGGGATGACGCTCTTTGAGGCGGGCGATGTGCTCGTGTGTCTCGGAGGTTTGGTGCGATCGCGATACGGCCACCCGAAGATGGGACTGGGGCGGCGCGCTTGTCAATGGCAGGGGAGTCAGGCCGTCAACGATCTGCTCGTAGGTGCAGGCCGCTTCGGGGTCGGGCGTTATGTGCTCTTTGAGGAACGAGCCCGAGCCCTGTCCGGCGAGGTATATTTTTTCGAAGTAAGGGACATAAATTACTGCGCCCATACATATGTTGTTCTCCATCAGGGCGATGTTGACCGTAAATTCGTTGTTCCCCTTGATAAATTCGACTGTGCCGTCGAGCGGGTCGACGAGCCAGTAGAGCTCCCAGTTGCGGCGTTCGTCGTAGCTCATTTCGCGGCCTTCCTCGCTCAGTACGGGGATGCGTGTGGGACCCAGGTATTCGCGGATAGTCTTGTGGGCCAGGCGGTCGGCTATCGTGATGGGCGTGCGGTCGCTTTTGAGGGTTATATCGTAATCGTCGCGGTTCTTGTATATTTTCATGATCGCTGCGCCTGCGCGGACCGCTGCATTGAACAGGGGCGGCAGCAGGTACATCCTCACCTTGTCGTTTATCATCGTTGCTCGTTTTTTCCGATACATCGTAAAGATAGCAAGAATTTGCGAGATCGCGAAATTTCAGTGTCTGAATTTGCAGAGGTCGCGCCAGGCGATGGGGTAGCCGTATGTACTTGCCGGGGGCTCTGCGAAAATCTGTTCCGTGCATATCGTGACGCTAAGAACAGCGGCCACGGAGAGCGATAGCGCGATGATTATCCAATGACCGGCCAGTGCTGAAGCCAGGACGATGCCTGCGATCGTCAGTCCGGCCACGGAGCTCCGGCGTATCTGCCGGGTGCGGTGGCGCGGTGGGCAGAAGAAGGGCTCCCATAGTATTTTCCGGGCTTTGCGGGGAATTGTTCGCAATGCGCGGGGGCCGAAGCCTCCGGCTGCTATTATCGCTTCACGGTGGAGCAGTGTCAGGGGAATTCCGAGGCAGGAACGAAGCAGCCGCAGTTCGTTTCGCGGGTAATTGCCTAACTCGGCGACCAGACGAAGAATCGAGTCATCGAGCAGATATTCACCCCGATGTACCGGGAGCAGATAGTCGAAGGATGCTGCTGCTGCTGCTGCCCTCAGGTCGCCTTCCGGTGTGTCGTGGGCGCGGTCGATAAGCACTAACCGGCGGTAGCAACGGCGGCGTGAGC
>CAJUIE010000189.1 GCA_910586375.1 uncultured Alistipes sp. | reverse complement strand
CGTTCCGCGCCTACTCGATGGCCAACCACCCGGCCGAGGGCAACATCATCATGCTCAACATCCGCATCGCCACGCCGCCCTTCGACCGCGCGGCCGGAGCGTTCATGAAGGTCAACCCGGGCATCTGCTCATCCTATATCTTCTCGCGCAAACCGGGCGACAAGGTGACCATCTCGGGCCCTTACGGCGAGTTCTTCCTGCCCGACAACCTGCCCGATAATCAGGAACTTATATTCATCGGCGGCGGTGCCGGCATGGCGCCCATGCGCAGCCACATCATGCACCTGTTCAAGACCGAAAAGACCCGGCGTCCCGTGTCGTTCTGGTACGGCGCCCGCGCCATGAAGGAGGCTCCCTACCTCGATGAGTTCCACCAGATCGAGCAGGAGTTCCCCAACTTCTCGTTCAACCTGGCCCTCGACCGTCCCGACCCCGAAGCGGATGCCGCAGGCGTGAAGTATACGGCGGGATTCGTGCACAACGTGCTGTATGAAAACTACCTGAAGAACCACGAGGAGCCCGAAGGGTGCATCTACCTCATGTGCGGACCTCCGATGATGATCGCTTCGGTGGTCAAGATGCTCGACAGCCTCGGCGTGCCGCCGGAGAATATCCTCTACGACAACTTCGGCAGTTAGCAAGAGCTGCGAAAGAAGGGACGGAAAACCGAAAAGTTTTCCGTCCTTTGTCTTTGTCCTTCAGAGGCGACAGCCAATGCGGGCCGGAGGCTGCGGGGCACGCTGTTTTTTGCGGGCCTCCGCCGGGGGAGGCTGCGGCCCGCTGACCAGAGGGTCAGATGTCCTTCTGAGGCGAAGCGAAGAATCTTTCGACCGGAGGTCGTTCGGGCCGCAGCCCCCGGATGCGGAGGCCCGCCCCACTAAGAGTGGGTTTTTACTGGGGCTCCGGTCCTTGTTGGGGTTTCCGTAGCTTCGTCGGCCCCCGGGCATTTGCGCCTCCGCTGGCTGCGGGCCGTTGTTGTTTTCCGCTGCGGAGGCTCTCTAAAAACCAGCCGATCCCCGCGGTGCGGAGGCTCGATTTTAGTTTCTCTTGCTGGTGCCGCTTTCGAGGATCGAGACGATGGAGTAGAGCGTGAAGCAGATGGCCCCGAAGCCGGTCAGCACACGTGCCGGAACGAAGTATTTGCCCTCGAGTCCGGCCGCTTCGAAGAGAAAGGCGGCGAGGAAGAGGCAAGCGAGCGCCGTGAGCACGGGGATGATCGGCATGCGGTTGGCCAGCGGGAAGTCGGCGTGCCAGATCTTCGCCAGAAGGATTACCTTGCTCGAAATACTCCAGCAGATCAGCGCCAGGCCGAGGAGCACGAAGCCTGCGAAGTTGACGGGGTGGTGGCGGTAGACGATGAAGATGACGATGCCCAGCACAAAGGCCGCGCCGCCCATGCCGAGGACCAGAGAGGTCCACTTTGCCTTTTCATGCATCGTGTAGCTGCCGCGGGCCTGCCGGGCGATGCTGGCGACCAGCGCGATGAGCGACGTGCAGACGCAGGCGATGCCGAACATGACGCATCCGGCGACTAAATGGGCCGGGAGGGTGCCTTTGGCCAGGATGACAATGCCCCAGACCCAGGCTGTGGCCGCCGCGAGGCTTGCGATGGCGATGAGGGTGGCGACATTCCCGGCCGAGAAGCCGCGGGAATTGACCGCAAAGGAGCTGCTGGCCGAGTTTTCGGGGATGAGGCTGAAACGGGTCGAGGCGGTGGCTGCCGTAGAGACGCAGGCCGCGATGAGCCCCAGTCCGCAGACGACATGCCCGGCGACGATCGAACCCGGAGCGTGCGAGGTGAGGATGAAGATGCCGCAGACGATGGTCATGGCGGCAACCGAGTAGCCGATGGCCGGGAAGATGTATCGGGCCGCTTCGGTGTAGGTGCCGATGATCTGGCGGATGATGGTCGCGGCCGTGCAGTAGAGGGCCACGCAGATCGAGCCCAGGAAGAAGACTACCGGACCGGCAGTCAGACGCGACGGATCGTCGCCTGCTGCATAAATATAAGCTCCATAGGCGAAACAGAAGGCCGCCATCGTGAGGGGAATGGCGCGAAAAAGTATGCTGATACCGTGATTCATGGGATGATGTTTTTTTCAGGCCGACCTGCAAATCCCGGACCAAGCCGGGAATCGGGGAAAAATCGTATCTTTGCATCCATATGAAAAATATTGTTTTCGATTTGGGAGGCGTGCTTTTCGCGCGCGACGCGACAAAATGTACGCAGGAGTTCATCGATTTCTTTTCGTTCGTCCGCTCCGAGCAGATGCCCCGTTTCTGGGAGGAGTACGACCGCGGCACGTCGACGCTGGACGAAGTGACCGATACGCTGTGTGACATGCACGGCTGCCCGCGTGAGCGGTGCGAGGAGTATCTGCGCCGCTCGATTGAGTTGCAGGAGCCCGTGCGGTCGACCGAACGTCTGGTTCAGGACCTCAAGGCGGCGGGTTACAGGCTCTATGTGTTGTCGAACATGTCGTGCGAGTTCATCGCCTTTCTGCGCCGGTTTCCCGTCTATGGGCTTTTTGACGGCGAGGTGATCTCCTGCGAGGAGGGGACGGTGAAGCCCGAGCCGCGGATTTACGAAATCCTGCTCGAACGTTATGGGCTTCTTCCGTCCGAAACGCTCTTTATCGATGACCGGCCGGCCAACATCGGGGCGGCCCGGCAATGGGGGATTCAGGGGCGTTTGTTCGACTATCGCGATCCGGAGGCGGCGTGCGAGGCGCTGCGCCGCGAACTGCTGTAGGCGGGGCTCTTCCGAATAGCAGAGAGCTGGCGGGCCGCCGCCCGGCAGTGGCGGAGGCCTGGTTCTGTTTTTTTCGGTCCCGGTGTCATTTTCGCGTTCCCGGCAGGGGCGGACG
>CAJUIE010000188.1 GCA_910586375.1 uncultured Alistipes sp. | reverse complement strand
GGTGGTACCTGAGCGGCGAGATCAGCCGCCGCACGAAGGGGGCTATCGAAGCGTTTCGCGAACAAGGTCTCCATTGTAAGGCTGTTTCGGGCGGGCTTCCGACACTTATTTCGCCATGGATCGACGGCAAGAAAGCCGTGCTGGCCGCCTCGGCGGAGCTCTCCAAGCAGGATGCCGTGTCGGTTGCCGATCACGAACGCGAGTGGAACGAGATTTTCGACGGCATAAGCGGCGCAGTCGACGCCGTGGCATTCCAGGACGGACACATCGACTACGACGAGCTCGACGCCTTTTTCGAGGTCAACAAACGCCTTGCCGACCGCTACGGCCTCTCCTGCTGGACCAATGCCGAGACCTTCGACCGCGATATGCCCATCAAATTTCTGCCCATCAAATTCGAGAAGCTGCGCATGAAGCTAGAAGCTGCGGCCCGTGCGGGTTACGACAAGGCCATCACGTTCGAGTTTTCACACTTCCTTTCGCCGCAGTCTTCCTACGCCTCGGCACACCATCTTTACAACCGTTATCGCGAATATTTCATCGACAAACTTTAAATCATGAAGGACTTAAAATCATACATCGGACAATATCGCACAGAGCTTTACGACTCGGTTTTGCCCTTCTGGCTGGAACACTCCCAAGATCGGGATTTCGGGGGTTATTACACATGCCTGAACCGTGACGGCTCTGTTTATGACACGGACAAGTTCATGTGGTTGCAAGGCCGGGAGGTCTGGATGTTCTCCATGCTGTGCAATCGGGAGGGAGTAAGGCCCGAATGGCTGGAGTGCGCACGTCAGGGCGGGGAGTTCATGCTGCGGCACGGCCACGACGGGGATTTCAACTGGTACTTCTCCCTCACGCGGGAGGGAAAACCTCTGACCGACCCTTATAATATCTTCTCGTATACGTTCGCCGCTATGGCTTTCGCACAGCTCCACAAGGCTACGGGAGAAAAGCGGTATGCAGAGGCAGCCCGTCGGACATTCGACCACATCCTCGAACGATGGGACCACCCGAAAGGACGCTGGGACAAGAGCCACGCCGGGACGCGCCCCATGCAGAGCCTGGCGCCATCGATGATCCTGTGCAATATGATGCTGGAGATCGAACACCTGATCGACCCGGAAGTCGTGGAGCAGACGATCGACCGGTCGCTCAGCGATGTCATGGAACGCTTTTATCGTCCGGAGCTGGGACTGGTCGTCGAGCACCTCAACAGCGACTCAACGCTGAGCGACACCTTCGACGGACGTCTTATCAACCCGGGCCATACACTGGAGACCATGTGGTTCGTCATGGAGCTGGCCCGACGACGACAAGATATGGGACTGATCCGCGAAGCCATAGAAATTGGACTGCGGACCCTGGAGTTCGGCTGGGACAAAGAGTATGGAGGAATTTATTACTTTATGGACCGCAAGGGTTTTCCGCCGCAACAGCTGGAGTGGGACCAGAAACTGTGGTGGGTGCATATCGAATCGATGATCGCCATGCTGGAAGGTTATGTTCTGACGGGCGACGAGCGCTGCCGGGGCTGGTTCGAGCGACTGCATAATTATACGTTGGAGCACTTCAAAGACCCGGACTATCCGGAGTGGTACGGCTACCTGAATCGTCGGGGCGAGGTGCTGCTGCCCCTGAAGGGAGGCAAGTGGAAGGGCTGTTTCCACGTACCCCGCGGTCTCTACAAGTGCCTGAAACTTTGTGAAGAGATGGCTGCAAAGTAAGATAGCGGGCCGGAGACTGCGGAGGCTAAAACTCCGGAGACACAATAGCGGGAACTGGATAAGGGCTGCACAGCCTATTATCGAAAACCCCACTGTGTGAGGCGGGCCTCCGCGGGGCAGAGGCTGCGGCCCGCACGATCTGCGATCGAAATCAGGCTTCAGAATGGCAAAGAGGGTGTAGAATTATATAGAATCGCTTAAAAATTAATCATATCCCATGAAAAAGATCCTCCTGCTGCTCGTGGCGGCAACCCAGCTCGCCGTGCTCGGTGCAGCCGAACGTAGCGTCAAAGGGCGTGTAGCGTGCGCCGGCAAAGGCGTGGCAAACGTCGTCGTGACCGACGGCTACAACTTCGCGCAAACCGACGACAAAGGGCGTTATACACTCGTCGCTTCGGATGACAGCCGCTTCGTCTACCTCAGCGTTCCGGCCGGCTATGAAGTCGAAAGCCTCCGGAGCGTGCCGCAATTCTGGCTGCCGATCGCCGAAAATCGCAGTGTCTACAACTTCGAACTGCGGCGCAAGACACAGGACGACACCCACCACGGCTTCATCGTCGTGGCCGATCCCCAGGTATGGGCCCGCAAGGAGTTCCCGATGCTCGCCGAGGCGATGGACGACATTCGCACGACAGTCGCCGACTACGACATCCCCTTCCACGGCATGTGCTGCGGCGACATCATCTCGTTCGACCACACGTTCTATCCCATCTACAACCAGACGGCCGAACGCTCGGGACTTACGTTCTTCAACACCCCCGGCAACCACGACATGACGCTTTACGGTCGCACGTTCGAAACCACGCTGAGCAAATATGAGGATATTTACGGTCCCAGTTGCTATTCGTTCAACGTGGGTAAGGCCCACTATGTGGTCCTGGACGACAATTTCTACATCGGTCGCGACTACTTCTACATCGGCTATATCGACGAGCGGCAGTTCCGGTGGCTCGAACGTGACCTGAGCTATGTACCCGAGGGATCAACAGTCTTCCTGATGTTGCACATCCCCACCACCCTCTCCCCCAGTGATCGGGAGCGGTTCAAGTACGACAACATCTCGCACATTGCCACCAATGCCCGCCACCTGCACAAGCTGCTTGCGCCCTACGATGCCCACATTCTCTCGGGCCACATGCACACGACCTCCAATCAGATCGTCACCGACCGCCTCTATGAACAC
>CAJUIE010000187.1 GCA_910586375.1 uncultured Alistipes sp. | reverse complement strand
CCCCCACCCACCCGATGAACTGCCGCAGCTGCATCTGCCACCGGCGAAAACTACCGACAAATGGGGATTGCACATATCGACCGAAAAAGATAACTTTGAAACCCAAAAAAACGAAGAAATCATGCGCTTGTCCGAACTGAAGACCGGAGAATCGGCCGCCATAGTCAAGGTGGCGGGGCATGGAGGATTCCGCCGCCGCATCATGGAGATGGGTTTCGTAAGGGGCCAGCGGGTAGAGGTAATACTCAACGCTCCACTGAAAGATCCCATCGAATACCGTGTGATGGGCTACGACGTTTCGTTGCGGCGCAGCGAAGCGGCCATGATCGAGGTGCTCTCCGACGATGAAGCCCGCCAGTTTATCGGCCAACACGATCTGCCGACATTTAAGGAGGTTACCGACAAGCGTTGTTGCCGGACGCTCGACGAAGCGGTGACAAATCGCAGCCACACGATCAGCGTGGCCCTGGTGGGAAACCCCAACAGCGGCAAAACATCCCTTTTCAACGCCATATCGGGCGGTCACGAACATGTGGGCAACTACAGCGGCGTGACGGTAGGAGCCAAAAGCGGCGTGCGCAACTACCGCGGCTACCGCTTCGAACTGACCGACCTGCCGGGAACATACGCCCTGTCGGCCTACACACCCGAGGAGCGTTTCGTGAGGGAGCACATTGCCGACAAGGCGCCCGACGTGATCGTCAATTCGGTAGTGGCGTCGAACCTGGAGCGCAACCTATACCTGACCACCGAGCTGATCGACATAAATCCCCGCATGGTGGTGGCCCTGAACATGTATGACGAGCTGGAGCAGAGCGGAGCCAGCCTCGACTACGAAAATCTGGGACGCATGTTGGGTGTGCCGATGGTCCCGGTGGAGGCGCGCAACAACCGCGGGATCGAAGAGCTGCTCGACACGGTGATTGCCGTATACGAAAATCGCGACCAGCGCGTACGCCATATTCATATAGGTATGGGGGCAACCATCGAGGAGAGCCTCCGCCGCCTGAACAGCGACATGAGCGACCACAGCGACCAGCTGCCCAAGGCCTTCCCGCCGCGTTACTACGCCATGAAGATGCTCGAAAGTGACCAGCAGGCCGAAGAGCAACTGAGCAGATGCGACCGCTACCCGACCTGGGCAACGATCCGAAACCGCGAAGCCCGCCGCATCAGCGAAGCTATCGGTGAAGATGTCGAAACGGCCTTTGCCAACCAGAAATACGGGTTCATATCGGGAGCCCTGAAGGAGACCTTCACCCCGGGCCAGCAGCAGCAGGTGACGGCAACGAGCCTCATAGATACTTTTGTGACCCATAAACTGTGGGGATTTCCGATCTTCTTTGCCCTGATGGGCGTCATGTTCTGGTGCACCTTCGCCATAGGGGCCTACCCGCAGGCATGGCTCGAAGCGCTGGCCGCATGGATTGGCCGCAGCGTGGATGCCCTGATGCCGGCCGGAGCGCTGCGCGACCTGGCTGTCGACGGCGTAATCGGCGGTGTGGGGGCCGTCGTTGTCTTCCTGCCCAACATCATGATCCTCTACCTGTTCATCTCGTTCATGGAGGATTCGGGCTATCTGGCCCGTGCGGCTTTCATCATGGACCGCGTGATGCACCGCATAGGGCTGCACGGCAAGTCGTTCATCCCGCTGGTCATGGGATTCGGCTGCAACGTCCCGGCCATCATGGCCTGCCGCACCATCGAGAGCCGCAGCAGCAGGCTGATAACCATACTCATAACGCCCTTCATGTCGTGCAGCGCCCGGCTGCCGATCTACATCCTGCTGGCCGGGACCTTCTTTGCGCCACACGCAGGAGCCGTCATGACGGGGCTATACCTCTTAGGTGTGGCCGCAGGTGTCATCACAGCCCGCCTGCTGCGCCGGTTCCTCTTCCCGGTGGACGAAACGCCTTTCGTCATGGAGCTGCCCCCCTACCGGCTGCCGACCTGGAAAACGACCCTCACGCACATGTGGGACAAGTGCGCACAATACCTGCGTAAAATGGGAGGCATGATCCTCGTGGCATCGGTCATCATCTGGTTCCTGAGCTACTACCCCCGTCCGGCACAACCCGCAGAGAACCTCCCGACCACCTACGAAACATCCTGCCTGGGGCGAATCGGCCAGCTCTGCGAGCCTCTGTTCACCCCGCTGGGGCTTGACTGGAAAGCCGGAGTGGCCCTGCTGTCGGGCGTGGCGGCCAAAGAGATCGTGGTAAGCACCCTCGGAGTGCTCTACAGCGACGAGGCAAACCCCGCCCCGGCGGAAAATACCGAAACCGGGCTGTCGGCCCACCTGCTGGCCAGCGGCGACTTCACGGCGGCCTCGGCTCTGGCTTTTCTGGTCTTCATTCTCCTCTACTTTCCCTGCATGGCGACCGTGGCAGCCATAGGCACCGAAGCAGGATGGAAGTGGGCTGCGCTGGCGGTCCTCTACGACACACTCATAGCCTGGCTGGCGGCATGGGGCGTCTATCATCTGGCTCTGCTGTTCTGAACGATGGAGTGGCAGGATTATACGGTATGGGGGATCGTGGCAGCAGTCGTTGTGGTAGTGGTGCGGCGCCTGTGGCTCCGGCGGCGAAAAGGCCGCGGCGGATGTGCAGCTTGCGGCGTGACTCACTGTCCCTTGCGAAAGTTGCGAAAATAATCGCCCCGCTTCGGGTTTTCACAAAGAGCCTCGGCAGAAATCCGACCGGCGGGAAGGTAAAAGCGGTTGCGCCTCACTCGGCGTCGGGCGTAGCCGGGTCCAACTTAGCCTTCTACAGTTCCCCCATATATCCAGAAGACAGCATCTACCGTGCTTACGGTTTCCCCGTTCGCTGCGCCCGACAACAAGTTGGGGTTTCGATAAGAGGCTGTGCAGCCCTTAACCTTATTTCGCTAATCCGGTCATTGCGTCCCCGGGACTATACGGGG
>CAJUIE010000186.1 GCA_910586375.1 uncultured Alistipes sp. | reverse complement strand
GCACAACGGCAGGCATCGTTGTATGTAGTTGTGCGGTTCTTTCGGCGCTTGTTGCGACATTCTTTTCGCTGCGGGCCCGGACCTGGCAACGTTTTTCGCTGCACCAGGAGCTTGACGCTGCGCCGGCACCTCTGCCCGAAAACGAACTTCGCCCGGGTGACCGGGGCACTACCCTTTCGCGCCTTTCGCCTATGGGCAAGGTCGAGATCAGGGGCCGCATTTATGAGGCTAAGTCGCAGGGGCTTTATGTCGATCCGCGTGTCGAGGTTGAGGTCGTGGGCTTCGAGAACGCCAGTGTGGTCGTCAGGACGGTAGACAATCAACAATCAAAATCATAGTTTTATGGAGATCGGATTTATCGCATTGATCGTTTTCGTGAGCCTCGTTGCCGTTTGGCTCATCTTTTACTTCATTCCCGTGGGCTTGTGGTTTTCGGCGCTTGTTTCGGGTGTAAGGATCAGCCTGCTGCAACTCATCCTGATGCGCTGGCGCAAGGTGCCGCCTTCGGTTATTGTCTCGTCGATGATCGAGAGCACCAAGGCGGGCCTGAAACTCAACCCCAACGAACTGGAGGCCCATTATCTGGCGGGTGGCAACGTCACCAGTGTGGTTCATGCCCTCGTTTCGGCACAGAAGGCCAATATTATGCTCGACTTCAAGATGGCTACGGCTATCGACCTTGCGGGGCGCGATGTCTTCGAGGCCGTTCAGATGTCGGTCAATCCCAAGGTCATCAATACGCCGCCCGTTGCTGCCGTGGCGAAGGATGGCATCCAGCTCATTGCCAAGGCCCGTGTCACCGTACGTGCCAACATCAAGCAGCTTGTCGGCGGTGCTGGCGAGGAGACGGTTCTTGCGCGCGTCGGCGAAGGTATCGTTTCGTCGATTGGTTCGGCTGCGTCGCATAAGATCGTCCTGGAAAATCCCGACTCTATTTCGCGGGTCGTGCTCGAAAAGGGACTGGATGCAGGTACGGCGTTTGAAATTCTCTCCATCGACATCGCAGACATTGACGTTGGCAAGAACATCGGCGCCCAGCTCCAGATGGACCAGGCACAGGCCGATAAGAACATCGCACAGGCGAAGGCCGAGGAGCGGCGGGCTATGGCCGTGGCTCTCGAGCAGGAGAACAAAGCCAAGACTCAGGATGCCCGCGCCAAGGTGATTCTCGCCGAGGCCGAGGTGCCGCTGGCTATGGCCGAGGCGTTCCGCAACGGGAATCTGGGGATTATGGATTATTATAAGATGAAGAACATGATGGCCGACACGTCGATGCGCGAGTCGATCGCCCGTCCCGAGAAAAAGTAGCCGATGATGGACCGAACGATGAAAAAAACTATTTTTTCGCTCCTCTTTCTGCTGTTTTGTGCGACCGTTTCCGCCGCCCGGGTGGATACGGTCGCTGTTTTCAGCCCCAGGATGCAGCGCGATATTCCTGCTTTGGTCGTCACGCCCGACGGACGGGCAGGAGAACGGTTTCCGGTGTTGTACCTCCTGCATGGTTATAGCAGTAACC
The DNA here is from genome assembly GCA_910586375.1 of uncultured Alistipes sp. GTDB lineage: Bacteria > Bacteroidota > Bacteroidia > Bacteroidales > Rikenellaceae > Alistipes. The sequence continues at coordinate 1,470 of CAJUIE010000186.1, read as the reverse complement.
ACTTTACGTGGCATCATGTCATTTACGACTTGCGGCCGCTGGCGGATGATTATGGCATGATCATCGTCTGCCCTTATGGCGAGAACAGCTGGTATTGGGATAGCCCGCTGGTTGCCTCGTCACAGTTCGAGACCTTCGTGGCCGAGGAGCTGCCCGACTGGATCGATGTGCATTATCCGACCATTCCTTTGCGGGAAGGACGTGCGATTACGGGATTCAGCATGGGCGGCCACGGTGCGCTGTGGGTTGCCTTGCGGCATAAGGACCGCTACGGTGCTGCCGGCTCCACTTCGGGAGGTGTCGACATCCGGCCTTTTCCCGAGCAGTGGGACATGAAGGTGCAGCTGGGTGAGTTGCGCGACAATCCTGCACGGTGGGATGCCCATACGGTCATGACCCAGGTCGGGACGTTGCGTAACGGCGAGCTGGCGCTGATTATCGATTGCGGCTACGACGATTTCTTTTTTGAGGTGAACAACCGCCTGCATGAGAAGCTGCTGGCTCAGGGTGTGGACCATGATTACCTGACGCGCCCCGGCATCCATGAGGGCTCTTATTGGTCTGTTTCGCTGCCTTATCAGGCGCTCTTTTTCCATCGTTATTTCCAGTCGCAGCAGTCGCGACATCAACCAGTTTCGATGGGTTTGCGGGTGGTTTTCATGGGCGATTCGATCACTGACGGCAATTGGGGCAAGGGCGATGGATGTCCTGCTGCGGACCGTAACCAGACGGATCGCAACCACCTTTATGGCAGCGGTTATATGTATCTTTGCGCTTCCACGCTTCAGAGCCTTTATCCCGAGCGCGATTATCGGTTTTTCAACCGGGGTGTGAGCGGCCATGCGCTCGATGATCTGGCTGCACGCTGGCAGACCGATGCCATCGATACCCGACCTGATGTACTATCGGTGCTGGTCGGCACCAACGATGTGGAGCGTTATCTTCATATGCGCAGTCAGGCCGCCGATCCGGCACAGGTGCCGGAGTTCGATTTTGCGGCTTGGGAGCACCGTTTCCGGGAGCTGCTCGACGCTTCACGGCAGGCCAATCCCGAGCTGAAGATCATCTTGTGCACGCCGTTCATCGTGCGGTCAGGGCGTCTGGCTGGGGAGGAGACGTTCGGGCTGCGGGCTCGATTGGTCGATGAATGCGCTGCGGCGATCCGCCGCCTCGCTGCCGATTATGGGGCTACGCTGGTCGATCTGCATGAGACGGTCGGGGCACTGGAGGCTCCGCGCGGCGATGCTTCTTATTGGGTCTGGGATGGCATACATCCTACCCCGGCAGGTCATCGACGCATGGCCGATGCCTGGCTCGATGCCGTCACGCGCGACGGGTTGCTGGAGTAGTCCGGTCAGTAGACTTCTTCAGGCAGAGTTTCTCCTGCAGGTTGGTCCTGCAATTCATCGCGCCACTTGATGGCTGCGTGGGTACCGTCGCAGTAGGGTTTGTTGGCCGAATGCCCGCAGC
>CAJUIE010000185.1 GCA_910586375.1 uncultured Alistipes sp. | reverse complement strand
ACCTGCTTCCCGCAGCGGAAAAACCGGAGTTCACGGAAGGTTACGAAGGATTCTTCCACTGCGTGGGCTTCAACGGCACGGTCGAGAAGGCCACGGTGAGCTACATCATCCGCGACCACGACACCGAAAAATTCGAACAGAAGAAGGTCTTCATGTGGTCGGCCGTCGACTTGCTGAATAAAAAATACGGCGAGGGCGTACTCTCACTCACCCTCAAGGACCAGTATTTCAACATGCGCAAGATGATCGAGCCCCATCCCCAGGTGATCGACAAGGCGGTCGAAGCCATGGAGATGGCCGGCGTCAAGCCCCTTGTACGGCCCATCCGCGGCGGTACAGACGGCGCACGACTCTCGTTCATGGGGCTGCCCTGCCCCAACCTCTTCACAGGAGGCATGAACTTCCACGGCAAATTCGAATACTGCTCGCTGACGACTATGCGCAAAGCCCGGCAGGTGATTCTTAACTTAGCGCAGCTGTGGAGCGAGCAAAAGTAAAAAAACGGGCAAAAGACGGCAACCTGCGGCTCTATTGGAGCTGGAATGCCAAAAAAACAGTCATTCTTCGGCCCTAAAAAGCACTTTTCACCTTATATAATAAATCAAATTGGATCGTTTCGGTTTTCTGAAGGTCGCAGCAGCCATTCCGCACGTGCGGGTCGCCGACTGCGAATACAATGCGGAGCACATCGTCGCACTGGCCGAGGAGGCCGCACGACGGGGGGTCGAAATTGTCGCTTTTCCCGAATTATCCGTCTCGGGTTATACGTGTGGCGACCTTTTCCTGCAATCTACCCTGCTCGATGCAGCAGATCAGGCTCTGGAGCAGATCACAAGGGCCACGCGCAAGCTGCCGCTGGTCGTGATCGTTGGCGCTCCGCTGCGCCACTCTTCGACGCTTTATAACTGCGCCATAGTTCTCTCACAAGGCCGCATTCTGGGTGTCGTGCCCAAAACCCACATCCCCGATTACGGAGAGTTTTACGAAAACCGCTGGTTCGCCCCAGGCGCCGGCATTACCGGGGAGCAACTCGCCGTTGCAGGACAGCAGGCTGACTTCGGCGCTGATCTGACGTTCGAAGTCAACGGCACAGAGTTCGGCATCGAGCTATGCGAAGACCTCTGGACGGCCATTCCCCCCTCCTCGCAGATGGCACTCAACGGGGCAAAGGTGATCTTCAACCTTTCGGCTTCACCCGAAACAGCGGGCAAACACGACTACCTGCGACAGCTGGTCGCCCAGCAGTCGGCCCGCACACTCGCAGCCTATGTCTACTGCTCAGCCGGAGCGGGCGAGTCCTCTACCGACTTAGTTTTTGCGGGCAACGGCCTCATTGCCGAAAACGGAGCCATCCTGCGCGAGGCCGAACGTTTTTCGGTCGGGGAACAAATCGTCGTGGCTGATGTCGACATCCAACGCATAGAGTTCGAACGGCGCCGCAACACCTCGTTCCGCAACCACGACACCGCCCCGGAAAATACCGTTATCGAAATGGAAATCCCCGAAGGACTGCGGGCCTCGGCTCTCGACCGCAATGTTGACCCGCTGCCGTTCGTCCCAAAAGACGAGACGCACCGCAACGAACGCTGCGAAGAGATCTTCCGCATCCAGGCCCATGGACTGGTCCAACGACTGCGCCATACGGGTTGCAAGTGCGCCGTGGTGGGCATTTCGGGCGGACTCGACTCGACACTGGCACTGCTGGTCACCGTCCGTGCTTTCGACGTCCTGAAGCTCGACCGGGCAGGTATCGTGGGCATTACCATGCCGGGATTTGGCACCACCGACCGCACCTACAACAATGCGCTGGAGCTGATGCGCGGACTGGGCGTCACGCTTCGTGAAATCCCCATCCGCGAAGCCTGCACGCAGCACATGCGCGACATAGGTATGGCCCCCGACGACCGCTCGACAGCCTACGAAAACGCCCAGGCACGCGAACGCACGCAAATACTGATGGATGTGGCCAATATGGAAGGGGGCCTTGTCATCGGCACAGGCGACCTTTCGGAACTGGCCTTAGGCTGGGCTACCTACAACGGCGATCAAATGTCGATGTACGGCGTCAACGCCTCAGTGCCCAAAACGCTGGTGCGTCACTTGGTCGCATGGGCCGCCCAGAACGAGCCGGACCCCGCTACACGCACCACGCTCCTCGACATCCTCAACACCCCAGTGAGCCCCGAGCTGCTGCCGGCCGACGACGAGGGACACATGGCCCAGAAAACCGAAGACCTCGTAGGCCCCTATGAGCTCCACGACTTCTTCCTCTACCACTTCCTGCGTCTGGGCGCCGGCCCGGCCAAAATCCTCTTCCTGGCCGAGACGGCGTTCCGCGGCAGCTACGACCGTCCGACGATCCTCCAGTGGCTCGGTGTCTTCTTCCGCCGCTTCTTCGCCCAGCAATTCAAGCGTTCGGCCATGCCCGACGGCCCCAAGGTAGGATCGGTGACCCTCTCACCGCGCGGCGACTGGCGAATGCCCTCCGACGCTTCGGCAGCCGCCTGGCTCCGGGAGTTAGAAACCCTATAAAAAACCATGAAGAGACCTCTTTTATTACTGGCAGCCCTCCTCCTTGCAGGCAGCGCTGCCGCTCAGGACTGGCAGGAGCTGCTGAAAAAAGCCGCCACTGCCGCTATCGACAAAGCCACCGACGGCAAATTAACCCAATACGCCATTGTCGGCACATGGGGCTACACCGGCCCGGGCGTCAAGTTCGAGAGCGATGACTGGACCAGCGAAATAGGCGGCACGGCCCTGGAGCCGGCCATCATTTCCAAATTAGAGAGCGCCTACGCACTCGTGGGCATAAAGCCCGGAGCCTGTAGCTTCACCTTCGAACGAGAGGGCGCCTTCACCGCGTCGTTAGGTTCGCACAACCTGAGCGGCACCTACGAGTTCGACGCCTCGACGCATGTCATCACGCTTCATTTCGCCAGGGGCAAATACGACTTGGGCTCCGTCCCGGGCCATGCTTACATCAGTGG
>CAJUIE010000184.1 GCA_910586375.1 uncultured Alistipes sp. | reverse complement strand
AAATCGAGCTGAACCGACGAATCAATGCCAATGTGGAGGAGCAGGCAAAAGCACTTTTCAAATCGTGGTTTGTAGATAATTATGATGAAAAACGGAAGAGTGGCATAGTATCGGATTTTTACGATATATCTATCGGCAAAACACCTCCTCGGAAAGAGTCTCAATGGTTCTCGAAATCACCCAACAATATAATTTGGGTATCTATTGCCGATATGGGCAACTGCGGTATGTATATAGCCAATAGTTCCGAGTATCTCTCAAGAGATGCCGTCAATAAATTTAATATTGCTATTATTCCCGATAATACGGTATTATTAAGTTTTAAGTTGACCATAGGACGAGTCGTTATTACAGATGGAGAAATGACAACAAATGAAGCGATTGCACATTTTAAAACAGATAATCCATTTTTAGTTGAGTACACATACTTAGCATTAAAGAATTATAAATATTCCAATCTTGGCAGTACATCATCTATTGCAACTGCAATAAATTCGAAAATAATCAAAACAATGCCTTGGATTATGCCGAATGAAGATGCAATCAATAAATTCCATTATACCACAGCTCCTATTTTTGAAACGATAAAAAATAATTCAAAAGAAAATCAATTGTTATCCGCCCTCCGCAATACACTTCTGCCCAAACTAATGAGAGGTGAAATAATGCCGGGATAATGCCGAATGTCATTCTGAGGCGATAGCCGAAGAATCTATTCGACCGGAGGTCGACCGAGCCGCAGCCACCCCGGGCGGAGGCCCGCTCCATTCTGTCGCGTGTGCTCCGCTGGCTACGGCCCGCGACCGAAGACACTATAATAGATCCTTGACTTCGTCTTCCTCCTTCTTGCTCGGCATAGTCCGCAAGCGGTCTCTGCTCTCGCTGCGTGCGTCGGGCCGCTTTCGCTCAGGATGACAAGGAGGGCGGAACTCCGGCCCCGCAAGACGACAACCGCAAGCAACAACGTTGCAACGAAACATAAATCCTGAATCATGAATACTGCCCCACCCCGCCTGAAGATCGTCGAGCGCGACGAATGGCTGCGGCCCGTCGAAAAGGAGATGAACAGCCGCTGGGACCGCTACCGAACCAAAATCGACGACATCCGCCGCACGGCGGGTACGATCGCCGACTACGCCAACGGCTACCACTACTACGGCTGGCAGTGGGACGAGACGCTCGACGGCTGGTGGCTCCGCGAATGGCTGCCGGGCGCACACGACGTCTACCTCTTCGGCGACTTCAACAACTGGCAGCGCACCGAAATCCGCATGCACAAAGACGCCGCAGGAGTGTGGAGCGCCTTTTTCCCGGCGGCGATGTACCGCGACCGCCTCGTACATGGTTCGCTCTACAAACTCCATGTCCACGGCGACAATGGGTGGCACGACCGCATCCCGGCCTATGCCCGGCGTGTGGTGCAGGACGAAGAGACGAAGAACTACACAGCCCAGTTCTGGGCCCCGGCCGAGCCGTTCGACTGGCACGGCGATGTGTTCGACGCCTCGAAAAACGGAGACCTGCTCATCTACGAAGCCCATATAGGCATGGCTCAGGAGCGCGAAGGGGTGGGTACCTACGCCGAATTTACGGAAAAAATCCTGCCCAGAATAAAAAAGGATGGCTACAACGCCGTGCAGCTCATGGCCATAGCCGAGCACCCCTACTACGGCTCGTTCGGCTACCACGTGTCGAGCTTCTTTGCCCCCTCGTCGCGCTTCGGCACCCCCGAGGAGCTCAAGGAGCTCATCCGCCGCGCCCACGAACTGGGCCTGGCCGTCATCATGGACCTGGTACACGCCCACTACGTGAAAAACCTGAACGAAGGCATCAACGAGCTGGACGGCACCGACCATCACTACTCCCGACCAGGCGAGGCGGGCAATCAACCCTACTGGGATTCGAAACTCTTCGACTACGGCAAACCCGAGGTGCAGCACTTCCTGCTTTCGAATGTCAAATACTGGCTCGACGAGTTTCATTTCGACGGCTTCCGCTTCGATGGCGTGACTTCGATGCTCTACCACCATCATGGCTACATCGACTTCGACAACCGAGACCGCTACTTCGACGCGGGGGTCAACGACGACGCTATCGTCTACCTCACGCTGGCCAACACGCTGGTCCACGAGTTTCGGCCCGCGGCCGTGACAATCGCCGAAGACGTAAGCGGCATGCCGGGAATGTGCATCCCCGTGGCGGACGGCGGCATAGGCTTCGACTACCGGCTGGGAATGGCGATTCCCGACTTCTGGATCCGCTATCTCAAAGAGCTGCCCGACGAGGAGTGGAACATCCACGAAATGTGGGCGGTGATGACCGACCGTCTGCCCGAAGTGAAGACCGTGGCCTACGCCGAATCGCACGACCAGGCGTTGGTGGGCGACAAGACGCTGGCTTTCCGCTTGATGGACAAAGAGATGTATTTCCATATGGATCGGGCGTCGGAGAATCTCGTCATCGATCGCGGCATGGCCCTGCACAAGATGATCCGCCTCTTCACAATCTCCACGGGCGGCCAGGCCTGGCTCAACTTCATGGGCAACGAGTTCGGCCACCCCGAGTGGATCGACTTCCCGCGCGAGGGCAACGGCTGGAGCTACACCCATGCGCGGAGGCAATGGTCACTGGCCGACAACGGATTCCTGCGCTACGCATGGCTCGGCGACTTCGACCGGGCGATGATCGCGCTGGTGAAAAAATATCGGGTGCTGTCGGACGGCTACGCCTGGAATCTCCAGATGGACGATCGCAACAAAACGATAGCTTTTGCCCACGGGCCGCTGCTCTTTGTTTTCAACTGGCACCCCACGGCCTCGGTGCCCGACTACGAGCTGCCGGTGCAGGGGCCGGGAAAGTACATCCCCCTGCTCTCGACCGACGAAAAACGCTTCGGCGGACAAGAGCGTCAGGCGATGGACGGCGAGCACTTTTCGTTCGATATTACAGCCGAAAACGGCTCCCTCGCTCCCCGTATCCGCATCTACAA
>CAJUIE010000183.1 GCA_910586375.1 uncultured Alistipes sp. | reverse complement strand
ACCGTACGGCTTTCACGGGACGGTCCGGGTACAGCGTGAAGCAGCCGTTTGTCATTTCGCCTACAGGTTCGAACGTTTTTCCGTCGTAGGACACTTCGGCATATCCCGCCGTGAAGTTTGTTTTATGGACCTGCAAATGGCCGGTTTGGAGGAATATTTCGCGGCAGCGCACTGGTTTCTCAAAGGTGTAGAGCAACCAGTCGCCCACGCGGCAGGCGCGCAGCGTGCGCGAAGTACTCCGATATCCGGCGGCGCGGCTGAAAGGTGCCCGAGGGCTTTCGGGCATCGATGAGGTGAGGGTCAACGACGGTGTAATGGTGCGATAATAGCTTTTGTCGGCGACGTGGGGGCTTTGTCCCGTCTTGTATTGAGCGTAGAAACGAAGACGGTGTGGTTCCTTGCTTTTCAGGGGTTTGGAGTAGCGTTTTGGTGCATCGTCGTCGACGGTGTAGTAGATTTCGGAGCCGTCGTCCGTCGCAGCTGTGAAGAGACCGTCTTCGTAGCGCAGCTGCGGCGGGAAAAGCCGGAAGCGGACGCCCATGGCTGCCAACCGGTCGTAGTGCTCGCCGACAAGCTCTTTATAATAGGTGTCCCACCCTTCAGCGCAGCCGCTCCAGGCCAGGCGTGCCAGGACGCAGACGCGCGGAAAACACATGTAGTCGAGGTAGTCGGGACGCTCAGGTTCGTGTGCCACGTAGGCTTCGCTCCAGAATGCCCCCTCAAACCCTTCGATGTGGTGCATCTGCTCTTCTGTGAACCCCTTTTCGTTCAGGTTGAAGCCATAGGTCTTGCGGGCATCGAAGATCGCCGCCCAGCTGTGCCCCTCTTCGTGGGGCGATTGGCGCATGTCGAAGTAGAACCATTCGGAAGGCATCACTACCGTAGCGTAGCCCTTGTCCGCCGCTGTACGGCACGCCTCGATGCTCTGCCAGCCATAAACCCTGCTCCGGCGTGTGAAGGTGCCGCTTGCCGCGGCCTCGTTCCATACCGCCGGGCGCTTGCCCCGCTTTTCGAGTATCGCTGTTATCCGGTCCATGAAATAATCTTGCAGGCAGTGCGGGTCGTCGGTTTCTAAGCGCCGCATCAACGTCCGGCAATGGGGGCACTTGCGCCATTGCGACATCTCCACCTCGTCGCCGCCTATATGGATATATTCCGACGGAAAAAGGGCGCAGATTTCATCCAGAATATCCTCTAAGAGTGCATAGTTCTCCTCGCGGGCCACACACCAGGCAGAGCGGTAATCGTAGCCTGCCGTTGCCACAGTGTCCGGGGCATAGGCACAGCGGATTTCGGGATGCAGTTGTCCGATGCAGCGGCTGTGCCCCGGAAGGTCGATTTCGGGGATGATTTCGATGTTGCGCAAGGCGGCATATACGATCAAATCTGACATGACGCATTGCTTGAAGTAACCGCCGTAACATTCACTCCATTTGCCATATACGGGTGCTATCGGTGAGTTGCCACCCCGGAATCCGCCCTTTTCGGCCAGCTCGGGATGCGACTTGATTTCGAGGCGCCATCCTTCATCGTCGGTTAAATGAATGTGTAATTTATTGATGTTATGATAAGAAAGCAGGTTTATATAACGTTTTACTTGAGGTGCATCCATCCACGTGCGGGCTACGTCGAGCATCATGCCCCGATAGGCGTATTGCGGGCGGTCTTCAATCGTGGTGCAGGCGACAGAGGTGCCGGCCGGAAGTCCTTGCGCGCGATAAACTTCGGGCGGAAGCAGACGGAAAAGGGCCTGCAAGCCGTTGAATGCCCCGCCATAGTCGGCACCTGCGACGACTATATGGTCCGGGGCAATGTCGAGGCGGTACCCCTCGGGCCCGCCTCCTGCTCCGGGATCGAGAATCAGTGCCACGGCACACTCGCCCACTGCGTCCTGCCGTACCTTGCCGCCCAAATAATCCGAGGCATAGCCGGCCAGTGGCAGCAGCTCTTCGTCGGCGACTATGGTGGCGCTCGGGGTGAAAACAAAACGACCCGATCGGGGTGTCCGGAGTGCCGGGGCGGGCTGTGCGGACGTCGATGCAGCGAAGAGAAGCGAGAGCAGCAGCAGGTGTAGTTTCATCGGCGGGGAAAAATTTTGTTTTTTGCAAAGTTACTTTTTTTCTGTCGATTTGCTACCTTTGTCTCAAACAAAGAGCATCTTATGGAACAGGATAAACGTCTGACTGCCGCAGCGCGGCTTCTGGAGGTAATGAACACATTGCGGCGCGAATGTCCGTGGGATCGCGAGCAGACCTTCGAATCGCTGCGCAGCAATACTATAGAGGAGACCTACGAACTGGCTGATGCCATTACGGACTGTAACATGGGGGGCATCCGCGAGGAACTGGGCGACCTGCTGCTGCACGTGGTTTTCTACTCCAAACTGGGCGAGGAAGCCGGAGCGTTCGATTTTGCGGATGTGGCCAATGCCGTCTGCGACAAGCTCATATACCGCCATCCTCACATCTATGGTGATGTTCACGCCAATACGCCCGAAGAGGTGAAGGAAAATTGGGAGGCGCTGAAGCTGCGCAAGAAAAACCGCAAAAGCGGCACACTGGGCGGCGTTCCGCGTTCGCTCCCGGCGATGGTCAAGGCTTACCGGGTGGGAGAAAAGGCAGCAGCGACAGGCTTCGACTGGCAGCGGCGCGAGGATGTGTGGGAGAAGGTCCGCGAGGAGCTCGGCGAGGTGGAGGCCGAAATGAAGTCGGGCACGCCGCAGAACCTCGAAGCTGAGTTCGGCGATCTGTTCTTCTCGTTGGTCAACGCCTGCCGTCTCTATGGCGTCGATCCCGAAATGGCTCTGGAGCGCACGAATAAAAAGTTTATCTGCCGCTTCAACAGTATGGAGGAACAAGCCGCGGCTCAAGGGCACACCCTGCATGAACTGTCGCCCGGGCAGATGGAGGAGCTGTGGCAAGTGGCGAAAAAACAGGAATAGGCCGCTTCGGGTTGCCGCACCAGCTGGTCCGGCGGTCTGATCAATGTGAGTAAAAA
>CAJUIE010000182.1 GCA_910586375.1 uncultured Alistipes sp. | reverse complement strand
CAAGGTGCCTCACCGCGAGATGTTCAACATCTTCAACATGGGCATCGGCATGGTCGTGGCACTCGATGCTGCCGAGGCGCAGCGTGCCATCAAAATTCTGGAAGCGCATGGCGAGCGGGCAACGGTCATCGGACGAGTCACCGGCACCGAGGGTGTCGTTATTCGGTAGCCATGCACCGGATCGCGGTATTCGCCAGCGGTGAGGGGACCAATTTCGAAGCCATTGCCGGGGCTTGCGAGCAGGGCGTGCTGGACGCTCGTGTAGTGCTTCTGATTTGTGACAAACCCGGGGCACGGGCGGTTGAAAGGGCTGCGGCGCATGGGGTGGAGTGTTTCGCTTTTTCGCCCCGGGAGTACGCTTCGAAAGCGGATTATGAACGCGAAATCGTGGCGAGGCTCGATGCCGCGGGCGTGGAGCTGGTTTGTCTGGCGGGCTACATGCGTATTGTGGGCGAAACCTTGCTGGAGACATATAGAGGGCGTATTATCAACGTGCATCCGTCGCTGCTGCCGGCTTTTCGCGGTGCCCATGCCATCGAACAGGCGCTGGAGTACGGCGTCAAGGTCTTCGGTGTGACGATTCACCGGGTCGATGCTACGCTCGATGGTGGCCCGATCATAGCGCAGCGGGCTTTTGAGTATTACGGAAACGATTCAGCCGAACTGGAGGCGCTGGTACATGAAACGGAGTACCCGCTTTATATTGAAACGATTGGTAAATTATTGAATGGCAAAATAATATGCGAGCTTTAATCAGTGTAAGTGACAAACGGGGAGTCGTGGAGTTCGCCCGGGGGCTGCGCGAGCAGGGCTGGGAGGTGATCGCTACGGGCGGTACGATGAAATTGCTGCGTGAGAGCGGCATCGAGGTGGTCAACATCAGTGACGTGACGGGGTTTCCCGAAATTTGCGACGGGCGTGTCAAGACCTTGCATCCCAAGGTGCATGGCGGCTTGCTGGCGCGTCGCGACGACCCCGAACACCTGCGGGCGCTGAAGGAGAACGGCATCGGGTTCATCGACCTGGTGTGCGTTAACCTCTACCCGTTTCGCGAGACGATCGCGAAGCCCGGCGTGGAGATGGCCGAGGCCATCGAGAACATCGACATCGGCGGTCCCTCGATGCTGCGCTCGGCGGCCAAGAACTGGGCCGATGTCACGGTCGTGTGTGACCCCGACGACTATACGCAGATTCTGAGTGAAATACGCGCTTCGGGAAGTACCGAAAAGACCACCCGGCTGAAACTTTCCGCCAAGGCCTATACCCATACGGCGCAATACGACGCCATGATCGCTGCTTATATGCGGGCACAGGCGGGACTGAACGAAAAACTGTTTCTCGAATTTGACCTCGTGCAGTCGTTGCGCTACGGCGAGAACCCCCACCAGTCGGCCAAGTTCTACCGTGAGGGCGAACGTATGTCCTATTCGCTGGCTTTTGCGCGACAGCTGGGCGGCAAGGAGTTGTCTTACAATAACATACAGGACGCTAATGCAGCGCTGTGTATCGTGCGCGAGTTCGATGTGCCGTTCTGCGTTGGTCTCAAGCACATGAACCCTTGCGGCGCGGCCGTGGGCAAGGACGGTGCCGATGCCTGGACGAAGGCCTACGAAGCCGACAAGGTGTCGATCTTCGGCGGTATCGTGGCCACCAACTGCACCGTCACGCGCGAGATGGCTGAGTTGATGAAGCCGGTTTTCCTGGAGATCATCATGGCACCGAAGTTTGATGAGGGGGCGCTCGAAGTGCTCTGCACCAAGAAAAACCTGCGCCTGCTGGAGGTCGATATGTCGCGCGCCGGGGGTGTTCCCAGCCAGTATGTCAGTGTCAACGGCGGTCTGCTGGTGCAGGAGCTGGACGTTGAGACCCAGGTTGTGACTCCTGACATGTGCGTGACAAAGAAGAGGCCCACGGACGCGCAGATAGCCGACCTCAATTTCGGTTGGCGGATCGTTAAGCACGTCAAGTCCAATGCTATTGTCGTTGTCAAGGAGGGGCGCACACTTGGCGTGGGCGCCGGGCAGATGAACCGCATCGGCTCGGCCGAAATTGCCTTGAAGCAGGCCCGGGCCGCTGGCTTCGCCGATGGGCTGGTGCTGGCTTCGGACGGTTTCTTCCCGTTCGACGACTGTGTGACCCTCGCGGCCGAATACGGCGTTGCGGCCATCGTCCAGCCGGGCGGTTCGGTGCGCGACGAGGATTCGGTGCGCAAGGCCGACGAAAAGGGAATTGCGATGATGTTTGTGGGGGAACGTCACTTCAAACACTGACTTTTCGTTTTCATGCGGCATCTTTCACCTCTTCCTGGTCTCGGAGCAGTCGCATACGCTGGGTATGCTCCCGCCCCTCGGCCTGCGGTCGCGGCAAAATCTGCCCGCCTGAAAAGCGAAAATAGATTGGAATAAATATCTTTTTATGAAAGTTCTTGTAATCGGTTCGGGCGGTCGTGAGCACGCCATTGTCGATGCGCTGACGCGTTCGCCCCAGGTTGAGAAAATCTATTGTGCTCCCGGCAACGCGGGTATCGCCCGGCAGGCCGAGTGTGTAGCTGTCAAGGAGACCGACGTGGAGGCCTTGCGCGACTTCGCTGTGGCGCAGGGCGTCGGACTGACGGTCGTGGGGCCCGAGGTATCGTTGGCGGCGGGCGTTGTCGATGCGTTCAAGGCGGCAGGACTGCGGATTTTCGGTCCGACGAAGGCCGCTGCGCGCATCGAATCGTCCAAGGAGTTCGCCAAGGAGCTGATGGCGAAATACGACATCCCGACTGCCGGGTTCCGGGCTTTCACCAACTATGCTGCGGCCCGCGACTACGTGGCCGGGCGGCCGTTTCCCGCCGTGCTGAAGTACGACGGACTGGCTGCCGGTAAGGGCGTGGTCATCGCACAGACGATGGAGGAGGCCGACGCCGCTTTGCGCGACATGCTGCTTGACGACAAGTTCGGTGAGGGCAAGGTGGTTGTGGAAGATTATCTGGAGGGTCCCGAGTTCTCGTTCATGT
>CAJUIE010000181.1 GCA_910586375.1 uncultured Alistipes sp. | reverse complement strand
GCCCCGCAGCGAAAAGACCGCCTGCGTGCGCACGTCGCGGCTCTTGGTGATCGACCCCGACGCGGAGTTACCCTCCGTGATGAAGATCATCGACTGCTCGGCCAGTTCGCTGCGGTCGGTGCGGTGGACCTTGCAGTCGCGCAGCTTGCGGTTGTTGAGCGACACCTTCTTGGCCGTCTCGCGGGCCTTTTTCTGGATGCCCGAAATGGCCTTGCGCTCCTTCTCGTTCTCGACGATCTTCTTCTGAAGAATCTGCGCCGTCTCGGGGTGCTTGTGGAGGTAGTCGTCGAGGTGCTTGGACAAGAAATCCATCACGAAGTTGCGCATCGACACGCCCGGTTCAATCTCCTTCGACCCTAACTTGATCTTGGTCTGCGATTCGAAAACCGGATCGGTGACCTTGACCGAAATGGCGGCATTGATCGACGTGCGGATGTCCGACGGATCGTAATCTTTATGGTAAAACTCCTTGACCGTCTTGGCTATCGCCTCGCGGAACGCCGCCTGATGGGTACCTCCCTGCGAGGTGTACTGCCCGTTGACGAACGAATAGTAATTTTCGCCGTAACCCGAACCGTGGGTAATGGCCACTTCGATGTCCTCGCCCGAGAGGTGGATGGGCGCATAGAGCGGCTCTTCGGTCATGTTCTCGTTCAGCAGGTCCAGCAGACCGTTTTTCGAGAGATAGCTCTTGCCGTTGAAGCGAAACGTAAGGCCCAGGTTCAGATAGGTGTAGTTACGCACCATCTGCTCGACGAACTCCAGGTTGTAGTCATACTGCCCGAAAACCTCCTCGTCGACGCGAAAGCGAATGAAGGTGCCATTGGGTTCGGCCACGCCCGACTCCCACTTGTCGCTCTGCTCCAGACCCTGGGCAAAGGTGACCGTGCGGGCCTCGCCGTCGCGTACCGAGCGGGCCTCGAACTCGCTGGAGAGCATGTTGACGGCCTTGACGCCGACGCCATTCAGACCCACGGTCTTCTTGAACGCCGAACCGCCGTACTTGCCGCCCGTATTCATCTCCGAGACGGCCGCCGCCAGCGACTTGAGGGGAATGCCGCGTCCGTAATCACGCACCGTGACGACGCAGTCCTCAATCGTGATGTCGACCTGATGTCCTGCCCCCATGATGAACTCGTCGATGGAGTTGTCGACCACCTCCTTGATAAGTACGTAAATGCCGTCGTCGGCCTGCGAACCGTCGCCCAGCTTGCCGATGTACATGCCCGGACGCAGGCGGATATGTTCGCGCGGCGAAAGGGTCACAATGGCGTCATCGCCATAGTTTTCAGGGGAATTATTGGTAAGTAAATCTGCCATGTTGCGGAATTATTGTCGGGGCAATCCCCCACTTTGTCATTCTGAACAGAGTGAAGGATCTATTTTTGTGTCCAATGTCCGACCCAACGGGTCGGGCGAGCCGGAGCCACCCCCGGCGTAGGCTTGCGCATTTCTGCGCCGCGCCTCCGCTGGCTCCGCCTCGCAAAAGCAATTGTGAATTATGAATTGGCGCCACCTTTCACCTTTCCATTTTCACTTCCCGAAGTGCTGCGGTCATGTCGTCGTGCACCTGCTGCGCCAGTTCGTGCACCTCCGTCGCGGCGACCCGCTCAGCCGACACGGGCGGCAGCACACGGACGGTGATGCGGTTGCGCCAGTTGAAGAGGTAGTTTTTCCCGATAAGCGTGGCCGTACCCTCCAGCACCACAGGCAAAACAGCAACGCCCGCCTCCTTAGCCAGCGTGAAAGCCCCGGTCTTGAACCGGTGTATCTGGCCATCCTTCGATCGCGTGCCCTCGGGAAAAACAGCCACCGAAGCGCCACGCCGCAGCCACTTCGTACCCTCCACCACCATCTGGTCCCGGGCCGCGGCTGCCCGGCCCCGGTCGATGCAAATGTCGCCATGCAGGACGAGGAACTGCCCGAAAAAGGGAACCCGAAACACTTCGCGCTTCGACACCCACCGGAAATTAAGCGGCAGGTAATAAAGCGTGGGAATGTCGATTACCGTATTATGGTTCAGTACGATGACATAACTTTTGCGTTTGTCGACGAACTCGCGCCCGATGACCCGCTGCCGCCAGAAAGGGGGGATGAAAAAGAAGATGCGGACCAACAGGCGCGACAACTCGTGCACCGTGCGCCGCGACCGGTCGAACGGCCAGCAGACAACCAGCGCCACAGCCGACAGAATCATGAAAACGGTACACAGCAGCACCAGAATAAGGTAATAAAGCGCACTCAGCATGACGTTCCAAATAAAGAAAAATCATCCAATATCTTGCAAATTTAGGAAAACTTTTCCAAAAAAAGCCCAACTGCCGCCGGTAACTTTTCAACAAAATTTCGGCGCGAAAGCGACCGGCACCCAAGAACGCCCCCTCCCCCGACGTTCCGGCAGGCGCCCCCTATCCCCTCACGGACCTGCGACTTCAGGACGGGCCGGACATTGCGCAGCAAGAACACAGAAGCGGCAGAACGAAAAAAGCCGTCTGCAAAAAACTACAGACGGCAAACCAGATTCTTCGCCAACGCTCAGGATGACAATTCATCCCAATGTCTAAAACTCCACGACGGGAGCTTGTGCGGCTACGGCATCAGCCGCAAAGTAAGGCTTCTGATCAAAGCCGAACATCCCTGCAACGACCACCGCCGGGAAGCGCCGCACAGCGATGTTGTAGGAGCGGACCGTCTCGTTGAAACGCTCGCGGGCCACGGCAATGCGGTTCTCGGTCCCCTCCAACTGGGCCTGCAGCTCCTGGAAATTTTGGTTGGCCTTGAGATCGGGATAGCGCTCGGCGACGACGAGCAGACGCCCCAAAGCGGAACGCACACCCTCCTGCGCCTGCTGGAACTCGGCCATGGTCTGCGGCGTGAGCTCGTCGACCGAGAGGCTGACCGAGGTAGCTTTGGCGCGGGCCTCGATGACCCCCTCGAGTGTTTCACGCTCGTGGGCGGCGTAACCCTTGACGGTGCTGACGAGGTTGGGAATAAGGTCGGAAC
>CAJUIE010000180.1 GCA_910586375.1 uncultured Alistipes sp. | reverse complement strand
GCGCACAGTGACAGCGCGATAGTCACATAGTAGACCGTCACAGGCGGCAGTCCCCGGCTCAGCAGCAGGTAGGAGACCGGCAGATTCAGCAGCAGGATGATGCCTATGGTAATTTCGTAGACCTTGTTGCGTCCCGTGGCCTGGGTTGCGGTCAACAGCGGCAGCGAGAGGCTGTATATCAGACTGTCGATGATTGCCAGCCGGCAGAAGATGCCGATGTATTCGGGCGGGTTTTTCAGCCACAGCAGCATGATGTAGTCCGTTTGCAGGAGGATCGGCGCCGCCACGATGAAAAACAGAAAAAACGAAAACTTGGCCCCCCGGAAGACCAACGACATGAAGTAATGCCGGTTGTTTACCGCGTAGGACTGGGTGATCTGCGGATTGACGGCCGTCGTAAATCCGTTCAGCAGCAGCTGGGCGCCGCCATTGACGGTGGACGCTATCGCACGTGAAGCGTTCACGGCAGGCCCGAAGAAGAGGTTCAGGACGATATTCAGGCCCTGAATAGTCATTATCGAGGCCAGGCATCCCCAGAGATTCCAGCCCGAGAAGCCCAGAATTTTTTTATAAAGCGGGCGATCCCTGACGACCACAAACCGGCACTCGGGGTAGTGGCCCACGCAGTAGAAGCGGTAGATCAGGGCAATGGTCAGCGTAGCCCCCAGGCTCAGCAGGCCGTAGAGGATCAGCTTGTCGAAGGCAATCTGCGTCAGGAGCAGCACAACGCCCAGTTTAAGCAAGGCCTCCAGAATCCCGACATAGCCATAGACGCCCATCTTTTCGTGGGCGATGATGGTCGCCGTGTAGGGCACCTGCGTCAGGGTTATCATCGCCGAAAGGATCGAAAACTGGTAGATCCAGTTGGCGGCTGCCAGACGTTCGGGGGGGATAACCAGCCGGGCATTGAGAAACCACAGTCCGATTGTTTCGGCGAGCAGCAGCACAGCCACCGCGATGGCTATGTGTATGGCCAGAGAGACGTTGAAGGTTTTTTTGAGTGTCTCGGGTGTTCCGCACCCCATTTCGTAATTCAGGAAGCGCTGGGTGCCTCCGGCCATAGCTCCGTTGAGAAAATAGAACATCACGACGATGCCCCCCACAACGTTATAGATGCCATAATCGTCAGCCCCCAGGACGTTGAGAACGACTCTCGAAGTGTAGAGAGAGACCCCCATCGACAGCCCCATCCTGACGTAGAGGGCTATCGAATTTTTTACGATCCGGGTGGTGGTGCCGCACGCCGGGCCTGTCGTTGTCGTGTTATTCGTTCCAGACGACCCTTTTGACATAGTCCGTATACGATAAGATGATGCGCACGACCTTGTCGCTCACGTTGGGCATCGAGTAGTCCGCCACAGGGCGGAAATTCCGCTCCGTGCCCCGCTGCTGGAGCTCCAGCTGTGCCAGGGCCTGCATGATACGCTCGGGATTGAGGCCCACCATCATCACGCTGGCCTCCTCCATGGCTTCGGGACGTTCGTGTGCTTCGCGGAGGTTCAGCGCCGGGAAGTTCAGGATCGACGACTCCTCGCTGATCGTTCCGCTGTCGCTCAACACGGCTTTCGCGTGGATTTGCAGGGCCAGGTAGTCGCTCAGACCCATCGGTTTGCTCAGCACGATGCGCGGGTCGAACTTCACGCCCTTCTTCTCGATCATTTTGCGTGTGCGGGGATGGGTCGAGACAATCAGGGGCATGTCGTAGGTCCGTGCCACGGTGTTCAGCGCCTCCACAAGCCCGTAGAAATGACGCTCATCGGCGATGTTCTCCTCGCGGTGGGCCGACACGACGAAGTAGTTGGCAGGGCGCAGCTTCAGGGTCTCCAGAATTTGCGAGCGCTCCACTTTGGGCAGGTAGGTGTGCAGCACTTCGTACATCGGACTGCCGGTCTTGATGATGCGGTCGGGCCGCAAGCCTTCGGCGAGCAGGTATTCGCGGGCTATATCGCTGTATGTCAGATTTATGTCGGCCGTGTGGTCTACGATTTTACGGTTGCTCTCCTCCGGTACGCGCTGGTCGAAGCAGCGGTTGCCGGCTTCCATATGGAAGATCGGGATATGACGCTTCTTGGCTGCTATGGCGCAGAGACAGGAGTTCGTATCTCCCAGCACCAGAAAGGCGTCGGGCCGGACCTCTTCGAGTACCGGGTCGATGTTTATCAATATCTGTCCGGCTGTCGATATGGCATTACCACCTGCGGCATTGAGGAAGTAGTCAGGCTTGCGCAGACCGAGGTCTTCGAAAAATACTTCGTTGAGTTCGTAGTCGTAGTTCTGTCCCGTGTGCACAAGCGTGTGTTCGATGGCGGGCGATGCGTCAAGTTTCTGCAACACACACGCCAGACGGATGATTTCGGGGCGGGTGCCCACCACCGTCATTACTTTCAGTTTTTTCATGCTTATATTCTCTCTTTCAGCCATTTAACTTGTTGTTTGAGCACCCGTGCAGGCGTGCCGCCTATCAGAACGTTGCTCTCTTCAAAGGTTTTTGTCACCACACTGCCCGTCGCTATGATCGAATCGGCCGCCACGCTGGCACCCTTGAGCAGGGTAGTACGGGCCCCTCCCCACACCCGATCCGCAACACGTATGGAACGGGCCGGGTTGATCCTTTCGCCCGTGACTGCCGAGAGGATTGAATGGCTGTCGCCCGTGCGAAAGACGCAGTACGATGAAAAGAGGTTGTCGTCGCCAAAACGGATTTCGCACCCTTCGGTCAGTGCCAGATGGGTCCCATGCAGGATGACATTGCGGCTGCCCGCCTCGAAGCGGTTGCCATCATCTTCGATCCATATCTCCACCCCCAGGAGCGAGTTGCGCTCGCCCGAGAGGACAATACGGTTGTTGTTGCCGTATATCTTCAGCGTACAGTGGTTCAAAAAATTATTTCCCCCCCCCTTAAAAATGATTTGGTTGCCGTTGCCGCGGATAACGATGCTCGAGTGTTTCAGGTAATTGCCCGCCAGTTGCAGCTGGTTGTCCTTGCCCCGGATGGAAAATCGGTTGTTC
>CAJUIE010000179.1 GCA_910586375.1 uncultured Alistipes sp. | reverse complement strand
AGTCCATCAGCGGCATGTCGTACTCCAGAACATGGTACATCCGGCGGTAATAGGCCTCAACACAGAGACGCAGCCTTTCATCGAGCAGCGAGGCCTGGTAGCCCAGCGTGACGTTGTGGCTCGTCATCGGGGGATGGGCCGCCGTGGCAGGCATCCAGAAGTCGGTCGAGAAACTGACGTTTGACACGGGCACCAGCCCCATAAACCGGGAGCCATAAGCATAAGCAACCCGCAGCCGATGGTGCAACGCAGGGCGATATCCGACCGACAGCCCCGGTTCGGGCGAGGTGTCCGTATAACGCTCGCCTGTACCGCTACGCCGCATAGCATAGAAGGCATAACGCAGCGAAAGGCCCACATCGACCCGCTCATTGGCTGCAATATTTGCCGCTACATAAGGTGCGGCTTCGTGCGTATGATAAACGGGTTTGTCGATGATCCGGTCGGTGGTCACGGCATTATAGTCGGTCACCAGATACTGGGGCCGCAAGGTCCGGAAGGCATAAGTAAAACCTGCCCGCAGGTCGCAGAACCCCCGGCGCCACACAAGGGACCCCTTATAACCGGCA
Organism: uncultured Alistipes sp.; assembly: GCA_910586375.1. Classification (GTDB taxonomy): domain Bacteria; phylum Bacteroidota; class Bacteroidia; order Bacteroidales; family Rikenellaceae; genus Alistipes. The sequence goes on along the minus strand of CAJUIE010000179.1, from coordinate 2,497 downwards.
TCGACGAGCGACGAAGGAGTGGCGATTGAGGTTCCTGTGGTACGCAGATCGAGCTGGCTGGCGAAGTCCGAGAGGTAAAGCGTCTGCTCCAGCGAAAACCGCTCCGAGAGCCGCGATTCGAGCCGGGCCGACGAAGCGCTGTTGTGCCAACGGATTTTGCCGCCTATAAGGTATTGGTCGAACCCGGCACGCAGGCGGTCGTCGCCATAATGGCCATTAACGACCAGTTTGTGGTCGGGCGACACCTCCCAGACCAGCGTAGCATCATAATCCTGCATGGCATACTTCAGGTCGTCGCTCGCGCCCAGCAGCGCCACAAGCCACTCGGCATAAGAGCGACGCCCGGAAAGATAAAGCGCTCCCTTGCGGTTGCGGCCCAACGGCACAGCGGCAGTTGCCTGCGTCGCAATAATCCCGGCCTCACCTTCGACACGTGCGCGCAGGGGTATCTCTTCGACCGTCCGGGCCCTTAAGACGGGACCGGGCGACGAACCCGTAGCCGCCCCCATGCCGCTCTTGTCCAGTTCAAACGAACGGACATGCCCCGGATTAAACGCCGAATAAAACCCAAAGAGGTGGGCATAAGAGTAAAGCGGCGCATTGTTGAGCTCCACGGCGCTTTGGCCTGCATCACCACCCCGGACATAAAAGCCACTGTCGCCATCGGTAGCCGTCTGCACACCCGGCAAAAGCTGCAAAAGACGCATAGGATCAACCACTCCGCCCAGGCGAGGCAGAGCCCGGCTCTGGCGCATATCGAGGCGCAACGTCCCGTCGACGATGCCACCTACGGCCGTCCGGCTCCGGTAAGCGCTTACTGTCACCTGGTCGATGGCATACTGCCGGGAAAGGCTGTCGAACGCCTCCTGCCCATAAAGGGGAAGTGCGGATACGACAAGCAGAATGAGCGTGGCAAGGCGTTTCATGTGAAGAGGAGAAGAGCATTGAAAAAGAGAGCGGGAACATACACGATGCTCCCGCTCCGAGACACTTTCCCGGTCGGGCCGGATCAGCGGACTATAGCCGCATAAGCATCGGCCAGCTCCCCGATCGTCTCGAAAAGCGACGAGAAACGGTTCTGAGTGAAGTACGACTCGAAGGCATACTTCGAACCGTCACCGAAGACGAGAATCGGTTCCGTATAATAATCATAATACGTTACGCCGTTGTAGTCCTGCCACTCCTCACGCGCGACGTCCATCACGACATTAGCCGCCTTCGTATTGTCGTCGGTATAAACCAGGTAGATGTTCATGTTCGAGTTGCAGATGGCCGCTTCAGCTTCGGCCTGCGCCCGCTCATCCTCCATGTCGAGGTTGCTGATCTGATCGAGGATCGTGCGGAAGTTGCCATTACCCACAAGCTCAGCCGCAAGCACGCGCAAACGGCATTCACCCGTCTTCACGAACTCCACGAAGTGCTCGCTCGGATCGATGTATTCATAGGTGCTGCCGTCCCAGTTCATATCTTCGCACACCCAGTTATCGGGGTCGGTCATGTCGCTCACAGCCACTTTGGCATAAGCGTCGACGAGCATCGTACCGTTCTTCTCGATGCGGCTCGTGGCGGTGATGAACTGAGGATTGGCTTCGCCCCGGACCGTGCAGACAAGCAAGGCATGCGTGAAGTCGACCTCGGGCTTGATCGTCTTTCCGTCAGCCGAGAGGTTGGGCCGCACGTCGAGCTTCAGCTCCGTTTTACCACCAACGGTCAGCGTAACGCCTATCGAGGCAGGAACCTCAACAACCACATTGTCGGGGGTATAGACATAGTCGACCTTCTCGGCTGCATAAATCGTCCGGAGCTCCGAAGCCTGGTCTCCCTGACCATATACCACCGTGAGGCACCGCTCGTCGGTCGGAGTTTTGGTCCACGCCCCGGCGGTATAATCATATGTATAAGTCATACCGTTCGAACCCAGCTCTCCGGCAATGGAATAACGCACGGCAGCACGGGTCACATCACCCAGAAGCAGAGCCGGATCGTTGCTCCGTACAGCTTTCATAAGGCTGAGGGCCACCGGTGAAACACCCGTTCCCGGCTCCTCCTCATTCGTGGGAGCCAACTCCAGCAGCTCCTGAAGCGATTTGATGGCTGCACGGCTCTCTTCGGGATCGAAGTATCCCGCGAACTCTTTACCGAGATTCTCCAACTTCGCCTTGTGCTGGTCGGGCGAAAGGGTCGAAGCAGGGGGTTCGTTGCTGCCGTCGGAATCATTGCCGCTGTTGCAAGCGGTCGTCCAGGCACCCGCCACAGCGAGAAGCAAGGCATAACGTAGTAGTTTTTTCATGTCGGAATTCTGTTTTTTTAAGTTTGTGCGGCAAAAATAAATAAAAATTCCCCCCCCCCCAAAAAAAATGCGATTTTTTTCCATTTTTGCTATCTGCACGGGCCTTGAAGAGACGTTTTTACAGCAGTCCTGCTTCATAATAAATGACGATCTGCTCGATGATGCGGTCCTCGCCATCCTTGTCGTATTCCGACTTGAGGTCCTGGC
>CAJUIE010000178.1 GCA_910586375.1 uncultured Alistipes sp. | reverse complement strand
CGGCGGCTTCACGCCTTTGGCGTGCCCCCCCCCGGCCGCCGAAGAGAAAATTTTCGCTGGCTTCGGCTCTGTTGCGGGGACGCAATGACCGGATTAGCGAAATGAGGTTAGGGGGCTGCACAGCCTCTTATCGAAACCCCCGACTTGTTGTCGGGCGCAGCGAGCGGGGAAACCGAGTGTACGGCTGTTGTAGTTTTCGGGGTTCACGCGGGAGCTGCCAAAGTTCAGGTATGCCCCGCCGTCGTTTGACGCCGATTCAGGCGCACTGCTCCAGGCATAACCGTAAGAGCCCATTGCGTTCAAGGCGCCAGAAATGCTGGCGCGGCAACCCGAAGCGGGGTGCCCCCCCTCTCTTATTCCTGGCGCCCCCTTTGGAGGCGCCACTTTGTCGCGCCTCGGCAAAGTCCGTAAACGGCCTCTGCCCCGCCCCTCTCTTATTCCTGCACGCAGCGAACGGGGAGACCCATCGCACGGCTGTCGCGATACTCGGGATTCACGACGGAATTGGTGAAGCCCAAGTACGACCCGTTCACGCTCGACGGCGAATCAGGCGTACTGCCCCAGGCGTAACCAAACGCGCCCACACCATCCCGGCTGCCGGAAATGCTGCTGCGGAGACCCGAAGCGGGGTAGAAGTCGGTAGCGCCGGACCGGGGGAGGGTGGAGTGGCGGTTCGGGGGGGCGTCAGGCTGAGAGTCGGGACACAGTGGCCAGACAAAGGCGGCGAATGAGGCGTGGGAGGGTGAGCCAGAGGCGTGAGGTCCAGCGCCAGCGCCGGGAGTGGCACGACACAAGGCGGCCGGAGGGGCGGATGACGCCCGTCATCAAAGCCAGAATGTCGTCGGTCGTGCACTGCTCTTCGAGGCGGTAGTTGCCGTCACCGCGCAGCAGGAACCCCGCGTCGTGGCGGCGGATGATGCGGTGCAGCACGTGGCGTCCCTCGTGGCGGAAGAGCACCACATCGCCCGGGCGGCATTCATCCCCCCGGCAGGGGCGCAGAACGGCGATGTCGCGTCCGTTGCGCAGAAGCGGGCGCATGCTGTTTCCGCGGATGGCGATTTGAACCCCGCGACCCTCGCGCAGCAGCGCTGTGATTTGTTCGAAAAATGTGCGGTTGTCTATCTGCATGGGGTGTCGCCGTAAAGGGTGTTGCACGCCAGACGGGCGGCATCGGCATCGGGCCGGCAGCTCAGGTGGTAGACCGGAACGTCGGACAGCAGGCGCGAGAGAAGGACGTTGACGGCATCGGCAAGCGGTTCATCGTGTGCCAGCGATGGCGGAAACGAGGGTTGAAGCGCTCCGTAGGCCTGCAATACGGAGAGTCGGGAGATGCGGTTCCCGGGGCCTTGTGACAGCCGTACGATGGCCCGGATGGGGCATTCGAACGGCCGGTAGCAGGGGGTTTTGCCGCTCCAGGGGGAGCCGCAGACCCGGGGGCGGTTGCCGGGGACGATCCGCACGAAGGGGCTGTCGTCGTTGAGCAGCTCGCAGCCGGGGATATGCTGGCGCCACAGTCGTGTGTGGGTGCTTTTGCCGGTTCCCGATTCGCCTAAGAAGAGCACGCCCTCGCCGCGGTGAAGAATCACCGACGAGTGGATAGCCGCCGTGCCGTGACTCACCGCATGGATGTTGAACGCCATCCAGAGGCCGAAGCGAAAGAGTGCCGGCGAGGCGCCGGGGCGGAAGTCGGTGAGGCAGAGGCGCGGGCTGTAGCCCGGGAGGAACCGCACGGGGCGGTCTCCGGAGCGGGGCGTCATGGTGAAGAGGTAGCCCCCCCGGGAGGATCGTTCGAGGCGGCATTCGGCGTCGGCATCCGCGAAGTCGAACGTGTCAATGCTCCGGCACTCCTGAGGCTGGATTTCGGGAAGTATGCCGGGGCGTATTTCGAGGTCCGGGAGGGCGTGGGCCGGGGTGTGGAATGGCTCCAGACCGCTGAAAGTCAGGCGCTCATCGGCCAGACGCAGACGCTGGCCCGCTATGGTATAATCGCGCGGTGTCATGCCGGGGTCAGAGGATGATGATGCGGTCGCAGCCCTCGAGAGCCGCTTCGTGGTGGGCGATGGCGATGATGGTCATATCGGGCTGGTGGGCGGCGATGCAGGCAATGGCGTGGCTGACTTCGGATTCGGTGAGGGCGTCGAGTTCGGAGGTTGCCTCGTCGAAGAGCAGCACGTCGGCGCGGCGGTAGAGGGCCCGGGCGATGCCGATCCGCTGGCGCTGTCCGCCCGAGAGCCGGCAGCCGCCTTCACCCACGCGCGTGTCAATGCCTTTGGGCAGCAGGGCCACGAACTCGCTCAGCTGGGCTGTTTCGATGGCCTCCATGACCCGCTGGCGGTCGATCGTCTCCTCGGGTTCGCCTAAGGCGATGTTGGTGGCCAGGGTCCCGTCGGTGATGAAAAGACGTTGCGAGACGTAGCCCACGCGGTTCTGCCAGGCACGCCGGTTGGCCGGGGTGAGGGGTACGCCGTCGATCTCGATACTCCCGGCTGTGGGCTGGTAGAGGCCCAGCAGCAGTTTGAAAAGCGTGGTTTTACCGATTCCCGAGCGGCCCCGGATACCGAGGTACTCGCCCTTGTGGATCTGTAGATCGAGCCCCGTGAAGAGGCGGGCCCGGGCGTTGGGGAACCGGAACTCCATGCTGCGGAGGGTGATTTCGTGTTCGAAGGGGAGCAGCTCGTGCGTGTTTGCGTTCCGGGGCCGGGCGGCGGTTTGAGGAGCGGGCTCTGTGAAGTCCAGAGCTTCGTGCAACACCTTGATTGCGTGACGGTTGTAGCGCAGGGTCGTCCAGCAGGAGAGGATGTTGCGCACGGAGGGCATCAGACGCAGCGCCGCCACGGCGAAGATACCGAACATGAGTTGTCCCTGCCCTTGCGTGGCGTGGAGGCTCATGGCGGCCAGGAAGGCCAGGCTCAGGGCCAGGCCTGTTTCGGTGAGGATGGGGGGCAGTTGGGCCATGGCGGCCTCTTTGGAGCGGGTGCGGATCACCTCGTCGGTGGTCCGGTCGAAGGCGCGGAGGATCGACTCGAAGGCTCCGTTGATTTCGATTTCGGCATATCCGTTGAAGGTATCGGCGACCAGGCGGCTTTTTTCGCGCTGGGCCTGGTTTTCCCGGGAGCCGTAGCGGTCGATCCGGTTGCGGACCAGGGCGTAGTAGATC
>CAJUIE010000177.1 GCA_910586375.1 uncultured Alistipes sp. | reverse complement strand
CGAGAGCAGAGACTGCTTGCAGGCTATGCCGGGCAAGGAGGAGGCAGACAAGCGGCAGCAAAGGCAAGAATCTTATTTCGGGCCGTAGTCTGCGGACGGGACGCACTATGTGCGGGCCTCCGCGGCGGGAGGCTATGGCCCGCATCGGCTAACGCCTCTTGTCCTTCTGAACGATCGTGAAGAATCTATGATAGAGACGACGATAAACAGATTCTACGCCCAATTTTCACTTCGGCGAGCCCCCCCCGCCGCCGAAGAGAGCAACGCGGAGCGTTGCAGCCCCTCCGTTTTACTTTTCAACTTTCACCTCCTTTTTGGGGAACCATCCCCGCTCCACGCGCTTGCGCTGCTCGAACAGTTCGCCGATGGACCAGAACGATGAGGCGCCCCACACGGCCAGCAGTGTAGACCACACGATATGTTTCACGGCGAGGGACGCCACAACAGCTGCGATGCCCATCACCAGAAACACCCACCAGCACCTCACACCGAAATGATACTCGCCCCGGATGACCAGAGGATGGAACAGCCCGATGATGAGGAACGTGGCAACACCGATGACCAGTCCCGCGAGGTTATGATGTATAAGAAATTCCATCATGACAAGCCAAAGATAAAACAAATAAAGGGAACAAAAAAATCGGCGGCGGCCTCCGCTGAATAACAGTATTCGCATTCGGGCCGGAGCCAGCGGAGAGCGAGCGGGTTTTTGGCGAGCCTCCGCAGCCGGGGGCTACGGCTCGCATCGGCTCCGCCGAAGTTCGTCGCAAAATTCAGCCTTTAGGCCGGGCGGGCCGAAAGCACAGGCTGCGACCGAAAAAAACGAGACGATTCCGGAAAAGAATCGCCTCGCAAAAAATCGGAGTGAACCCGTCTCAGAAGTTGTACTGCACCATGACATTGACGCGATTGGCGTGGTTCTGGTCGTGGTTCATGTCTTTGCGCGTGCCATAGAGGTACTCGGCAGCGAGCTTGCAGCGCGAAGTGAGCGAGTAGAAGACATTACCGAAGATATACTGTCCCTGCTTGTACTGCTCGGGATAATAATAGCCGTGATTCTCCTGAACGCGGACGGTCGAATAACCTCCCGAGATGAAGAGCCTGGGCGAGAGGTTGATCTGGGCAGCAGCCTGCCATGCCCACATCGGCGTGGTCTGAATCTGCTCGGCATTCTCAGGATTGGGCGCAAAGTCGAGGCCCGAACCGGTCAGGTCCTGAATATAAGGAGTGATGCCCTTGCCGTAGATACCGTTGGCGCAGAGTACCAGGGGACGAGCTACGCGGATGCGGCCGCTCAACTGCACGCCCCAGCCCAGCAGGGAGGTATTGTTACCCGTAGCGGTGTGGTGAAGGTACATGTTGCGCACGATGGCCGAAGCACGCAGGTGGCTGCGACGCTCGGGACCCCAGGCAACCTGGAGGTAGGCCGGAACGTCGGGCACGCGCTGACGCAGCGGAGCATAATAGTCGTTGTAGCTAGCGCTGACGTGGGGCATTTCGGCCGCAATACCGAAAGTCATGTGATCGCGGGCGAAGTCAACCTCGTAGCGGATCATCGTGTTGAAATTGAAGTTATAGGCGTTGGGGCCCTGGTAGTCGATGGTCGTGGGAGCCGCCAGCAGGTCGCAGAAAGTGGTCACGTCGCGACCGAACGTGAAGCCCAGGAACGAAACATAGGCCGAGCGCAAACGGGGCGTGTAGCTGCTCTCCGTACCGCCACGGAAGTCGGTGTCCATGAAGACGACAACGCGGCCCAACTTGCGCGTGTTGGTGATGGCCTTCAGGAAGAAGCGCGAGGTGGTGGCATCCATCATCAGCTTCTGCTTGCTGTCGTAGTTGCCCGGAACGGGAATGTCATAGGGCACGAAGTCGAGGTTCTCGGAGATACCCTCGAAGTCATAACCGGCACGCATCGAGATCGAGCCGCCCATAGCGAAGGAGAAACGGTTGTTCTTCGACGTGAAGACGAACTGGGGTTTCTCCACCTGCTGGAAACCCGGGCGGTGGGTATCCGTAAAGTCCTGCGTGGCGTTGGCCACGGCCGCGCGGTTGAGGGCTGCCGCCTCGCTGAGCGAGTTTCCGCAGTCGGGGGTTGCCTGCACCTCGTAAGCCGAGATGAGATAGACCGTCGGCGAGTACTCGCCGTTTCGGGCATTGCCCGAGTAGCGCTGGGCCGAAGCCGCGGATGCAAGCAGCAACGTTACAGCCAAAAGTTGAAATGTTTTCATAATCCGAATTTGATTTGGTTTTTGGAAATTTCAATGGTCGCGTTTTCGGTTTTTTTCGAGCTACGACGAGTTTACATTCAACCGCCCAAGAAAGCAAGTTGTATGCCAAAGAAAAGAGCACGGAATTTGATTTTGCGCGGTCGGGTCCCGAAAATCGTTATCTTTGCATACGAAACCGGGGACAAACCCTTTTCGTTTATTAATAAAGGTATATGATGATCTTCTCTTTGGTACTTCTGACGGCAGCGATGGCCATCATCGCCGACTGGTTTTTCTTCCGGCGCCTCAAACAGCGGGGCACCTCGCGCCCGAGGCTGCTCCTCTATGCGGTGTGGGCCGCAGCGACCGATGCCCTGCCCCTGCTGTGCGCCCTCTCGGGCCTGGTGCTGCGCGACAATCCCACGACATACGGTCGCATCATCATGTGGGCTTTCTGGGTATGGATGGTCACCGTGCTGCCCCGCATGGTCTGCATTCTGTGTGACCAGCCACGCCTGCGCAGGACAGGCGTGGTGCTGGCCCTGATTATGACCGCCCTGCTGATCTGGGGTGCCACGGCAGGACGGACAACGCTTCGTATCGAACGAGTGACGATCTGCTCCGGGCGACTGCCGGCTGCCATGGAGGGCTACCGCATTGCCCAGCTCTCGGACATCCATCTGGGATCGATCGTACGACCCGAACAGGAACTCGGGCGTCTGGTCGACAGCGTAAACGCTCTGCGGCCCGACATCGTGGTCTTCACGGGCGATCTGGTGAATGTCCGCAGCTCGGAGCTCGACACCTTGTCCATGCGGCTGCTGGGACGGCTCGAGGCTCCGGTCTATGCCGTCACGGGCAACCACGACGTGGGAACCTACATCCGCGACACGGTGGCGCTGCCACGCGAAAAGAGCTTGGCCTGCCTGCTCAACCGGGAGCGGGCCATGGG
>CAJUIE010000176.1 GCA_910586375.1 uncultured Alistipes sp. | reverse complement strand
GCGTTCTACGATGCGTTGACTAAGCCCGAGGCCGTGCGCGATTTCTATACGAACGAGCAGTTGATTGCTATCACGCGTGAGTTAACTGAGGCGTTGCGCAATAATAAGACCATTGACTGGAATATGAAGGAGAGTGCCCGGGCAGGCATGCGCCGCATCGTTAAACGATTACTCAAAAAATATGATTATCCGCCCGAAGGACAGGAAGATGCGCTGAGCACGATTATGACGCAGTGCAATATGTGGAATGAGAATAACTGACGGGGCGGCATCGGCATTGTTCTATTGCACAAAAGGGAAAATAATTTCATCCGCAAATCCGTCGAAAGATAATTTGCCGCATTACAATGGAGCCAGCGATAGACACATGCGACGACATAACAGGCAAATAATTAATGTTTTGCACTTCGTTCCTGCATCAATAAGCAACTCAAGGACTCAACGCCCACAAAGGTCGTTTGCGTGAAGAGAACGTCGTGTGCACCCGCCGAACTGGAAGAGCTATGCGAATGAAATCGCTATAACTCCGACAGCCGCAACAAGGTGGAACTCGGGACGACATGGGCGAATAAAGCCGGTGAACAGTATCGCTATTTCATGGTCTTCGACAAACAACAGATGGAGGGTGCGATAACTGTCCGGGAGTTGTTGGAGCGGTTGAAAGAGATGTAAGTAACGATTGTTTTATCCTCCGCTTCTGGGTGGGTAAATTCTTGCTCTGACGACAAAAAAGAGAGCCCCGTTTTTCGGAGGGCTCTCTTTTGCTATAAATGCAGCTGTCGACTACTTCACGATGCCGGCGATGAGGAACGTGGCTGCAACGGTCAGAATGGCGTAAAGCTCGGGGAAAGCTGCCAGAATCAGCGTTTTACCCATTACGTCGTGGCCGTTGCCGATAGCGGCGATACCGTTGGCGCAGACCTTGGCCTGGTAAACAGCGGCTGCGAGGTTGACAATGCCGACCAGAATGCCGGCGCCCAGCACAGCTGCGCCCTGCACCATCGTGGGCGAAGCGAGGAAGCCCTGAACCATGAAGAAGCAGACGAAGCCATAAAGACCCTGCGAACCGGGCAGTGCCGAGAGAATCATATAGCTACCGAAAGCCCCGCCGTTCTTTTTCATAGCGCCCACGGCGGCTTGTCCGGCGATCGAAGTACCTACGGCCGATGCAATACCGGCCAGACCTACCATCAGTGCGACCCCGATATAGGCCATTACCAAAGCTGTTGTTTCCATAAGAATTGTGGTTTTGTTTGTTATTGTTCGTTGCTGTTTTTGTCCATTTTGCGCAGGGGATCGAAGTTGCGCGTAGCCATTTCGAAGCCGGCGTTTTTATAAAACTCGACGAATGTCAGACGCATCGGGTGCACGAATGACGAGATAGTCGACATGAAGAGGTTGATGCCGTGACCAATGAGCAGGATCGGCAGCATGATCAGTATCCGCACGACGATATTGGCGCCGTCGGGCACGAAGCCGTCGGCCAGCGAGTTGAAGACCAGCGCCAGCACGCCGCCCGAGAGACCGATAGCGAACAGACGAATGTACGACAGTACATCGCTCAGCAGTCCTGTGATGTTGTTATATAAGTTCCACAGACCCGAACCGACGTTCACCAGCGGATTGCGCCCCGGTGTATTGAAGAAGAGCATCTGCACGCCACCCACGCCCAGCGCAGCATAAAACGCTACGGACGAAGTGGTGAAGCCCGGGATGATCCACGCAGGATTCAACATCGGGAGTCCCCCCGCAAGCGATCCGGCCATGAGGATGACGAACCACCCCAGCGTGCCGAGCGCATAACGGAATCCGAAAGTGCGCGCCGTAACTCCGATACTGATGGCCATGCCGAAGAGTATCTGCACCATGCCGATGGCCAGCGCGATAGAGAAGAACTTACCCTGGAAATCGAAGAACGGAATCGCGGGGAAGTACTCTTTGAGGTTCAGGCCGAAGAACGAGCCGCAGAGCAATCCAAAGAGGATCGTAGCTACGGCGCACATCGTGGCGAACCACGCCGCTTGTCGCATCATGCCCGCTCCGGGGTTTTTCTTCAGCAGCCACAGGCCCAGACCCAGCAGGATCAGACCATAGCCGGCGTCGTTAAGGCAGATGCCGAAGAAGAGCATATAGAACGGTGCGAAGAAGGGCGTAAGGTCGAGCGTGCCGTACTTCGGGCGTGCGTACATGTCGCCTACGAGCTCGAAGATGCGTGCGAACCAGCCGTTGCGGAGCTTCACCGGTGTATTGTCCTCAGGCGTGGGGTCACTCTTGATATACACCACGTTGGGATACTCCTCCAACAGAGCGTCGACCTTGGCCGACGTTGCAGTTTCGGCCCATCCCTCCAGGACGACCAGCGCCCCGTCGGCAGCTTCGACGCCCGAAGCCTCGATCTTGACAGTCTGCAACCGCTCCTTGAGCGAGGCGGCATAACGGTGGAGCAGCTCTTCCGATGCGGCGACGCGCGAAAACTCGGCGTCGAGCGCCTGTAGTTTTGCGTTGTTTTCGTCGATCTGCCGTTCGGCCTCGCGGATGTCCATCGTCGGGGCCTTCATCTCCTGAGCGTCGAGGTCGACCTCCTCGCCGGGGGTCGTCACGACGACGAACCACACGGTGGCATCCGTGCGTCCAATCTCCGAAAGCGTATAGCGCACTGACCATTCGTTGACCGACTTGTCGAAGGTGTTGCGTTGGGCCGAGAAATAACGCAGCACGATGCCTTTGTCGGCAAGTTGTTGCGTCCGGGCAGCGTCGAATTCGCCCCACGGGCGCAGTTCCTCGGCCGATTTCTCCAAACGACCGATCTCTGCCCCGAGCGCTGCGGCCTGCTGCTGTGCGGCGGTGTAATGCTTATAAGCTTCCTCGCCCGATGCGAATGGCACAGCTGCGGCGTCATATCGGTTCTTCTCGTCGCGGAACGTCCCGAGGAAATCCGCGGCCTTGCTGAGTCCCTCGATGTCGAGGAGTAACTGGCGATCCTCCTCGGAGGGCTCCCACCCCGAAGTGGTGATGTCGACCAGCCCCAGGTCGCGCAGTTTATCCAAAAAATCGTCGCTCTGCGCCGCGAGGAGCACCAAATCGTATTTCGACATTCTCGCTATCATAACATCGCGCCCTCCCCGGCTTGCTGTTGTTTTGTTTTGACGATTTTCTGAGCCGACTTGGAGAGGTTCTCCTCGTCCTCCATGAAGC
>CAJUIE010000175.1 GCA_910586375.1 uncultured Alistipes sp. | reverse complement strand
GTCGTTGTACTGCATGGCCACCTCCACGGGCACGCCGTTTTTCTCGGTGTCCAGGTAGATGATCGAGTCGATGATCGGCTCGCCGCGCGTGGCGTCGAGGTATTTCACAAACTCCTTGAGCCCCTCCTCCGAGTAGAAATGATCTTCGCGGGTCTTGCCCTCATCGTCCTTGCGCAGGTCGCAGAGGTTCAGGTGGATGCCCTTATTGAGGAACGCCAGCTCGCGCAGACGGTTGGCCAGGATGTCGTATTTGTAGAGGGTCGTCTGGGTGAATATTTCGTCGTCAGGCTTGAAGGTCACGATCGTACCGCGATCTTCGCACGAGCCGATCACCTCGACCTGCGAGGTGGGAACGCCCTTGCTGTAGGTCTGCCTGAAAATCTTGCCGTTGCGGTGAATTTCGGCCACAAGCCGCGTGGAGAGGGCATTCACGCACGATACACCCACGCCGTGGAGACCTCCGGAGACCTTGTAGCTTCCCTTGTCGAACTTACCGCCTGCGTGAAGCACCGTGAGCACGACTTCAAGGGCCGACTTGCCCTCTTTTTCGTGGAAATCGGTCGGGATACCGCGGCCGTTGTCCCTGACAGTTATGGAGTTATCCTCGTTGATCGTCACGTCGATGTCGGTGCAGTAGCCAGCCAGAGCTTCGTCGATGGAGTTGTCCACGACCTCGTAGACCAGGTGGTGGAGACCCTTTTCTCCGATGTCTCCGATGTACATGGCGGGGCGCTTGCGGACAGCTTCGAGGCCTTCGAGGACCTGGATGTTCGACGCAGAGTATTCCTCTTCGTGTTTTTTAACGTTTTCTTGTTCGGTACTCATTGGATCGCTTTGAAATATCGTACAAATATACGTATAATTTCCGAAATGCGCAAACGGTGTGCAGGCTGCGCCGGAATGAAAGATGAAAAATCAGGCCAGAGACTACGAGGAGCCCTTTCTTTGTTCTGCCGGGCCCACTTTGTCATTCTGAGCGTAAGCGAAGAATCTGTATAGCGACGAACTCCCGGCCTAAAGGCCGGTGCGGGCCGCAGCCATTCCCCGGACATTTGCGCCATTCTCTGGGTTGTGGCCCGATCGATTTTTCGGCGGCGGCCAGGGGGGGGGCACGCTGAAAGCGTGAAGCCGCCGCCGAAACAACGCCTTGAGGCGTTGCTCTCTTGTCGTAAGCTTGTCATTCGGAGCAGCTCAGCCACTCTTTCTGTCATTCTGAACGATAGTGAAGAATCTTATTCGACCTTTGGTCGCTCGAGCCGCAGCCCCGCCACGCGGAGGCTCGCTCCATTCTGTCGCGTGTGCTCCGCTGGCTGCGGCTCTCGAAAAAAACAGTCGCCAGACTGGCGGGCCGCAGCCCCGGCTGCGGAGGCTTGCCACTTTGTAGCAGCGCCATTCGCTGTCAGGGGCTCTTCGTTGTGGGAAATTTTTTCCGCCTTCATGTCGGAGACGTTAAGCGGTCGGGGGACTAAAAGCGCGAAAGGCGGGTTATTTTGTTTACAAAATGCGTTCAGCACCCGCTTTCAGCGTTAGGTCCCCGACCGTAGACGGAGACATGGGGCGGAGCGTTTTTGCGGCGCTTTTTGCGGAAAAAAGCGCCAAAGAATGACAGTCGAAAGACTGGCGGGCCGCAGCCTCTGCCCCGCGGAGGCCCGCAACATGTTGTTGCGTTCCGTCCGCCGTCTTCGGCCCGCGAAAACAGATTCTTCGGCTATTGCTTCAGAATGACATTTACGTCCAATGTTTCGACCTTTGGTCGTCCGAGCCGTCGCCATCCCCGGGCGAAGGCATGTTGTAGGCTGCCGCGGCGAAGACACGCAAAAAACCAGCGGGGAACCGCTGGCTGCGGCCCGAATATACCCCCCCCCTGCCGCCGAAGAGAAAATTTTCACGGGCGGCGGCTCTGGTTCCGGTTCCGGGGGCACAAAAGCGAAATGCGAATAAGGGCTTTGCAGCAAGGCCCTTTACGAAAAACCCGAAGCGGGGGGGGGTTACGACAGCTCAGCTTCGAGGTCTATTTCATGGATGCGGCCCTGGGTAAAGAGGACAGCGCGGGCCGGATAATTTTCTATAAGGGATGTGTTGTGTGTCGACATCACCACGGCGCAGCCTCGCTGGGCGATTTCGCGGAACAGACGCATGATGTCGTCCGCCGTTACCGGGTCGAGGTTTCCCGTGGGCTCGTCGGCCAGCAGAATTTTCGGGCTGTTGAGCAGCGCGCGGGCGATTACTAAGCGCTGCTGTTCACCTCCCGAGAGCTCGAAGGGCATTTTGTAGCTCTTGGCGCTCAGGTCGACCAGATTCAGCACCTGGTCGATGCGCTCGCGAATCTGGGTCTCGCGCTTCCAGCCCGTGGCCTTCATTACGTAGTAGAGGTTCATGAAGACGTTGCGGTCGGTCAGGAGCTGGTAGTCCTGAAAGACGATGCCTATTTTTCGGCGCAGGTAGGGGATATCCCGGCGGCGGAGTTTGCGCAGGTCGAATCCGGCGATGTAGCCCTCGCCGTGGAGGAGCTGTATTTCGGCGTAGAGGGTCTTCAGGAGGGTGCTTTTTCCACTTCCTACACGGCCGAGCAGGTAGACGAACTCTCCGGGGGCCACCTCCAGGTTGACATCCGTAAGTACCGTTTCGCCTTCGCGCAGCTTGCGTTTAAGGGATCTGTTGCCAAAGGAGTCGTCGACGTGGCAGATCGTGGCGCCGTGGAGGCAGACAACATATCGTTGATTCATCTTGCAAACGGAGTTTTGTTCCGGTAAAGGTACGAAAAAAACGGGATTTTCGGTGTTTTTTGTCCGAAATAAAGTGTCGGCGGGGACTTCGGCGTTGGAAAATCGCAGAAAAAGCATTATTTTTGCCTTCGACTTTTCCTTTAGGCTTTGCGCCGAAAGACTGGGGGTGCCCGGTTTTGACAGCAGGCAGAGTTTGAGGGTAAGCACGTCGAGCGCTGTGCGGCGGCTCGTTAATCCCGATGCTCAAACTATAACTGGCAATAACAGCCTTGCACTCGCTGCTTAATTTTCAGAGAAAATTGGCTTAATCGCCGCGGCCCAGGCGCCGCAGCGACGAGTATCCCGGAGGAGGGTTCCGCTCCTTAATCCTCCTCCATATGGGGTATCATTGATTCGGAGATAGTGCACCGGAGTGTTCCGGCCGGGGTGCGAAATTCAAGGAACTGGGCCCCGGGTTCGGTAGCCGCCTGCCAGGCTCGGGGAGAAGGATGAAACGGCGGCTAAACGTGTAGAAAGCCTTCGGATTCCCTGTTTGGACGCGGGTTCGACTCCCGCCACCTCCACGATT
>CAJUIE010000174.1 GCA_910586375.1 uncultured Alistipes sp. | reverse complement strand
GCAGCCCCGCCCTGCGGAGGCTCGACACTTGGTGTCTTGCTCCGCTGGCTGCGGCTCTCTGTAGTTTCCCGCTGCGGAGGCTCTCTAAAAACCAGCGAACCCCCGCTGCCTCCGGCCCTCTGTAGTCGCCGCGGCGAAGACCGCGGGCGGCTTTTTAAGCGAAGTTCTTCATTTGACATCTTTCCGCCCGGAGGTTTTCTGTTTTGGCTGTTCAGCCAGTCGGTTCCGGCACGTTCCTTGCGCACCGGGCGACGTTTCCGATACGCCGGGTGCCGGGCTGTGCCGAGGCGAAAAAGTGCATGAATATGAACTCCTTCCGCGAGAAATACTGGCGTTATTCGCTCTTTGTGCTTATCGTGGGGCTGGGCGTTACGATCTTTGTGGAGCTTACCCCTTTTCTGGGGGGCTTGCTGGGGGCCGTGACGATTTATATCCTCCTGCGGCGGCAGATGCACCTGCTGACCGCACGCCGGGGATGGCGGCGCAGTCTGGCCGCTACGTTGCTCGAGATCGAGGCCGTGATCTGCTTTCTGGCACCGCTGTCGCTCGTCGTCTGGATCATTGTTCTCAAGGTCCAGGACCTGGCGCTCGACCCCCAGTCGCTGCTTACTCCGCTGCGCAACCTGGCCCGGCTGATCCATACCCGCACGGGCTATGACCTCTGGCAGGAGAGCAACATCCAGTCGCTTGTGGAGATGCTGCCGCGTATCGGGCAGTGGGTCGTGCGCAACATCGCCGACTTCGGGATCAATGTCGTGGTGCTGCTCTTCGTGCTTTATTTCATGTTGATAGGAGGTTATCGCATGGAGGATTACAGTCGTCGGCTGCTGCCTTTCAACCGGGCGACGAGCGGCCGGGTTATGCGCGAAATCCACCTTATCGTGCGCTCGAACGCCATCGGTATCCCGCTGCTGGCGCTCATTCAGGGCTTTGTGGCGTGGGTCGGGTATGTCATTTTCGGGGTTCCGGGGTCGTTGCTGTGGGGCCTTGTGACGTGCTTCGCCACGATCATCCCGATCGTCGGCACGGGTCTGGTGTGGCTGCCTCTGGCGGCTTATCTGGCGCTGGCCGGACATTGGGGACCAGGCATCGGACTGGCCCTTTATGGGCTGCTGGTGGTGACCCATGTCGACAACTTCGTGCGCTTCATCATGCAGAAAAAACTGGCCGACACCCATCCGCTGGTCACCATCTTCGGTGTGGTCATCGGCCTTTCGCTCTTCGGATTCATGGGGCTGATCTTCGGGCCGCTTATGCTGGCGATGTTTATCTTCTGCGTCGATCTGTTCAAGCGCAAATACCTCGACGGGGAGCGTGACGATGAACTTTTCCGCTCCGGACCTCGTGCCGCTCCTCACGGCCCGGGCCATCCCTGGGAGGCGGAAAAAGCCGTAGATGGCGCAAGCAGGTAAGGGGATATAAAAAAAACCTTGCGGATTGCACGATCCGCAAGGTTATTCGACATCCCCTGTGTTCAGGTAATCAGTCTGTTGGGTGGTTTGTGGCGATATTTGCAAGGGGCTTGCAAGCGATGAGCAGCGAAAAAAAGCAGCGCCCCGGGATGGGGACTACCAGTTCTCCTCCTCGCTGCTGGCCGGTGCGTTGCGGGCCATACCCGTTTCGATCGAGCGCTGGAGCGACGTGGCGATGTCGATGACCGAACGGCGGCAGAAGCCCTTGCCATAAGGTTTGGTGCTGCCGTCAGCCTTGAGCGACTCTGCGTCGGTCAGCTCTTCGGCCGGGTGGTTGCTCGGGGGCGCTGTGCGGTTGCCTTCGAAGCGTACGCTCAGCTGGTAGATGTCGACCTTATAGCGTCCGTCGCGGCACTGGATGCGCAGCGTATACCACACGCGGCACTTCGGGTCTTCCGGGCAGGGGTTGTTGCCCTTGGCGATCAGCACGCCGCCCTCCTTATCCTCAAGTTGCAGGACATCCTGGGCCGAGTTGAACAGCTCGGCGATGTACAGCCGTGCCGTGGAATAGAGCTGGTCCTTGGTCTTGCCATCGGCCGACACGACCTTGCTGAAGACCACTTCGCCCCTTTCGTTGAAGGGCATCTTGCCCGGACCGTATTTCGCGATGTCACGGCTGTTTTTCTGGGCCGAGGCGCCGAAAGCCAGCAGCGTGGCGACGGCAAACAGGAAGAGTTTTTTCATAATAAATAGTGTTAATTGGTTGTGTGTCAGTACATCTGTGAAGTGGCGACGAGCTCCTGGCGGTATTTATAGATGTCGTCGAGCGATTCGAGCAGGTGCTTCGTGCCTTTTTTCTCGCTGTCGAAGGTTTCGAGGTACTTGTTCGAACTGTTGAAATGCAGCCGGCAGATCGGTTTGCGGTTGTTGTCGTCGAGCAGAATGCCGAAGTAGGAGATCGTATCGCGGTAGGCTACACGGGCGATGTCGTCGATTTCGGGGTAAAGGATCGAGCGCACGATATAAAATCCCTGGAGCTCCTCCTCGGTGGTGACGATGCGGTTGTCGTCGCCCTTGCTGGGGGCACTCTCGGCCGCGGCTTCCTCTCCGGCTTTGGGCTCTGCGCGGTTTTCGACCACCGTGTCGGCCGAAATGGCCGACTTGAGCCGTTCGTTCATGTAGTCGTTCGTATACTGTGCGAAAGCCTGCCTGACGATGGACCGGAATTGCTCCATGACCACGTCGTTGAACCGTCCCGGATAGATCGGACGCGCGAAATACTTGACGAATTCGTCGCTCGGGTCGCCCACCTCGCGGATGATGGCACTGCGGATTTCGTTGGTATACTTCAGTTCGCTGGCCGTGTTCAGGATCGTGTCGAGGTCGAAATAGCTCTTGTGAAATTCGCGCAGTTTGTCGACCTGCGATTCGCGGTAACGCTCCATGTTGAACTCAAAGAAGGGCTTTTCGTCCATCTTGTTCTTCTCCACAAGGTCGGTATAAAAGCGGTAGACTACGCCGTTGGTCAGGATGCCGAAACGGGCGTTGGAGACGTGGAAATAGCGGAACAGCTGGCCGTTGCGCGAGCTCAGGTCGTCCTGCCAGTGCTTGCACTCGATCAGGATGATGGGCTGACCCTCCTTGTGGAGGGCGTAGTCGATCTTTTCGCCCTTCTTGATGCCCAGGTCGCACGTAAACTCCGGCACGACCTCCGTAGGATCGAAGACGTCATAGCCCAGAGTCTGAAGGAAGGGGAGGATGAACGCTGTTTTGGTCGCCTCCTCGGTCTGGATATTCTCCTTGAGTTTGATGACGCGCTCGCTGAGCAGTTTGATTTGGTCTTTGAAATCCATAAGGCCTGCAATTGATGATGCAACAAATGTAGGCATTTTTCA
>CAJUIE010000173.1 GCA_910586375.1 uncultured Alistipes sp. | reverse complement strand
CCCTTCTGACGCAGCGCTTCGGTGAATTTCTGTGAAATAAGCGTCACACCGGCCCGCAGCGCTTCGAGGTCATCGCTCTTCTCCATCGCCTCCACGGCCCGCTGCACATCGTCGCGCACCGGCAACATAGCCAGCAGCACGTCACGACCGCCAGTCTCTACCAGCTCCATCTTCTCTCTGAGCGTGCGTTTGCGGTAGTTGTCGAACTCGGCCTGCAAACGCAGAAACTTATCTTTCCACTCCGCGGCCTCGATCCGGGCGTCAGCTTCAGGCACAGCGTCTTCTGACACGGTGTCAGTTGCCCCCCCGGTTTCGTCTGCCACATTGGCACACGGCTCCCCTTCGCACGAGGAATAACCCTCACCTGCGACAAAGCCTTCGTCTCCGCCAACCTCCTGGTTATAAACCTTTTCCTGTTCCATATAGTCTATTTTCTGATATTCTGCTTTATAAATTGCACAAATTGCATACCAGCCCCCCGCGTGTCAGCCGATGATAAAAATCGCGGGCCTCTTCTGCATTTCAGGCAGCTCAACACGCCGCCATTTCTCCACGGCAAGCGTGCGGATTATCTCGCCCGGGGCGGTAATATCGATCGCCACAGTCAACTGCGTATCAGGTGCGAGCACCTGCAAGAGCTGCTCCAACAGCTTCGCATTGCGATAGGGCGCCTCGATGAACATCTGTGACTGCCCTTCGCTGCGGGCCCGCCGCTCTAACCTCCGGATTGCCTGCGCCCGCTCGGGTGGTTTCACAGGCAAGTAGCCGTTAAAGGCGAACGACTGGCCATTAAGCCCCGAAGCCATCATGGCCAGAATGATCGACGAAGGCCCCACCAGCGGCACTACACGAATCCCATGACGGTGGCACACCTCAACCACCAGGGCCCCCGGATCGGCCACTCCCGGCACGCCAGCCTCCGAAACAACACCCGCCGAACGACCCGCCAACAGCGGAACAACCAGCTCCTCCACATCGCGGCCTGCTGCGGTGTGTTCGTTCAGCTCGCGGAACTCCAGCTCATCGATGGGCCGCGCCACGCCCGCCTTCGACAGAAAACGCCGGGCCGTCCGGGTATTCTCGACAATGAAGTAGTCCAAAGCGTCCATCACAGTCCGGTTGGCCGCCGGCAACACCTCCCAGGGTGCCGTCTGGTCCGAAATCGGACACGGAATCAAATACAATGTTCCTTTTGGCATCATTCAAAATTCGTCTGTTTCAGAAAGCGATGTGTAGCCTGCCGAAAGGCTGTTTATTCGGGCCGGAGCCTCCGCCACACGGAGGCCCGCATCGGCTCCAACAGAGCCGAAAACACCTTCCACCTACAAAATTTACTCTTTCAGATAGATCCGCTTCACCCGTGCTGCCACTGAGGTCATGATCTCGTAGGGAATCGTGTCGAGCACACTGGCCATCGTCTCCAGGTCGTTGCCCGGCTCGGGCGAGAAGATCACAGCTTCATCGCCCTCGGTCACCCCAGGTATATCCGTTATGTCGATCATGCAGCTGTCCATGCAGATACGGCCCACGATCGGCGCTGGACGTCCCGCCACCAGCACCGACCAGCGACCGCAGCCCAGGTGGCGGTCCAGCCCATCGGCGTAACCCACCGGAATCGTAGCTGTCACGGTCTCCCGTTCCAGCTTTCCGGCCCGGCCATAGCCCACCGCATCGCCCGCCGGCAGGTGTTTGATCTGCACAATACGCGTCTTGAGCGTCGATACGGGCCGCAGTTCCGGATTATGCTCCCAGCCAAAACCGTAGAGCCCCAGCCCCAGTCGGCACATGTCGAACTGCGCTTCCGGGAAACGATCAATGGTCGCAGAGTTGGCCGTATGGCGGATGACCGGATAGCCTAACCGTGCCGCAAGCGTACCGCTCATGCGATCGTAGCAGGCGATCTGTTCTCGCGTGTAGCTATCTTCTTCAGGCATATCGGCACAATTGAGGTGCGAAAATATCGTCGCCACCTTCACCTCCGGCAACCTCGCCAGCACGTCGCTTAACTCCGCTATCTCCTCCTCCATGAACCCCAATCGGTGCATCCCCGTATCGAGTTTTATATGAATCGGATAGCGGCTCTCACCCGCCCGGGTCACCGCCGCCGCAAAGGCCCGCAGCGAATGGAAGCTGTAGATTTCCGGCTCCAGCCGATTGGTTACCATCACGTCGAAACTGTCGGCATCGGCATTGAGTACCACAACAGGCATCATAATACCACGTTCGCGCAACAACACTCCTTCATCAGCAAATGCCACGGCCAGATAGTCCACGCCCTGATGCTGGAGCATCTGTGCTACCTCGAAGTCCCCCGCACCATACGATCCCGCCTTGACCATTGCCACCAAGCGCGTTCCTGGACGGAGTTTCGAACGAAAATGATTCAGATTACGGGTCATAGCGTCAAGGTCCACTTCCAGCACCGTCGTGTGGCTCTGCCGTGCCAGCGCGTGAGCCAGTTTCTCGAAGCGGTAATCGCGCGCGCCCTTCAGCAGCACGGCACGTCCGGCCACCGCGTCACGGCCCAGTCGTTCGATACACTCGTCGGTCGAGGCATAGAACGACGTATCGCAGGAAAACAGCGCCGCATAACGCTTCAGTCTGGGGCCAATGCCCACCAGAGAATCGATCCCCGCGCGCCCGATCATTCCCGCCACCCGACCGTAGAGCTCCTCATCCGAGAGACCGCTCTGGGCAATATCCGAAAACACCAGCGTCTGCCGGCGGCCCAGCGCCACCGTGTGGAGGTAGTCCAAAGCCAGCGCCAGCGAATTAAGGTCGAGGTTATAGGCATCGTTGATGAGGATCGAGTCATTGATACCGTCCTTCACCTCCAGGCGCATCGCCACATGGGGCGCTGCCGAAAAGGTCGGGGCTCCATAACCCATCGCCGCACAGAACGCCTCGACGATCTGGGCATTGCGCCGTGAGGCAGCATTACTGATGACGGCCGCCGGCACCTCAGGGAACGTCGCGGCATCAACGGGCTTGCGCCCGGGATAACGTGCAGCGATCATCCGCCCCAGCGGTTCGTAATAGCTGTGATAGATGATCTTCGATGCACTGCGCGCCAGAATGAGTTTCTCATCGCATTTCTGCTCCAGGCTGAGGAAATGTTCCTGATGCGCATCGCCTATCGACGTAAAAATCACCACGTCAGGCCGAATGATCCGCTCCAGCCGCTCCATTTCTCCGGGCTGAGAAATGCCCGCCTCGAAAATCGCCAGCTCTTCGTCACCCTCCAGCATCAACACCGACAGAGGCACTCCCAGCTGCGAGTTGTAACTTTTGGGCGAACGGTAAAACTTCATGCCTGCGGGCAGC
>CAJUIE010000172.1 GCA_910586375.1 uncultured Alistipes sp. | reverse complement strand
GGCCATGCTTACATCAGTGGCGAGGCTTTGCAGCTGGTCTTCCCGGTCAACCGGCTCGTCGCCATGATCAAGACCCTCGGCAACAAGGTGTCGAAACTTGCTGCACTCTCAAACCTTCTGGAGAAATACGATAACGTTTATATCGGCTTCCGGTTTGACAAACAGACTTCTTAACAAAAAAACGATTTTTCAAAATCTTTCAGTTTCATACGCTTTCACCCCCGCACCTTACGGATTCGAAGCAGCCCGACACGAAAACCGCTCCGGCCGAAAGCAAACAACACTCCCGTCCGACGCTGCCGCTCTGCGAGGCGCCGGACGATTTTTTTAAAAAGTTGCATAATTCATCCCGAAATAGTATTTTTAGACCATCGTACCCCTCAAAAAGCCCTTTATCCAATGAACGAACAAGCTCAGAAATGGGTCGAGGACTTCATGGCCCGGCTCATCGCCCGCAACCCCGGCGAACCCGAATTTCACCAAGCCGTGCATGAAGTCGCCGAATCGCTCGCCCCGCACATCATTGCCAGTCCCGTGCTGCAACGCATGAAGATTCTCGAACGGATCGCAGAACCCGAGCGCGTGGTCATCTTCCGCGTGCCGTGGCTCAACGACAAGGGCGAAATCGAGATTAACCGCGGTTATCGCGTGCAGATGAACAGCGCTATAGGGCCCTATAAGGGAGGCCTGCGTTTCCACCCCTCGGTGAACCTCTCGATCCTCAAGTTCCTGGCCTTCGAACAGACCTTCAAGAACAGCCTGACAACCCTGCCCATGGGCGGCGGCAAGGGAGGCTCGGACTTCAACCCCAAGGGCAAATCGGACAACGAGGTGATGAAGTTCTGCCAGTCGTTCATGACCGAATTGCAGCGCCATATCGGTCAGGATACCGACATTCCGGCAGGCGACATCGGCGTCGGCGGTCGCGAAATCGGCTACCTGTTCGGCCAGTACAAGCGCCTTCGCGACGAGTTCTCCGGCACCCTCACGGGTAAAGGTCGCGACTGGGGCGGCAGTCCGCGGCGTCCAGAAGCTACAGGCTATGGCGTCTGCTACTTCGCCGAGGAGATGCTCTCCACACGCGGAGACAAGCTCGCAGGCAAAACGGTCTGCATTTCAGGCTCGGGCAACGTGGCCCAGTACGCTTGCGAGAAAGCCACGCAGTTAGGCGCCAAAGTCATCACGCTCTCCGACTCATCGGGCTTCATTCACGATCCCGACGGTATCGACGCAGCGAAGCTGGAGTACGTCATGGAGCTGAAGAACGTCTTCCGCGGCCGCATCAAGGAGTACGTCGACCGCTACCCGCAGGCGACCTACCACCCCGGCGCGCGTCCGTGGGATATTCCGTGCGACGTGGCGATGCCCTGCGCGACCCAAAACGAACTCGACGGCGACAACGCCCGGGCACTGATCGGAAACGGCTGTATATGCATAGCAGAAGGGGCCAACATGCCCTCGACACCCGAGGCAATACGCATGTTCCAACAGCATAAGCTGCTTTATGCCCCGGGTAAGGCCTCGAACGCCGGCGGTGTAGCTACCTCGGGCCTCGAAATGAGCCAAAACTCCATGCGCCTGACCTGGACACCTGAGGAGGTGGACGCCCGACTGCACGAAATCATGCGTAACATCCATGCGGTTTGCGTCAAATACGGCACCCAGAGCGATGGCTACATCAATTATGTCGTCGGCGCCAACATCGGCGGCTTCATGAAGGTAGCCAACGCCATGCTTGCCCAGGGCTGCGTCTGACACGCGAGGGGGGGGGAAGGGGCCAAAAAAACCATTCACCTGACAAAAAGCAACCGAACCACACACATTCACCCATCACACTTTTTTATCATGAAACAATTACGTTTATTGAGCTGGGCCCTGCTCGCCCTTCTGACTACGGCTGCGTGCTCGTCCGACGACAGTGCCGACAACCCCGCCAGTCCCGATACTCCAACCCCCGAACTACCCGCCGACTGCTTCACCATCGACGTCGAAACTGCCTCCACCGAGGGCATCAAACTCACCTACACGCCCAAGGACGCTGCAATGCTCTACGTCGACATGCTCTTTGACGAGAGCTACATCACCGAGGACGGACTTACGACCGACGATATCTGCGAGCAGATGCTCCAGATTGCCAACCGTATGATCGATAAAAATTCCGAGGGGGGGGGTTACGGGTTCTCCATCGACTTCTGCCTGGAACACGAGATGCTCTACCGCGGCACGCACTCCGGAACCCACTATGGCGGACACGCGGCCGGAACACGCTACTACCTCTCGGTAGTTGGTCTGGCCTATGACGAAGAGAGCAACACCTTCTCAGCCGCCACGCAGGTCACCCTCTCCGATCCTTTCGAAATTACCGAAGGGACGCTGCCCGTCGAGAAACCGTGGGTCGAGATGTCCGATCCTACCTATGCCGACGGCAAAATCACGGTCATCATCACCCGCAACGAAGCAGCCGGCGACTACCTCTTCGGCGGTACGTTCGCCGCGGACTACCGCGACAGCCACTCCGATTCGGACATCATTTCCGAAATGGCCGGCACGACCGAAAGCATGTATAAATATCTGCTCGACGAGGGGAAAGACCCCATCGTACTGACGGGCGAAGTGGCTCCCGGCGAGAAAAAACTCTTCGTCGCCACGGGCGAAAAGGATTGCATCACCCGCGACATGCAGCTCAACTGGATGATTCTCCAGGCCCCCTACGAGGCCGATGGCGAGGTCCGCATCATCGACTCTGCATCGGGCATCAAGCAGCCCGAATATCCCGCTCCCGAGAACCCGGAACCGGAACCGGAACCAGAGCCGGAACCGGAGCCGGACATGCCCTTCACCACGTCGGTCTCGGTTGAAGGGGGCATAGCGACCCTCACCATCACGCCGTCAGATCCCAATATCTACTACATCATCGACTGGGACGACGCCTCGTATCTGACTCCTGACAACGCGGCCGATCAACTCGATTGGAAACGGGGAAAAGTCGAATGGCAGTTGGACAACAAATATGTCTCCGGCGGCGCCGTGGAGATTGACCGTTACATCACCGAAAACAAGGACTTGGCACGCGGTCCCGTCACCTTGACCGCCGAACCCGACGAGGCTGGAAGCTATGGATTCTATTTCTTCACAGTAAACATCGACTACAGCGCTGCGAATACCGTAACTGCAACTTCGCCGCTCTACTCGGCACTGTTCACCATCGAATAACGATCCGGATAATACAATGGCAGGCGGGACCTTCTTTTTCGGAAGGTTCCGCTTTTTTCATCTACCCCGCTTCGGGTTTTCACAAAAAGCCTCGGCAGAAATCCGACCGTCGGGAAGGTAA
>CAJUIE010000171.1 GCA_910586375.1 uncultured Alistipes sp. | reverse complement strand
CCGTCATACTCGCCGTAGTAGCTCCCCTTCATCATTTCAGAAACGAATTATCCCACGTCTGCGCCACCACCACAGCAGAGCCAAGCCCCACAACATACCGCCCACATGGGCGAAATGGGCCACATTGCCCACGCCGCGCCATCCAAGGAAGAGTTCGATCACGCCATAAATAATAACGAACCACTTGGCCTTCATCGGAATCGGCGGGAAGAGCAACATAATCACAGCGTTGGGATGAATAACCCCAAAGGCCAGCAACAGCCCCATCACGGCACCCGAAGCCCCGACCACCTGCATCGGCTCATGCATCGCCCAGGCGATAGCAGCCTGAATCAGCGCTGCGCCAATGCCGCAGACCATGTAATAAGTCAGGAAGCGCTTCGAACCCAGCTCATATTCGAGTGTGCGGCCAAACATCCACAGTGCAAACATGTTGAAAAAAATATGCTCCAAATCGCCATGCAGGAACATATAAGTCACCATCTGATAGGCCTGAAACTCTCCCAGCCCTACCGACAGAGCACACCAACGGTAGATCGCGGCTCCCACCGGCAGCAAGGCCGTAGCCATGAATACAAGCAAATTGATAATTATCAAATTCTTGACAACAGGAGGTGTCTGAAAATATCGGTTCATGGACAAAATTATATTTCGTATTTCCAAATTCGTTTTCGCATTCCGCAGCCTTCCCGCGCGAAGGCTCAAATAAAAACAGTCGTCAGACTGGCGGGCCGTAGCCTCCCCCAGCGGAGGCCCGCAAAAAACACTGCGTGACCCGCAGGCTCCGGCCCGAAACATTTCCCGGCCGCCGAGAGCCACCCCAAAAACCTGCTCCCCCGCCTTCTTATCCTAATTTTGCATGTATCTCTTCAATTGTTATTTCGGCCAAAATAGTCTTCCCCGAGGGTGTAAAACTGATGCTGTCCGTCGCCGAAAGACGGTCGAGCAACGCTGTAGCCTCCTCCTTCGAAAAACAGCGCATCGCCCCCCGGGCTCCGCTGCGTGCCATAGCGGCAGCGGCCTTCTCGCGGCGTACCTCCTCCAACGACACCGGCATCGAAAAAGCCTGCAACAGCTCGTAGATTGTCCGGTCAATCCCTTCAGCAGGCAGATCGGCCGGCGTACCCTTCACCGCGATAGCACCCTCATCCAGAAAATCAAGATCAAAGCCCAAAGCCGCAAACTCCACAGCATGTTCTTCGGCCAAGGCATATTCATCACCCGAAAGCACCAGACGCTCGGGGAAAAGGAGTTGCTGACTCACGGTTTTACCACAGGAGAGCATCTCCAGATAATCTTCGTAAAGTATCCGCTCCCGGGCACGTCGCACATCGACCACCACGAACCGCCCTCCCAGAAGCGCCGCCACATAACCGCCTGCCAGAGGCAACGGATCGGAAAATCCGGCTTGTGCATCTATATCGAGCTGCTGTTGCTCTCCCCCCGCATCCGAAGGGATGAAATCCAGGCCAGAATCTTCAGAGAGCCCCCCGGCTGCCAGGTCTCCACCCGCGAAATCGGCTCCGCCCAACGCTCCGGACTCAAACTCTTCAAAAGCTTCGGCCGCCGAAGCGGGAAATCCGACAAGAGGCGTGCGCACCCCACCTAACCGGGACATTGTACGCATAGAACTTCCTCCAGTCAATCGGACTCCGGAATCGGCGACGGTCGTTCCGTCATCACGAAAAGGAACGTCAAAACCCGTGAAGTCCACATTGGGATCGGGAGCCGCCGGGTCAATATAGGTCTCCCGGAAAGGATTATACTCCTCATTGGACGCCACGCGCGGCTCGTCGTATATCGCACCTCGCTCCAGCACGGGAATCTCCACGTCGCCTGCCCGGTCGAAATCCATCGGCGGCACAGCCCCCGTCTTGGCCAGCGTCTCCCGGGCTGCAGCATGGACGATCTGCCACACCGCCTCTTCGTCTGCAAACTTCACTTCGGTTTTCTGGGGATGGACATTGACGTCGATACGCGACGGATCAATCTCCAGATAGAGGAAATACGACGGTATGCTGTTCTCGGGGATAAGTTTTTCGTAGGCTTTCACCAGAGCGCTCGTCAGATAGGAGCTGCGGAAATAGCGACCGTTGACGAACAGATACTGCTCCGAATTGCGGCGCTTGGCCGCCGCCGGACGGCCTATATAGCCCATCACCCGTGCAATCGAGGTATCGGCTTCGACTTCCAGAAGGTTCTGCTTGGCATGCCGTCCCACCACATCAACAATCCGTCCAGCCAGCGTTGTAGCTCCGAGCTTGTGAAGCGGTTGATCGTTGGCGTAGAGTTCGAAGGCGATCTGCGGATTGCACAGCGCTACCCGCTGAAACTCGGTTCGTATCTGCGACGCCGATGTCGTGCTCTTCTCCAGGAACTTGCGGCGGGCCGGCACATTGTAGAAGAGGTTACGCACGAAAAACTGCGATCCCACAGGACACATTACCGGCGTTTGCGAGACGAACTGCCCACCATTGATCTCGGTGCAGGTACCCGTTTCGTCGCCCTCCTGACGTGTGCGCAGCTCAACTTGCGAAACAGCAGCAATCGACGCCAGAGCTTCGCCCCGGAAGCCAAACGTATGGAGCGAATAGATATCGTCCACCGCAGAAATCTTGCTCGTGGCGTGACGGTCAAAAGCCATACGGGCATCGATGGGCGACATGCCGCAACCGTCGTCAACAATCTGTATAAGGTCGCGTCCCCCCTCCCGGAAGTTGACTTGCACACGCTGCGCACCGGCATCGATGGCATTCTCCATCATCTCCTTGACAACCGATGCAGGACGATTGACCACTTCGCCCGCCGCGATCTGGTTGGCAACGACTTCAGGTAAAAGTCTGATTCGATCGGCCATGTTATTCGGAGTAATCGTTAGGAACCACGACAATCTGCTGCTCCTGCCACTCCACATCGCTCACAGCCGATTGATCAAAGGCATCGCGCGGTACTTGTTCTGTCACCGCCTCAACAGCTACCGGCCCCTTCCGCGCCCGCAGAAGCACATCAGCCATGCGCGGAAAAAGCAGATAGATAAACAGCAACACCAGCACAGCCCCCGCAGCCAGTTTCCAGATGCGCACACGGTCTGTCGTCTCCTCACGGCTACGACGCGCAGCCCGCGCCTCCCGCTGGGTACGGATGTATTGTCCCGGACGGTATTCGCGCCCCGTATCCTCGGCCCGCTCGCCCCGCAATTCAGCCCGACGCTCTTCACGCGCCTCTTTCTCAGGATCGTAGTAACGCGGAATGTAGTTGAATCGGTTCGCGTGTTTCTTGAATGGTGTAAAGCCCAGCATGGTATACTCTATCTGGAGGCAAAGATACGATTAAGCGAGGGCAATGCCAAATTTATTTGAGCATTGCCGAGCGGGAGTATCTAAGGCGTAAGCCAAAGTACGATTAAGCGAGGGCAAAAGCAAACGAAGTTTGTATTTTGCCGAGCGGGCGCTACTGACTTCTACCCC
>CAJUIE010000170.1 GCA_910586375.1 uncultured Alistipes sp. | reverse complement strand
GAGCATCACCTCGAAGAGATAGGTGCCCAGACCTGCAAGGACGCCAATGACCACAGCCAGCAACATCAGTATCTGCTGGGTCGAGAGCCGCCGTGTGAGGCGCAGAAAGTGGGTGTAAAGCCGTTCGGTGCGCAGTTGCATGATGGGATGGGACATGGAAGACCGGCAATCACATTGTGTGCCAGGAGCCGGATGCAGGGATCCGATCTTCGTTTTTTCGGTTTTTATTCTCGGTTGGCGTAGCTTTTCGCTTGGGAGGCGATCAGCTCTTTGTCGTCGAAATAGTCGATTTTCATGGCGCGGCGGATGTCGGCGAGTGTTGCTGCTGCAGCTTCCCGGGCCCGGGCCGAACCCTCTTCGAGCATGGTGTAGACCTCCTCGATGCGTCCCTCAAAGTAGTGGCGCCGCTCGCGGATGGGGTCGAGCGTCTCGTTGAGAATGGCGATCAGCAGCTTCTTGACTTTCACGTCACCCAGTCCTCCGCGGCGATAGTGTGCCTTGAGTTCTTCGAGAGAACCGTATTCCGGCAGATATTGCGAAAAGTGCTCCGGGCGGCAGAAGGCGTCGAGGTAGGTGAAGACTGTATTGCCCTCAACCTTGCCGGGGTCTTCGATGCGCAGGTGGTCGGGATCGGTGTACATGCCCATGACCTTCTTTTTTACCTCTTCGTTCGTGTCGGAGAGGTAGATGCAGTTGCCCAGCGACTTGGACATCTTGGCCTTGCCGTCGGTGCCGGGCAGACGCAGGCACGCGGCATTGTCGGGCAGCAGGATTTCAGGCTCCACGAGCGTGGGGCCATAGACCGAATTGAACTTATGGACAATTTCGCGTGCCAGCTCGATCATCGGTTCCTGGTCCTCCCCGGCTGGCACGGTGGTGGCGCGGAAGGCGGTGATGTCCGCAGCCTGACTGACGGGGTAGGTGAAGAAACCCACGGGTATGCCCTGCTTCTGGGCTGTGTCACCCTCGACGGTGTTTTCCGCGAAGCCGCGCATCTGGATTTCGGCCTTGACGGTCGGGTTGCGCTGAAGCCGCTGTACGGTTACAAGGTTCATGTAGTAGAACGCCAGCTCGCACAGCTCGGGAATCTGCGACTGAATGAAAAGCGTTGACAGGGAGGGATCGAGACCCACAGAGAGGTAGTCTAAGGCAACTTCGATGACGTTTTGCCGCACTTTTTCGGGGTTGTCGGCGTTATCCGTCAGAGCCTGCGCGTCGGCTATCATGATGAATATCCGCTCAAACTGGCCTGAGTTCTGCAATTCGACGCGTCGCCGTAGCGAGCCGACGTAGTGCCCCAGGTGAAGCCGTCCCGTGGGACGATCGGCAGTGAGGATTATTTTTGCCATAGATTTATCTGTAATTTGTTTTTATGCGTAAAGTCTGCGATTTTTATCTGCCTTCAGTCTGTCGGGCCGAAGCCTTCGCCGCGCGGAGGCCCGCAACATGCGCTGCGTCCCGTCCGCAGCCTTTGGCCCGATTGTAATTTTTCGGTCGGAGATCGATCGAGCCCCAGCAAGTTACAAACTTACGAAAAAGCGCGTGCGCGACCTAAAAAAGTTGCCGAATATCGTTTTTTTTTATACTTTCGCCTGCTGAAATAGGTTGTTGCTATGACTATCATTCAGCTTGAATATCTGCTTGCAGTGGCCAATTGCGGCAGTTTTTCCCAGGCAGCCGAGCATTGCTTCGTTACGCAGCCCTCTCTGTCGATGCAGATCAAGTCGCTCGAAGAGGAGTTGGGGGTGGTGCTCCTCGACCGTTCCAAAAAGCCCGTAATCCCCACCGAGGCGGGCGAGGTGGTTCTCGAGCAGGCACGACGCACGTTGTCGGCTTATAATTATATTAAGGAGGCCGTGGCCGAACTGAAGGGCGAGACGGCCGGTAAGCTGCGCTTAGGCGTAATTCCGACCATTGCGCCTTATCTGCTGCACAAGTTCATTCCGGCTTTCGTGCGCGATTATCCCCGGGTCGAGCTGGAGATTTCCGAAATGATTACGGCCGATATCGTTGAGGCGTTGAAGCGGGATCGGATCGACGTGGCTCTGGTCGCCAGCGGCACTTGCGGCGAGGGCATCACTGAGCAGGAGCTTTTTAACGACCGTTTTTACGCTTATGTTTCACCTGAGAATCCGCTTTATGAGCGTCAGAATATCCGCATCGAGGAGATCGATTTGCGGGATTTGGTGATTCTCAGCCCTGGCAACTGCATGCGGGATCAGATCATCGAGCTGTGCCAGGCGCGCCGCGGTATGCCTGCCCATTATTCGTTCGAGTCGGGTTCGCTCGATACGTTGATGCGTATTGTTGACTGTACCTCGTCTCTGACGATTATCCCCCAGATGGCTGTCGAGTATATCCCCGCCGACCGGCGCGATCGGTTGAAGACCCTCGCTAAGGGGGCCACCTCGCGCAAGATCGCTGTGGCTGTGCGCCGTACTTATGTGAAAAATTCGATTATCAGGGCTTTGACGGATACGATTATGGCTTATGCCGCCCCCGATGGGGAAATTCAGAATTAAAAATCACAAGCCCCGTTCATTGTCGCTTTCACTGGTCCGATTTTCTCGGCTGGGATTTCCGATTCTTGAATCTTATGCTTACCTTTGCAAGGTTGTAGATGCCTATTTGAAAGATATGGATAAATTGATCGATACGATCGTCGGTGCGATCGAAGATAAAAAAGGTAAGAATATTGTATCGTTGGACCTCTCGGGTTTCGACGGTGCCATCTGCTCGTCGTTCGTCATCTGCAATGCCGACTCCACGACGCAGGTTGCCGCCATTGCCGACGGTATCGAGGAGAAGGTGCGCGAGACGTTGGGCGAAAAGGTGTGGCGCATCGAGGGGCAGCAGACAGCCCTCTGGATTGCTCTGGATTATGTGGATGTCGTGGTGCACGTCTTCACGACTGAGCTGCGCGAGTTTTATAAGCTTGAGGAGCTGTGGGCCGACGCTCCGATGACCCGGTACGAATACGAAGAGTAGCTTATGGCAAAGAGAGAGCAGAAAAACAACAGCTCGATGTGGCCGCGGCCCTCGATGTTGTGGGTTTATGCGTTGGTCGGGGTCTTCATCCTCGGTTGGTGGGCTTTCGCTGAGAAGGGCGATGAGCCCCGGAAGAGCGACTGGACGGCCGTCGAGGAGATGATCGGACGGGGCGAAGTCGAAAAGATATTGGTCGTCAATCGCGATCAGGCCCAGGTCTTTTTGCGTAAGGACGCAGTGGAAAGTTATCGCAACGATTCGCAGGACAGACAGTTGCGCCAACTGCCTGAGGTGGGGCCTCAGTTCGTCTTTACGATCGGGTCGGTTGATTCGTTCCGAGAGGACCTGAACCGGGCCGAAGAGGCTGCGGGCCGCAGCATTCCTGTCGTTTATGAGAATCGGGAAAAAGGGTGGAGCAACCTGCTTGTCAACCTTATTCCGTGGGTGCTGATTATTGGCGTGTGGATTTTCATGATGCGGTCTATGTC
>CAJUIE010000169.1 GCA_910586375.1 uncultured Alistipes sp. | reverse complement strand
AAATACGTCTCCATGATAGAGCAAGGCGAAGTCCATGCCATCCAACGAGTTGAGCGTGCGGTGCAAGTATACGTAGTCACCCGCACAGGCTGCGGCAATATCCCGCACGACGGCCTCGTTCTCCACACTCCACAGCGCGACAATCGGCAAGGACATCGAGTCGATGACAGCAGCCACATGGCGGACTTTACGCATGTAGCGGGCCGTATTCCAACCATAGCGCCCGCCCGGCGTGTAGTCGCTGTCGTCGTAAAACGGCGACGGCACCGTATCGTAAAGGTGATCGGCATCGTAATAGGCGATGCCCAGAGGCTGGGCACTGCCCCGCACCGGAATTGGGTTTCCGGCACTTCCCGTCGAAGCAGAAAGCAGCCCCCAAACGATGCATGAAAGAAGAAAAACCGTCCTGAAAAACTTCATGACGGCCGATTAAAGCGGTTCTTCGGGCAGAAAATCGCGCGGCGAACACTCCAGATACTTCGCAATCAAATTGATGTGCCGAAGATTGTATTTTATGTCGTATTTGGGACTTTCCGCCATGCCGACAAATCCCTTAGATACCTGAAGACACTCGGCCAGCGTCGCCTGCGACATCTTCAAGGCCATGCGCCGACGGCGAATAGCTTCGATAACATATAAATCGATAGCGGATTTCACAAGGCAACGTTCTATATATTACAAAACTATAAAACGCGCGTTTGCAAATACTCTTGTATAAATGAGTAATACTCAGTTGTAGCTAAGCAGTTATTTGGTGTGTGTTTCGAGCCGGCAGCCAGCGGAGAGCAAGCCTGATTTTTCGCGAGCCTCCGCAGGGCGGGGCTGCGGCCCGAAGACCTGAAGGTCATCATCGCAACGCTCCGCGTTGCTCTCTTCGGCGAGCGGGGGGGGCTCCGCCGAAGAGAACTTTTTGGCGAAACAACGAAAAGCCGATTTTTCGCGTTCCCGGCTGGGACGGACGCGCCATAGGCGTGATGCCGTCGCCGAGAACAACACCAAAAGGCGTTGCAAAAAAAGAGCCGCAGCAAGCGGCCCAAGACAAAAAAACATGCCGGGCGTCAGAGCAGCCCGGCACGACGAAACGAGAAATCACCCTCGCACGAAATGATGATATGATCAAGCAACCGGATGTCAAACAGCGCCGCCGCACGTGCAATCCGCTCCGTCAGCACCTTATCCTGAGTGCTGGGTTCGGCCGTTCCCGAAGGATGGTTATGGATAAGAATCAACTGCGTAGAGAGCAGTTCCAAAGCTCGTTTGACCACCAGCCGATGATCAACCACGGTACTCTGAACCCCACCCTGACTGACACGCTGCCGTTCCAGAATGCGGTTCGAAGTCGTCAGGTAGACCGCCCAGCACTCCTCGTGAGACAAACGCTCCAGCTGCGGGCGGAAAAGACGCACCACATCGTCACTCGTGGCTATCGAATCGGCCTCCTGAGCTCGCGAAGCCGCCACACGCCGCCCAAGCTCCACCGCTGCTGACAACAGCTGCGCACGCCGCAGTCCCAGTCCGCCAACCATACGCAGGCGCGCCATATCTTCGGCCACAAGGCGCACCAACGAACCTCCCGACGCCGATAACAACGCTTCGGCCGTCCGATCGTCACCAACCAGCAGGGTTAGCAGCTCACAGTCGGACAACGCCCCCGCCCCCCGGGCAAGCATCTTGTCGGCAAGCTCTTTCACAGCAAATAGAATGGAAATAAAATAATTAAAGACGGGAACTTACCCAACTTTTCCGACAAAGAGCCTTTCGGGATCCCCCCCGCTGTTTGTCGTAGCCTGCAACCGCATTACAGATTACCTCTCGATAGCTACCCTGTCGCCCCCACTGGTTACTCACTCTGGTCTCCCCTCTCTGGTTGACTCCCGCTGGCCTCCTCTCTGGTTGACTCCCGCTGGCCTCCTCCCTGGTTGACTCCCGCTGGCCTCCTCCCTGGTTGACTCCCGCTGGCCTCCTCTCTGGTCCCGCCTCCCCGGCTCCTCGGGCCCCCGGTTAGTTGACCAGGCGGTCCATGTGATCCAGCAGCACAGCGCATTGCTCATCGCTCATCGACTGCGCTACGGAGAGTGCTGCTTGCTGCTCTGACTCTTTTTTGGAGTCTCCAAAACCGTGTCCCACCTCGATGCCGTCGATCAACACGGTGGCGTAGAACAACGGATGATTGCGCGTTCCGCCCTTGTCATAGTCGGTACGGAAGACTATGCGGTGGTGGTTCTTCTGGCTCCACTCAATCAAGCGACTTTTGAAGTCGGTCTCCGACTGGGTCAATTCGTCGAGGTTCAGAAAGCGACCGTATATATTGTTGATCAACAGCCTATTGACAAAATCATAGCCTTGATCGAGATAGATAGCCCCGATCATTGCTTCGAAAGCATCGCCAAAGATATGTTTTTGCGCAATGCCTGCACCTCCATTGGATATGACCCAGCGATCGAGCCCCAACCCCACAGCCAAAGCATTGAGCGACTGGCGCGATACAATCTTTGAACGCAACTGCGTGAGAAATCCCTCGTCGCGATCGGGATATTCGATAAAGAGGTAGTCGGAGGTGACGGACTCGATGACGGCATCGCCCAAGAACTCTAATCGTTCGTTGTTTACCGTCTGCCCGTCGTCCAAAACCAAAGAAGCCGACTTATGAATCAAAGCCAGCTTGTAGAGTTCGATGTTATGCGGAATAAATCCGAAGATGCCATCGACCATCGCATGATACGCCTTGTCCGGGCCGAAATTCCTCCGCAGAGGCCTCAACAGAAAATCGAACACGGCGTGTCGGGCGAAAGGTTAGAATTTGCGGAAAATAACCGTCGCGTTATGCCCGCCAAAGCCGAACGTATTGCTCAGGGCGCACTTCACCTCGCGGTGCTGCGGCTTGTCGAGCGTAAGGTTGAGCTTCGCATCGATTTCCGGATCGAGGTTCGCGCAGTTGATGGTCGGCGGCACGATCCCCCTGGTGATGGCCATGACACAAGCCAGAGCCTCGACAGCCCCGGTCGCCCCCAGCAGATGCCCTGTCATGGACTTGGTAGAGGAGATATTGACATCGTAGACATGATCACCCAGCACACCTTTTACTGCTTTCAGCTCAGCGATGTCACCCAGCGGCGTAGAAGTGCCGTGAACGTTGACGTAATCAATATCTTCGGGTTTGATGCCGGCATCCTTGATGGCGTCGCGCATCGACTTCATGGCGCCGATACCTTCGGGATGGGGAGCTGTAAAGTGGTGGGCATCAGCCGATTCACCACCGCCTGCAAATTCGCAGTAGATCTTCGCTCCGCGGGCCTTGGCGTGCTCCAGCTCTTCGAGCACGAGTGCTCCGGCACCCTCGCCGACCACAAAACCGTCACGATCTTTGTCGAACGGACGCGAAGCGTGCCCGGGATCATCGTTGCGCGTCGACAACGCCTGCATGGAGTTGAAACCACCCACCGAAGGTTCGTTGACAGCAGCCTCCGAGCCACCGGCTACAAT
>CAJUIE010000168.1 GCA_910586375.1 uncultured Alistipes sp. | reverse complement strand
GTTATGAACAGGTGAAACACCCTTCGTCCGAACGTTATTACTCCGTGGGATTGTCGGCCACACTGCCCCTTTACTTTCAGTGCGGTTATCATACGCGGCGTTTGTCGCTCTCCACTGGCTGGAACTACTCCAACGGCATGATCGCTAATGCAGGGCGTCTGGAACTGGCGGGCTCAAACCTCACCAACGTGGAGTATGTCGGGTTCCAGCAGGGACTGCATAAGCTCACCTTCAGCGCCGGTTTCTCCGATCAGGTACGCATGGCTCACCGCGACCTTGCGCCTCGTTGGGGATATACGCTCTCGGCCATGTATGCGTTTAATCCGGCCGATCGTTACTTCAGCGACCTGATGTCGTTTTATGGCCAGTGTTACCTGCCGGGTGTGGGGGCGCATCACTCCCTGTCGCTGGCAGCCAGCTTCCAGACCTCGATCGGTGGTTATAAGTACCCTTCGGGTATCGCTCCCCTGAGTTATCGCTCCACGCGCCTTATTCCGCGGGGATTCTCCTCGGCGGATATTCTCTCCAACGATTATACCTCCGCGGCGGTCAACTACCAGTTGCCGGTGTGGTATCCCGAGGGCGGCATCAATTCGATCCTTTATTTCAAGCGCATCCGGCTCAACGTGGGCGGCGATTACGCTCAGTTTCGAGGTGTAACATCGCGGGGTGCGGTCTGGCGCCGTATCTGGTCGGTGGGCGGCGACGTGATTTTTGACGTGAATGTCTTCCGGCAGCCAGCATCGGCCACCTCGACAGTCAAGCTCTCGCTTTATCGCCCCTCTTCCGGCGGGGTGTGGTGCGGCGCTTCTGTGGGACTGCCGTTCTGAAGAAATTAAGAATTAACAATCTGTGGCCGTAGCCTGCGGGGACTGCAACGACAAGGTGCGGGCCTCCGCGGCGGGAGGCTTCGGCCCGCACCGGCTTCGCCGTTTGTTTCTCGCGTCAAGCACTTCGGCGTGCCGCCGCCGAGACCTTGCGAATGAATGATTTTTTAATTCTCAATTTTTAATTCTTCATTCGATTTTCCGTATCTTCGCATCAAATTCGGTTTTTGTATGGCACAAAAGAAAAAGACGGGCATGACCCCGAAGACGATAAAATGGATATGGGTGGCCGCTTTCACTCCCTTCGCAGTGGTAGCCATCATGCTGATCCTGACAGCCGCGGGCGTCTTCGGACGTATGCCTTCGTTCGAGGAGCTGGAAAATCCGCGCAGCAATCTTTCGACTGAGATTTACTCCGAGGACGGCAAGGTCATCGGTTCGTTCTTCGTGCAGAACCGTTCTTATGTACAGTATGCCGATCTTTTCCCCGAAGATCCGGCACTTCGGCTTCAGATGGGCGGCCATGAGGTTCCGCCCATCGTCGCAGCCCTCATCGCTACGGAGGATGCCCGGTTCCGCAGCCATTCGGGCATCGATATTCCTTCGTTGGCGCGTGTGGCCGTGAAGACGGTACTCATGCAGAATACATCGCAGGGCGGCGGTTCGACCATCACGCAACAGCTGGCCAAAAACCTTTTCCCGCGTGATGCCGCGCGCAGCCATAACCGGGTGACACGTACGGCCAAGCTCGTTTGTGCCAAGTTCAAGGAGTGGATCACAGCTCTGAAGCTTGAATACAACTATACCAAGGAGGAGATTGCAGCCATGTACCTCAATACGGTGGAGTACGGTTCCAACGCTTATGGCATCAAGTCGGCGGCCCATACCTTCTTCAATAAGGAGCCCCACGAGCTTAATATCCAGGAGGCTGCCGTGCTGGTGGGGGTGGTCAATGCTCCTACGCGTTATTCTCCGGTGCGCAATTACGATAACGCTCTTTCGCGGCGCAACCTTGTTCTTTCGCGTATGCGGGCTGCCGGAGCCCTCACCCGTCAGGAGTGCGACTCGATTGCTGCGTTGCCCATCGTTCTGAGTTATAAACCTGTGTCGCACAATGAAGGCACGGCGACTTATTTTCGCGAGATGCTGCGTCTGGTGATGAATGCCGAGCGGCCCAGACGGAACCAGTTTT
This sequence comes from uncultured Alistipes sp., assembly GCA_910586375.1. GTDB lineage: Bacteria > Bacteroidota > Bacteroidia > Bacteroidales > Rikenellaceae > Alistipes. The sequence continues at coordinate 1,495 of CAJUIE010000168.1, read as the reverse complement.
ATAATCAATGGGACTACGACCAGGCCGTCAAGGAGTACGACGAAAACCCGCTTTATGGCTGGTGCCGCAAGAATCGCAAGGCCGATGGGGAACCTTATAATATTTATCGCGACGGTCTGAAGATTTACACCACGATCAACTCGTCGATGCAGACTTATGCCGAGCAGGCTGTGCAGAAACAGCTCGAAACGGTCATCCAGCCTGCAATGGACGAGCAGTACCGGCGTACGAAAACTCTGTTTTTCGAAACTACCGGGGCGGAGCGCAAGCAGATCATCGACCGCGCCATCCGCTCTTCAGATCGTTACCGCGAGATGAAGCACGCCGGATTCCGCGAGAGCGACATCGAAGCGTCGTTCGACCGTCCCTGCTCGATGAAGGTCTTCACTTATCGGGGTGAGCGCGATACGCTCTTGACACCGCGTGATTCGATCCTTCACCACAAACGCATCATGCGGGCGTCCCTGGTAGCCATCGATCCCCGCACGGGCTTTGTCAAGGCTTATGTCGGAGGGCCTAATTTCCGTTATTTCAAGTACGACATGGCCAAGCAGGGCAAGCGTCAGATCGGCTCGACGATGAAGCCCTTCGTTTATACCTTCGCCATTGACCACCTGGGGCTGTCACCTTGTACGCCTGTTCCCAATCTTCCCGTCACCATCGAGACGGCTGGCGGCACGGCGTGGTCACCCAAGGAGGCAGGCAATGTCGAGCAGCTGGGCGAGCTGCATCCCCTTTCGTGGGGCCTGGCCATGAGCCGTAACAACTATTCGGCCTGGATCATGAAGCAGGCCAAGCAGCCCGAAGCCGTCGCCGACTTCATCCACAATATGGGTATCCGCAGTTATATAGATCCCGTTCCGGCGCTGTGTCTCGGCACTTCGGAGTCGAATGCTTTTGAACTTACGAGCGCCTTCACGACTTTCGCCAACCAGGGCGTGCACAACGATGCCATCTTTGTCACGCGCATTGAGGATCGCCAGGGCAACCTCATCGCTTCGTTCATCCCCCAGTCGCAGGACGCCATCAGCGAACGCACGGCTTATACGATGCTTACGATGCTTCAGGGCGTGGTCTCGGGAGGTACGGCCGGGCGTCTGAAGTGGCAGTTCGGATTTGAGGGGGTGGAGATTGGCGGCAAGACCGGCACGTCGAATAAGAATCGCGATGCGTGGTTCGTGGGTGTTGCGCCGTCGTTGGTCGCCGGAGCGTGGGTTGGCGGAGAGGATCAGCAGGTCCATCTTTTGGCCCGGGGCGAGGGCAGTGTCATGGCTTTGCCCATCGTGGGTGACTTTCTCAAGCGGGTTTATGATGACGGAAAACTGGGCGTGTCGCGTGCCGATCGTTTCGCCCGTCCGGCTCAGATGCCTCGTTATGACTGCGAGCCGATCGAAGAGACTCCTCCCTCTTCGGAGTCTTATGATGATGAAGATGCCATCTTCTTCGATTGATCGGGGAGGTGAGTAGTTGAAAAGCGGGGGCAGGGGTTTCGATC
>CAJUIE010000167.1 GCA_910586375.1 uncultured Alistipes sp. | reverse complement strand
CCATCAACCGGGGCGACGTGGTGTGGACGGTCAACATTCAGGACCTGGCCATCATCGGACGTCTGTTCAACGAGGGGCGCGTGAACATGTCGCGCATCGTCGCTGTGACGGGCTCCGAGGTGGTGAATCCCCATTATGTGCGTACGATCGCCGGGGCCCGTGTGGATTCGATCCTGGGCGGTAATGTCCGGCCGCAGAAGGAGGGCGACAGCGTGCGGATCATCGCGGGCAACGTGCTCACGGGCCGCAAAACCCCGATGGAGGGATTCCTCGGCTACTATGCCAACCAGCTGACCGTGATTCCCGAGGGTGACAAATACGAACTGCTGGGCTGGGCCATGCCGCGCCTGAAGAAGTTCTCCGTGTCGCGGGCCTATTTCTCGTGGCTCTGCCCCGAGAAGGCCTACCGGCTGGATACGAACATGAACGGCGGCGAGCGTCCGTTCGTCGTGACGGGTCTTTACGAGAAGTATCTGCCGATGGACATCTACCCGATGTACCTTTTGAAGGCCTGTCTGGCGGGCGATGTCGAAAAGATGGAGAACCTGGGCATCTACGAAGTCGTGGAGGAGGATTTCGCCCTGTGTGAGGTGGTCGATCCCTCGAAGATCGGGATCCAGCAGATCATCCGCGACGGTATTAACTTAATGATCAAGGAGGCATAACGATGGGACTGCGTAAAATAGTGGACAATCTGAAGCCCACCTTTTCCGAGGGGGGTAAGCTGAGTTTCCTGGCGTCGACGTTCGATGCGTTCGAAACGTTCCTTTTCGTGCCGGACACCACCACGTCGACGGGTGCGCACATCCGCGACTGCAACGACATGAAACGCACGATGATCGTCGTGGTCGTGGCGCTGCTGCCCGCGCTGCTGTTCGGCTTTTATAATACGGGTTATCAGGTGGGCATGACGGGCTTCGATGCCTTTTGGTTCGGCCTGCTGAAGGTGCTGCCCATCATCGTCGTGTCGTATGTCGTGGGTCTGGCCATAGAGTTCGGCTTTGCCCAGGCGCGCGGCCACGAGGTCAACGAGGGTTTCCTCGTTACGGGATTGCTTATTCCGATGATCATGCCGGTGGATATTCCGCTGTGGATGGTCGCCGTGGCTACGGCCTTCGCCGTGGTCTTCGGCAAGGAGGTCTTCGGCGGCACGGGCATGAACGTCTTCAACCCGGCGCTGCTGGCGCGTGCGTTCGTCTTCTTCGCGTATACGCCCTCGATTTCGGGCGAGAAAGTGTGGTATGCCTGCGATGCGGTGTCGGGCGCTACGGCGCTGGAGCACATGGCCACGGACGGCACGCTGGGCTTCTCGACGATGGAGGCCTTCCTGGGCTTCATCCCCGGGTGTATCGGCGAGACGTCGACGGCGGCTATTCTTATAGGCGCCGCGATCCTCCTCTTCACGGGCATCGCTTCGTGGCGCACGATGCTGTCGGTCTTCGCCGGAGGTCTGGCGATGGGCTGCCTCTTCCAGCTGACGGGGGTGGTGAGCTATCCGGGCTGGTGGCATCTGGTTGTCGGCGGCTTCGCCTTCGGTGCGGTCTTCATGGCTACGGACCCCGTGACTTCGGCCCAGACCGACACGGGCAAGTACATCGTGGGCCTGATGACGGGTGCTCTGGCGGTGCTGATCCGCGTGGTGAACCCCGCTTATCCTGAGGGTATGATGCTCGCGGTCCTCTTCATGAATGCGCTTGCGCCGCTGGTCGACTATTATGTCGTGGAGGCCAACATCCGGCGCAGAAACAAACGTTTGAAACCGGCAAAATAGGGGAGGTGCAACTATGAAAAAATTCAATACGAACAGCAACGTTTATATCATCGTCTACTCGACGGTGATGGTCGTGGTGGTGGCTCTGCTGCTGGCCGTGGCGGCGCTTTCGCTACAGCAGCGCCAGTATGCCAACGAGCTCGGCGAGAAAAAACAGTCGATTCTCGCCTCTCTCTCGGCCACGGATGAAAACTACGACGACTTCATCGAATCCCGCGTGCTGGATGCCGCAGGGCAGACGGTCGGGGAGGGCGACGTCTTCGCCATGCTCAACGACCTGCAAGGCTCGTTCGATGCGGGCCGCTTCCCGGTCTTTGAGGCCCGGGACGGCCGCGTGGTCATTCCTGTGACGGGCTCGGGACTGTGGGGCCCGATCTGGGGCTATGTGGCTCTGGAGGAGGATATGAACACCGTGGCGGGCATCGTCATGTCCCACAAGGGCGAGACCCCGGGTCTGGGTGCCGAGATCGCCACGCAGAAGTACCAGTCGAAGTTCGTGGGCAAGACGATCTTCGAGGGTGACGACTTCGTGTCGGTGACCCTGCGCAAGGGCGGCGCTAAGGATGAAGCCCACGAGGTCGACGCCATCACGGGCGGCACCAAGACGTCGGACGGCGTGACGGCCATGCTCCGCACGAGCATAGGCCACTACCTGCCGCTGCTCCGCGCGCGCCGGGAGGCTGCCGCCGCCGCAGCTGCTGCCCAGGCCGCTGCGGAGGAGGACGAAGTGTCTGACGAAGTAAACATGGAAAATGCAGAAAACAATGAGTAGCAAGAACTTCAAATATCTGGCGGGGCCCTTCTCGGCCAACAACCCCGTGATCGTGCAGATACTGGGTATCTGCTCGGCGCTGGCCGTGACGGTGCAGCTCAAGCCCGCGATTGTCATGGCCTTGTCGGTGACGGTCGTCACGGCGTTTTCGAATCTGGTCATGTCGCTGCTGCGTGGCGGCGTGCCGGCCCGCATCCGCATCATCGTCCAGCTGGTGGTCATTGCGGCACTGGTGATTCTGGTCGACCAGGTGCTCAAGGCTTATGTTTATGAGGTTTCGAAGCAGCTGTCGGTCTACGTGGGTCTCATTATAACCAACTGCATCGTCATGGGCCGCATCGAAGCCTTTGCACTGGCCAACAAACCCTGGCCGGCGCTGCTCGACGGTATCGGCAACGGCCTGGGTTACGGTCTTATTCTGGTCATCGTGGCCTTCTTCCGCGAGCTCCTGGGTTCGGGCACGCTCCTGGGCTGGCGTGTTATCCCCGAGAGCTGGTACATGGCCGAGGGGGGCTTTTACGCCAACTGCGGACTGATGCTCTTCCCGCCGATGGCACTGATCATCGTGGGCTGCATCATCTGGGTGCACCGCTCGCGCAACAAGGATTTACAGGAAAAATAGCAGTTAGCGTATGGAATCGTTGAACATATTTATCCGGTCGATCTTTATCGACAACATGGTCTTCGCCTTTTTCTTCGGCATGTGCTCCTATATCGCCGTGTCGAAGAGCGTCAAGACGGCCCTCGGACTGGGTGCCGCCGTTACGTTCGTCATGCTGATGACCGTGCCCCTGAACTATCTGCTCTATGAGTACGTGCTCCGGGCCGGGGCGCTGCATCGGTGGATCGGGGCAGTGCCCGAGAGCGTGAACCTCGATTTTCTCACCTTCATCGTCTTCATCGCCACGATCGCGGCCTTCGTGCAGCTGGTGGAGATGATCGTCGAGAAGTTCTCGCCGGCGCTTTATAGCCAGCTGGGTATCTTCCTGCCGCTCATAGCGGTGAACTGCGCCATCA
>CAJUIE010000166.1 GCA_910586375.1 uncultured Alistipes sp. | reverse complement strand
GCTGCAACCGCACCACATCCGTTTCGACGAAGGAATCATCGTCATCACGACCCAGAAAACGAACCGGACGATCGCCGTGCCGATCTGCCCGAAACTGCGCAGCATCTTCGCCCGTTACAACAACTGTCCGCCGCCGACACAAAGCAATCAGGCAACGAACCGGATGCTTAAACAGCTATGCCGTAAGGCGGGTATTACGTCCAAAGTCTATCTGACAGAGGTATTGGGCGGAGAACGACAGATACGTTGTTACGAGAAATGCGACCTCGTAACGACCCACACGGCACGCCGTTCATTTGCCACAAACGCTTTCAAGAACGATATTCCCGCCGCACTTATCATGTCGGCAACCGGACACACGACCGAGGCCAATTTCCGACGCTATATCCGTTGTACCGCCGAGGAAAAGGCGGTCGCACTCAAACAATACAAATTTTTCAATTAAGACAACCCATGACTACCATAGAGACCCAGAACGGCCAGCCCGTCGCATTCGAACACGCCGTTGAGATGGCTGAATATCTGTGTGCGCTCGACTTCGGCCTCGACCTGATCGCCAGAGAGGAGCGAGCCACGCCCCAGTCTGTTGCCGACTTGTTCTGCACCTGCTTCCTGCACTGGGAAACAGACTATCGGCAGCAACAAGGCTTTACCGAAGCAAGCGACCTCTATCCCATCTTCGGCAGCTATCTCTTTGCCGACGTTCCGGCCCTGCAACGCTATCGCCTGCTTGCCGGACAGGAAATCCGGCGGCACGAACTGATTCCGGCGGAAGACGGCGAGGCCCGGACGTTTTACCGGAATAACGTGTTTATCCGATGCAGTCAGGCACTACCGTCCCTGTTCTGCGATCCGGTATTCTATGCCACCCTGCGAAAAAGGGCTTATGCGACCATTCGGCAACACGACCGGTTTACGGAGGGATTCCACGTCACTGTCGAAAAATTGCAAACCCGGCTTCGGAATATGGAGCTCCGGATAAAGAACGCCTACACGAGTGCCGTTTTCGATTGTGTAAGCGAGGAGATCAACTCGCATCTATCCCGGTTCACAGACAGAAAATACGGAAAGGGCTCAATCGCTATCAACGATACACAGCGGGTAATTCTGACACTATTTCTGTTGCACCGGCTCGGCCTGAACAACCTGCGGGCCACCCACACAGCAACGCTTATGGCCTCGCTGTGGGGTGGTGCACCGGAAGTTTACCGCAAACTGATCGACAAATGCCATCGGGGAGGCCCGACGTGCGGATATGCGGATATAGACAACTATACCGATTCGCGGGAAATGGTCGCATCCCTCCTGCGACGGGTGGACGGACGATCCGACAGCCGGGAAAAGATCGAACGTTTCTGCCGAGAGTTTACCGGAGCATGGGACATTGCAGGCCTTTCGATGATTGCCAGACGAGAAGATATACAGCCGGATAACTGACAAGACGAAGCGGGCATACGGTCGCCCGCTTCTTTTTTTGTCCTACCACAAAATTGTGTCTGAGGCGGAGGCAGGTTGTTCCTTTGCACCTGTAAACCAAAAATTTTTTTTATTATGAAAACTTTGATTTTACAGGAGGCCGACCTCACGGCCCTGTACGATTGTCTGAAGGAGCTTCGCTCCGAGATTACGGAACTGCGCCGCATGAAGGAGCCGCCCGAACATCGCTACCTCTCCCGCTCGGAGGTCTGCGACCTGCTCCACATCAGTTATTCGACTTTGCATCGAATGACGCGGCAAGGAGAGATCCGATGCCTGAAAAACGGGAGACGCACCCTGTTCCTGATGTCCGATGTCGAAGCGGCAATGATCCCCGTAAACGCATAGGCTCTATGGAACAGGTTGCAAAATCTCCGGCAGCGGTTCAGACTACCGCTGTCGGAGCGAAACAAAATGTATTTCCGTTCGAGGAAGTTTTTCCCCGCCCGTTGGCCGAACTGATTCTTGCCCTGAACCGCGATCTGGGATTTCCGGTCGATTTCAGCGCTACGGCAATACTGACGGCTTTTGCTGCGGCAATAGGAAGCACGATCCAACTGAAAATGAAAAACCTCTTTACGGCAATCGCCTCGCTCAACTGTGTGCTGGTCGGCAATCCCGGAACCTGCAAGAGCCATCCCATCCAACGGGCATTCGCACCGTTCGAATTGATTCGCGCCCGGCGTTTTGCTGCCTACAAAAAGGAGATGGCCGAATACCGGCGTCGCAAAGCCGAAGGGAACCCCGGCCCGAAACCGGTTCTGCGTACTCCGATCCTGAATGAACTGACGCTGGAAGCGCTCTACCGGAGCATGGAAACCAACCCGCGCGGCGTGGCGATTGTAGCCGACGAGATGAACGGTTTTCTGGAAAACATGAACCGCTACAACACCGGTTCCGACGCCGAAGCGTTCAATACGATCTGGTCGGGACTTCCGCAGTCGATCAACCGGGCTTCGGTCGATTCCCGTTACATCCATCGGGTCGCCGTGTCTATCATCGGCACGATGCAGACGGCGATCATGCATAAATTCTTCACGCGCGACAAAGCCGGTAGCGGATTCTCCTCGCGCTTTCTGTTCACCGCTCCGGAGAACCTGACCATGCCCCACTGGTCGGCCTCGGAGATCGACCCCGCACTGACCGAACAGTATGAAAAAGCGATTCTGCGACTGCTCGACCGTGAAATGGAAAAGGATGCCGACGGAATCCCGCAACCCACCGAGATCGGATTCACTCCCGAAGCCCTGCAACGGATGCTATCGTGGCACAATGACGAATACCGGCCCCGGACACAGGAGGAGATGGGCGACACCTACGCCGACGCCTGTTGTAAGTTGGATACCTATGCGCTGCGTTTCGCTCTTATATTAGAGGTTATGCGGGCTGCTCTCGAAGAACGTGAGCCAGTTGCGGTCGGGATGGATTCGGTCGAGGGGGCGATCCAACTGGTGGAGTATTTCCGGCAGGAGGCAATCAAGATTCACAAGCTCGTCTACGGCAAGGATATCCGTATTTCGATGACAGAGCAGCAGCGCAAAGCCTACGATGCACTGCCGCCCTCGTTCCGAATCGCCGCAGTTTACGAACTGTTAGAGAAAAAGGTCGGATTCTCGAAGGATCAGGTCAAGAAATTTTTAGGCAAGCAGCGCTACTTTACCCGCATCGTCAAAGGTGAATACCGCAAAAATTATGTGGAAATATCCGAATAAGCACTTACGGCACGGCGGGCTCTTACGGATAATCTCCATTGAATACATGGCAATTATCTCTCGGAAAGAGAGCCTGCCGGGAGCCGCCCGAGCAAAAAAAGACACAACACCATGAAAAACAACCATAAACCCATCGCCCGCTTCATCCACCGGGACAGGCTTCGCAGCTCCCGGCTGGGCGACACACGATATTACGAACGAACGACGCTGTTTACCTATCTGTCCCGCTATTTCGCGACGGAGGCCATCTACCGCGCATTTTCCCGTTACGGCCTGCTGGTAGACTTGGAGCATGAACAGGACGGATTATACGGCATTGCTTTCCCCTTTCAGGACGACAAGACACGGCAACTGCTCTCAGTGCAGTACGACCCCGCAACCGGCAGACAGACCGGCGAGCAACCGATCGGCCAACGGCTGATGA
>CAJUIE010000165.1 GCA_910586375.1 uncultured Alistipes sp. | reverse complement strand
TCTCTTGCGCGGCCCCCTCTTTTCAGGCCCCCCCGGTGCGGCCCCTCTTTTCAGGCCCCCCGGTGCGGCCCCCCGGGTCAGGCGGCCGAGTCGGACCCCGACTCCATCTTCACGGGGTTGCCCTCCTCGTCGAGGTAATCTTCATAGACGGTGCGGCCAGCGCGCTCCTCCTCCTCTAAATAACGGCGGAAGTTCTGGCCAAGTACCTTGCGCTCGACATAAGAGAGTGCCTCGGGCTGAAAATCGGCCAGCGTAAGGTCGAAGAGCTGGCACATAAGCCGGATTTTCTTATCGGAATAAGGTCCGTAAAAGAGGTCCGACCACCCGTCGAGGCGCACGTACTTGTCACTAAGGACAACCGTATGACGCACCACGTCGGTACCGACGGTCTCGGTGCCTGTGATGGGCAGCCACTCGGTCAACGGCAGGGAGAAGGTCTCGTTGGGCAGGAGCTCCAGCGTCAGCGTGCGCTCCTGGCCGTCGAGCGACGAATGGCGGAAAAAGCGGACAGGGATATAGCCGCAGACCTCCCCGGCGCCCACGAAGCACTCACCCGCCGGCAACTCATAGTCCTGCCCTTCGACGGCGGTGGTAGCCTCGGCCACGGTGCGGAAAGCAAACGCCCGCGGATGATCCGCCACAGCGCCGATGAGCTTCACCCGCAGCTGGAGGGTCTGCTCGTTGGTGCCAGCCGGCAGCAGGGCGAAAGGCACGCCCGACTGGGCCGTGTAGCGGGGGTTATCCTCGCTGCTGCCGCTCTGGAGCATGGCGAAGTACACGCCTGTGCTGCCGTCATAGGTATCAATCGATTCGCAGCTACCCAGGCCAAGTGCCAGCGCGAGCATCGCGACGCAAAAAAATCGGTATCTTTTCATGCAGGCATTCATCGGTTAATGGTGCTCCTGCTCCTTCTCGGGCAGGGGAAAGAGGTAATTGGCGGGGTCGAAGTCGAGGTAGGCGACGCTGCTGCTGTAGATCTTGCGGATCGAGGTCTTGCGCAGGCGTTTGTAGTACCAGAAAAGCTGGCCCTCGCCGACAAATTCGCGGATATACTCCCCCATAAGGTCGTCGGCCAGACGTCCCGAAGCGGGCAGCGACGTGGCCTTGCGCGCTTCACGAAGCATATTGAGCCATTCGTAGCCCCCGGCTGCGGACGCTTCGCACTCGGCGGCAATCAGGTACATCTCGGCCATGCGCAAAACGGGAACCAGCGACGCATAGCCCTGCTCCATGTCCTGCACCTGCCCGTACTTGACCAGAAAACGCCGGTCGACGCCCTCCGTATTCTTGAGCGTCTGCCACTGGTAGGTCCGCAAATCGCTCTCCGAGTCGTAGAGGTTGTGCACCGCCAGTTCGGACATCGACAGCAGGGAGTTCTGCTCCAGCTTATTGGAGAAGAATTTATCGTGTATATCGCTCGTCCGCAAGGAGTTATTCACAGCAAAGAGCACTTCGGACGAGAAGATCCGGTCCTCGGAAGCCTGCGTGGCAACCCCCACGGCGGTCTGGCCCGTGACATCCTCGCGCGAGGCGAAGGGAAAGAAGATCCCGGCCTGGTCGATCACCTCCCGGGCCCACTTGCCAGCCGCCTCGCGGTCGCCCGTATAGAGCGCCACACGCGCACGCAAAGCCATGATGGCGAAGTAGTTGAACCGCACATGGCGGTTGCGGTAGCGCGCCGAACCGCTGCCCGCTCCGTTCAGACGTCCGTCCGTCCGCACGGGGTCCCAGGCCTCCAGCTCGCCGAGGGCCTCGGCCAGGTCGCGGTCAATAGCTGCGGCGACCTCGTCAGCCGGGAGCAGTGGCCAGACGGTCAGTTCGCTGCTCGTGCGATAGGGAATCGACACAGAGGTCGGCGCCTCGGCGAAAACAGGCCCGAAGATCCGCAGCATCTCGAAGTGCAGCAGTGCCCGCATGCCCAGCATCTCGCCGCGAATGATATGATAAGCGCGTTCGGAGAGCACATCGCGGTCGCTCTGGCAGTGTTCCAGTATCTTATTGACGTTGGCGATGACGAAATAAGCCTTATTCCACGTACTCTCGACAGCCGTCTTACGCGCTTCGGCCGAATAGGCACCCAGCGTGTTGAAAGTGTGTGTGGACGGCTGCGTGGTATCGAAATACTGGGCCTGCACGTCGAAAGTCACAGCCGCGAGCGACTTGCCGTAAAGGTCCGCCTGGGGCAGCTCGGCATACACGCCATTGAGGGCCGTGAAGAATCCCTCTTCGCTCTCGAAGAGGCCCTTTTCCATGATGCGGTCCGAGGAGTCGATGGTCAGAAAGGCCTTGCAGCCCCCCAAAACCAGCGACAGAGCCAGCAAGAAATATGTTTGAAAACGTTTCATAAATCGATATTCATTATTCCATCCCGGGCATTGGGCCAAGCGGGCCGTAGCCAGCGGTGGCGAGTTTGTCGAGCCTCCGCAGGGCGGGGCTACGGCTCGAGCGGCCAAAGGCCGAAACCGTCGCCGCAATTGTCATTCTGAATGACATTTTCTGTTTTTCTGCCGTCAGGCAGGCGGGCCGCAGCTTTCGCCCCGCGGAGGCCCGCAAAAAACAGCGTCCCCCGCAGGCTCCGGCCCACCCTCTCTGCCCCCCGGTTCAGCTCCTCTCTGGCCCCCTCTCTGGCCCCCTCTCTGGCCCTCCTCTCTCGCGGCCCTCCTTTCTGGCCCTCCTTCGCGGCCCTCCTCTCTCGTGGCCCCCCCTTTCGTGGCCCCCCCCCTTTCGCGGCCCCCCCCTTTCGCGGCCCCCGGTCAGAAACGCAGGCTGATGGAGAGCGAGAAGCTCTTCGAGAAGGGGTAGTCGGTCCCTCGCTCCTCCTTGATGGATGCCAGGCGGAAAAGGTCGTTCATGTAGAACCGCAGGGAGGCACCCTGCACCCCGACGACATGGAGCCAGCGGGCCGAAGTTTCGTAGCCCACGGAGATGGACTCCCCGGCAATGTAGTTCTCCCGCAGGACGAAGCGCGAGGACATGGGCGTCGTGTCGTCGATGCCTATGGCCTTGAATTTGGCCACGTCGCCGGGTTTCTGCCAGCGGTCGTGCAACGCCCGCCGGTCGAGGTTGTAATAAAGAGCCGTCTCGGAGATGTTCTCGACCTTGTTGTAGAGGGCCGAGGCGAAGACATCGGCGCCCAAGCTGTAGCGGAGGCTGATGCTGGCCGAGAAACCCTTGTAGAAGATCGATGTGCCGATCACGCCCGTAAGATCGGGCACCGAGGAGCCGACGACCACCTCGTCGTTGGCGTCGTACTTGAAGGTGTAGCTTCCGTCCTTGCGGATGAATACCTCACGGCCCGTGGCCGGGTCGATGCCGTGCGACTGCACAGCCCAGATGTCATCGGGGCTGGCTCCGTCGTAATAGCGTTTGAAGGTCGTGGCGCTGCCCTTCTCGTTCATGAAGTCGAGCTTATTGCCGATGTTACGGTACTGGGAGCGGTTCTGGCTGAAGGTGGCGCTGACGTTCCAGCGCAGATTCTGCCGCTTCATGACCACGACATTGACCGAGCCGGCAAATCCTTTGGAAACCTGACCGCCGAAATTGGTGTAGATGTAGGTCGTACCCAGCGACGGCGGCACGGGCACCTGTGCCAGCAGCGGATCGGTGTTCTTATGATAGAGGTCCACCGAGAG
>CAJUIE010000164.1 GCA_910586375.1 uncultured Alistipes sp. | reverse complement strand
GTAATAGTCAGACGGTTGAGCAAGGCGTAATCGTTGCTCGAAACCGAAGCGGTGACCGACGTATAGTTGGTGATCTCGCCTTCGAAAGCGAAATCGCCCCCCTCATCGACCTGCATAAGCCGCGTACGCCGCGAGAAGATGTCGACCAGTGCGTCGGTGAGCGTCGACGACAAAATAGGCGAAACCATCGTGGCGTTGTTGGGGAAGTAGGCCACCGAAAAAGTCCTGGCATCGGGCGGAATCGAAGCCCCCGACAACGAGTATTTGATCGCTACGCCACAGCCGGACATGGCCGCAACGATGACCAGAGGCAAAAGCCAGGAGAAATATTTTCGTTTCATTTTCATAAGCAGTATTTGGGCAGGTTTGCAAACGCTCCGCGGTCTGCATCGTCCTTTTCAGGCCGAAAGCCAGCGAACAGCGCCTATGTCCGGGGCAGACGATACCTCAGAGCCGCAGCCCCCGGATGCGGAGGCCCGCACGTTGTGTCTTGCTCCGCTGGCTGCGCCCCGATTCAGATCTTTCGCTGCGCTCAGGATGACAAAGACGCTCGCGAAAAGTATCTCTATTTTTTAATTTCTCGACTATTCCTCCTCGATACCCAGCTCTTTAATCTTGCGGTAGAGCGTGCGTTCGGACATGAAGAGCTCGGCCGCCGCCTCGCGCCGCCGACCGTTGTTGTGCCTCAGGGCCCGGACGATCTGTTCGCGTTGCACGTCGGCCTTGGTCAGGCTCCTGGGGGGATCGTCGGTCACGTCGACACTTTCGGCGAAAACCGGCGCAGGGATGCCATAATTATCGCCCGGGGTAGCGGACGGCAGCAGCGCCTTGATATCGCTGACCGGTTCGGGATGATGCCCCGGCACACTCTGCAATACCTCGGACAGCATCCGCTTCAGGTCGTTGATGTCGGCCCGCATGTCGAAAAGCACTTTATACAACAGTTCCCGTTCAGTCGACATCGTGTCGTCCATGCGGACACTACCCGCAGCCATCGGCGCCCCGGCGTGCTGCTCGGGCAGGTATCGGCGTAACATGTCGGCTGTAATGATACGCGACTGCTCAAGGGCCGAAATCTGCTCGGCGACGTTTTTCAACTGGCGGATATTCCCCCGCCAGTAATATCCTGCAAGGAGCTGACGCGCCCCGTCATCGAGCGTGACAGCAGGCATGCGATACTGTACGGCGACGTCCGCCGCGAATTTGCGGAACAACAGCGGGATGTCCTCCGGACGCTCGCGAAGCGCCGGGACAGCGATGGGCACCGTCCCCAGACGGTAATAGAGGTCTTCGCGGAAACGCCCCGCAGCAATAGCCTGCGGCAGATCGACGTTCGTAGCTGCAACGACACGCACGTCGGTTTTCTGTACCTTCGAAGAGCCCACGCGGATGAACTCACCTGTCTGCAAGACCCGCAGCAGCCGCGCCTGGGTAGAGTGAGGCAGCTCGGCTACCTCGTCCAGGAATAGTGTGCCCCCGTCAGCCTCCTCGAAATAACCCTTGCGGGCCTCCAGTGCTCCGGTGAAGGCTCCCTTCTCGTGGCCGAACAGCTCCGAGTCGATCGTACCCTCGGGAATAGCTGCACAGTTGACTGCTATATATTTATGGTGTTTGCGGGCCGAGGAGGCGTGGATGACCTGGGGGAAAAACTCCTTGCCCACGCCGCTTTCGCCCGTGACGAGGACCGTCAGATCGGTAGGCGCCACGCGCAAAGCCACATCGAGAGCCCGGTCCAGCAGGGGCGAGTTCCCGATGATGCCGAAACGCTGCTTGACTGTTGCGATCTCGGTCATGGCTCCATGTATTCGGGTTCGAGAGAGACAACGCCGTCGGAGACTGCGGGTTCCGGTTGAATGACGCTCGTCGTCAGTCCGTTTTGTTTCAGGAACTTATCCAGCTCCCGCTGCTCCAGCCACGGACGCAGGAGAAAATGATAGCCCAGAGTCCCGACAGCTATAAGGATCGCCAGCAGTGCCAGGCCCCAGACGACCCAGCCGCGACTCTGCCGCCGATGATGATGGCGCCGGTGGTGATGGTGGTGCCGATGCGACGAGTCACCGACATAGGTATAGGCGTCGGTGGTCTTGAGAGGCTGGCTATAACGAAGTCCTTTCACCGCCGGATCGGGTGACATGCGCACTGAAGTCGAGACGGGCGGTTCCTCATAAGCCGCGCGCAGTGTTCTGGCCAACCGGTCGGAGCGTTCCTGCTGCGGGGCCGCAGTTCGGTTCGTCGGTTCTTTTACACCAGATGCCGTTGTCGAAGGGGCTGCAACAGGCTCGGCCACCGGGGCGGAATAAGGCTCCTTGCTTACCGGTTCCACCGGCGCGGCATTCTCCTCGCCCGACTGCCCGCTGCCGCTCCCCGGGTCGAAAACAAAAGCAATGGTCCCATTGGCGCCAGAGCGCAGAGTGCCCAGTCCAGGCACACACACTTCGTTGCCTGCGCCAACGGCATGGTGCACATCGGAGACAAAGCGGTCGATAAGACCCGCGATCTCCGATTCGTCCACGCCCCGGTCCAGCAATGTCTGCCTCAAAATGCCGTCGTCGCGCTTGAGCAACTCCGTGAAAACCACGCACCGTCCGGGCTCCTTGACGATGAAGGCCCCCAGGCCGGGCACGACCAGCCGTTTATGCGGCTCAAGACATTGTGCTAAAATAGAAGTCAACACGATTAGTTCCGCCTTGGTTTTACGGCTTCAAAATTACCTTTTTTCGCAGAAAAAAACAAACGCCGGTTACTTTTCTTCCGGGAAAAGCGCAAAAAAACCGGTACCCCGCGGGAGCCCGCCCGGCTCATCCGGGTTTTGTGTCCCCGGATTTTTAGCCGTCTGTCGTCTTCGGCCAAAGGCCGGCCGGGCCGAAGCCATGCCCGGGCGAAGGCTCGCCACGTTGTCTCTTGCCATTTTCAGGCTCCGGTCCGAATGGATTTTCGTCCTCCTCAGCATGACGCAATGGCGGAAGCTCTGGCCTGAAGATGCAAAACGCTCTGCCTTTTACTGCCTCATTTTCTACCTTTTGCCCTAAAATAATCGGGTAAAGTGTTGGCGGATCAAAAAATATTCACCTACTTTGCATCCTCAAATCGGGGATGATCCGGGCGAGTTACTTTGTCCCGAAATTTGCAATGTAACCGAGATGGATTTTCCAACAGACCGTAAACCGACCATGAAAGACAAGTACATCGACTTGATTGAACAGTCGTTCGACTTCCCGCAGGACGAGTTCTCCGTGGAGGACAACGAGCTGAATTTCCACGATATTCCGCTCATGGAGCTGATCAAACAGTATGGCACGCCGCTGAAGATCACCTACCTGCCGAAGATCTCCCAGCAGATCAACCGGGCCAAGCGCATGTTCAACGTCGCGATGGCGAAGGTCGACTATAAGGGGTCGTACAACTACTGTTACTGCACCAAGTCGAGCCACTTTTCGTTCGTGCTGGAGGAGGCCATGAAGAACGACATCCATCTGGAGACCTCCTCGGCCTACGACATCCACATCATCAATGCGCTTTACGAAAGCGGCTGCCTCGACAAGGACCGCTACATCATTTGCAATGGTTTCAAGCGCCCGCAATACGTGGAGAACATTGCTCAATTGGTCAACGATGGATTTGAAAACACGATTCCGGTGATCGACAACAAGGAAGAGATCGACCTCTTCGAGGACGCTTTCACCAAGAAGTGCAAGGTCGGCATCCGCATCGCCTGCGAGG
>CAJUIE010000163.1 GCA_910586375.1 uncultured Alistipes sp. | reverse complement strand
CCAATGACCTGGTGACGGGCCCCGACATCATCTTCTTCTGGGTGGCCCGCATGATCATGGCCGGCTACGAATACCGCGGCGAAAAACCTTTCGCCAACGTCTACTTCACGGGCATCGTGCGCGACAAAATCGGCCGCAAGATGTCAAAGCAATTAGGCAACTCGCCCGACCCGCTCGACCTGATCGACAAATACGGCGCCGACGGCGTGCGCATGGCCATGCTGATGTCCTCGTCGGCGGGCAACGACATCATGTTCGACGAAGCGCTCTGCGAGCAGGGCCGCAACTTCGGCAACAAAATATGGAACGCCTACCGGCTGGTAGGCGGCTGGACGATCGACGACAAGGCCGCGCAGAGCGAGAACGACCGGCTGGCCGTGGCGTGGTTCCGCCAGGCGCTGGGCCGCACGCTGCGCGAAGTGGCCGACGATTTTCGCTCCTACCGCATTTCGGAAGCCTGCACGGCTCTCTACCGCCTCTTCTGGGACGACTTCAGTGCCCAGTACCTCGAAATGGTCAAGCCCGCCTACGGCCAGCCCATCGACCGCAAGACGATGGACGACACGCGCGCTTTCTTCGACGCACTGATGCGCGCCCTGCATCCGTTCATGCCGTTCATAACGGAGGAGATCTGGCAGGACCTGGCGCCCCGCGCCGAGGGCGAGTCGATCTGCGTGGCACCGATGCCGCAGCCCGAGGCGGAGGACGCCGCGCTGCTGGCCCGCTTCGAACTGGTGCGGGAGGTCGTCTCCTCGGTACGCAACATCCGCAACCAGAAGAACCTGCCGCAGAAAGAGGCCCTGACGCTCCATGTCATCGCCGACAACAACTATCCGGTCGAGTACGCCCCGGTGATGATGAAGATGGCCAATCTGTCGGCCATCGAAACGGTGACGGAGAAAGACCCGGCCGCCGCCGCGTTCATCGTCAAGACGACCCAATATTTCGTGCCGCTGGCGGGCATGATCGACACCGATGCCGAGCGCAAGAAACTGACCGACGATCTGGCCTACTACGAAGGGTTCCTGGCCTCGGTGATGAAAAAACTCTCCAACGAACGCTTTGTGCAGTCTGCCCCCGAAAAGGTGGTGGCCAACGAACGCGCCAAGCAGGCCGACGCCGAAGCCAAAATCGCCGCAATAAAGGCGCAAATCGGAGCATTGGGTAATTAAATCCTCGCGACGGCTCACTTTAGATTCTTCGCTACGCTCAGAATAACAGTTTGCGTCAAGTTCCCGGCCTCTGGCCGAACGGGCCGAAGCCTTCGCCGCGCGGAGGCCCGGGAAAGCCCCCTCCAATTTTCAACTAATTCGTTGTGGCAGAAATTACGATATACACCGACGGTTCGGCACTCGGAAACCCCGGGCCGGGAGGTTATGGCATCGTCCTGGTCTCGGGAGCCTACCGCAAAGAGCTGTCACAGGGCTACAGCCTGACGACCAACAACCGCATGGAGCTGATGGCCGTATGCGTGGCACTCGAAACACTCAAATTCCCCGACTCGGATGTAACCATCTACTCCGACTCGCGCTACGTGGTCGACGCCGTGACCAAAGGCTGGCTCTTCGGCTGGGAAAAAAAACGTTTTTCGGGCAAAAAGAACCCCGATCTGTGGCAGCGCTTCCTGACCGTCTACCGCCGTCATCGCGTGCGCTTCGTATGGGTCAAGGGCCATGCCGAGACAGTCGAAAATAACCGTTGCGACCACCTGGCCGTAGCTGCGGCCAACGACCACGCCCACCTGCTCCACGACAAGGGCTACCGTCCGGAAACCTGATAATTTGCGTATATTCGCCCCGTTTACCGCTATACCACCCAAACAACCGACATCATGTTCAAGACATACATGCGCCTGCTGAGCTTCGCCAGGCCTATCGGAAAATACGCCGTTCCCTACTTTTTCTACTCACTGCTCTACGCGCTGTTCAACTCGTGTACGTTTCTGCTGATCATCCCGATCCTCAACACAATGTTCGATGCGAACTATGCGTTCGAATATGTCGAGAAACTGCCGCCCGTAGAGCTGAACAAGGCCTATCTCACGACGCTGTTCAACTACGCCTACACGCAGATGTTCGCCGAGTTCCGTATCGAAAACGTGTTGATGCTGCTGGCCATCGTCACCATCGGCATCTCGTTTCTGAGCAACCTTTTCCGCTACCTCGGCGCCTGGACCGTGGAGAACCTCCGCACACGGACCCTCCAGCGCATCCGCAACGAAATGTTCTCGCGCGTCCTGGACATGCATGCCGGCTACTTCAGCGACCAACGCAAGGGCGACATCATCTCGAAAATCACCTCCGACGTCAATGTCGTGCAGTTCTGCATCACCAACACACTGCAAGTGGCTTTCCGTGAACCGTTCCTGATCCTCTTCTACATCGTGATGATGGTCGGCATATCGTGGGAGCTGGCGCTCTTTTCGGTGCTCTACCTCCCCATCGTGGCACTGCTTATCGGCAGCATCGTCAAACGCCTGCGCCACCCGGCCCGCACCAACCAACAGCGCATGGGCGAGCTGATCTCGACACTCGATGAATCACTCTCCGGGGTAAAGGTCATCAAGAGCTACAACGCCACAAACTACATCAAAAAGAAGTTCTACGACCTGAACGAGGACCTCTCGCGCCTGACCCTCTCGATGGCCCGCCGCCAGCAGCTGGCCTCACCCATGAGCGAATTTCTGGGAATTATGGCCGTGGGCGTCATCCTCGTATTCGGCGGGGCCCTGGTGGTAAAAGGGAGCCTCAACCCGGGCGGATTCATCGCTTTCGTGGCAATGTTCTCGCAAATCACCCGCCCCATCCGTACCTTCATCGACCAATTCGCCAACATCAATCAGGGCATCGCAGCTGGTGAGCGCATCTTCTCGATCATCGACACCCGCAGCGAAATCGAAGACAAGCCCGAAGCACTGGAACTTAAAGGCCTGAAAGACAAAATCGAATTCCGCGACGTTCACTTCTCTTACGACGGCACCCGCGAAGTGATCGACGGCGTGTCGTTCGACATTCGCCGCGGTCAGACTGTAGCCTTAGTAGGCCCATCGGGTGGCGGGAAGTCGACACTCAGCGAGCTGATTCCCCGCTTCTACGATCCTACGGCGGGCGACATTCTCATAGACGGCGTATCGCTGCGCGACTACAAGCAGGAGAGCCTGCGTGCCCACATGAGCGTCGTATCACAGGACACCATACTCTTCAACGACACCATCGAAGGCAACATAGCCATGGGCAAGCCGTCGGCCTCCCACGAGGAGATCGTCGCCGCAGCACGCATCGCCAATGCCGACGACTTCATCCGCGAAGCTCCCGAAGGCTACGCCACCAACATCGGCGACCGCGGAGCCAAGCTCTCGGGCGGACAGCGTCAACGCCTCTCGATAGCCCGAGCTGTGCTGAAGAACCCCGAAATACTGATTCTCGACGAAGCAACATCGGCACTCGACACCGAGAGCGAAAAGCTGGTGCAGGATGCCCTCAATAAGCTCCTCGAAGGCCGCACATCGATCGTCATTGCCCACCGCCTGTCAACCATCCACAACGCAGACAAGATCATTGTCATAGAACACGGACGCATCGCCGAGCAAGGCACTCACACCGAGTTGCTGGCGCGCGGCGGCATCTACGCCAGGCTTATCGAAATGCAGTCGTTCGAATAACGCTTCGGGTTACCGCGCCAGCCATTCCGGCGGTGTGAGCCTTGTAGGCACGAGCGGTTACGCCTGGAGCAGTGCGCC
>CAJUIE010000162.1 GCA_910586375.1 uncultured Alistipes sp. | reverse complement strand
CAACGTCTGCATGGAGTTGAAACCACCCACCGAAGGATCGTTGACAGCAGCCTCCGAGCCACCGGCTACAATGGCATCGGCCTTTCCCAGACGAATAGCATCAAATGCGGCGATCAGACCGTGGTTGGACGATGCACAGGCCGACACGGTGCAATAGTTGGGCCCCATGAAGCCATACTTCATGGAGATAAACCCGGCAGCGATGTCGGAGATCATACGAGGAATGAAGAATGGGCTAAACCGAGGGATCATTCCACCCTCGGCATAGCCCAGACATTCGTCAAAGAAGGACTTGAGTCCTCCGATACCCGAGGCCCAGATGACACCGACCTGCTCCTTGTCAAGCTTGTCGAAGTCGAATGCCGCATCCTCAACAGCCTCAGTAGCTGCAATGAGGGCATACTGCGTAAAGAGGTCATACTTGCGCACCTCCTTACGATCAAAGTAACGGGTCGGGTCGTAATTCTTCACTTCACACGCAAAGCGGGTCTTAAACTTTTCAGCATCGAAATGGGTTATGGGCGCGGCACCGCTGACACCTTTTTCCAGATTCGCGAAATACTCCTCGATATTGTTGCCGAGCGGGTTGATCGTACCGATACCCGTCACTACCACTCTTCTCTCTGCCATAAACTGAAAACCGTTAGATCGTGTGAAATGAAAAAACGCAGGGGAAATTATTTCTTGTGCTCCTCGATATACTTGATTGCATCGCCTACGGTTGCAATCTTCTCAGCGTCCTCGTCGGGGATCTGAATATCGAAAGCCTTCTCGAACTCCATGATCAGCTCTACGGTATCGAGCGAATCGGCCCCCAGGTGGTTGGTGAAGCTGGCTTCGGGCACTACTTCCGACTCCTTGACACCCAATTTGTCCACGATGATCTCGACGACTTTGGTTTGAACCTCTGACATAATTTCAAATTTTTAGTTAAACAATTATTTGGAAACGTTTCGTTTTATTTCCGACGTAATTTTGCGCAAAAGTAACACTTTTTTTATTACTTTTGACAAAAAGGAGGTTTTTTTTATTCACAATATTTTCGACATTTAGCACATTTTACAAATCAAGCCTTTAAAAACCACTGTTTTATGAATTTGCTTCTGATCTCCAATTCAACCCGGGCCGGGCAGGAGTACCTGCGTTATCCACTTCCCTGGATCGAACGCTTCCTCCAGGGTGTGCATGAAGTGGTTTTCGTCCCCTATGCAGCCGTGACGTTCTCTTTCGCCGAATACGAACGCCGCGTGGCGGAGCGTTTCGCCGAACTGGGAATCCGCATCCGCTCCGTCCATCGGACAAAGGACCCGCGAGCCATGATCCACCAGGCTGAAGCCATCTGCGTTGGCGGCGGCAACACATTCGCGCTGACGAAAAAGATGCAGGAGCAGGGCCTTATGCAGGCCATTGGCCGCCGCCTCCGCGCCGATGTGCCTTATGTAGGGTGGTCGGCCGGCAGCAATGTCTGCTGCCCTACCATTTGCACGACCAACGACATGCCCATCGTCCGGCCCGTGTCCTTTCGCGCCATCGGAGCAGTGAAATTCCAGATCAACCCCCACTATCTCGACGCCAATCCCGAGGGCCATGCCGGCGAAACACGCGAACAGCGTCTGCTGGAGTACATCGAAGCAAACCCGCGCCGCTGGGTTGCCGGATTACGCGAAGGGACAATGCTTCATTATGCCAACGAGCAACTGGAGCTCATCGGCGACCGTCCGATGCGCCTCTTCCGCAAAGGCATCGCCCCCTTCGAGGTGCAGCCGGGCGACGACCTCTCTTTTTTATTATAGGTATCCTCTAATGACGACAGCTGAAACCGGGAGGCAGGGCGAACGCGCAGCCGCGGAGTATCTGCGCAGCCGGGGGTATGAGATCTGCGCCATGAACTGGCGGCAAGGGCGCTACGAGCTTGACATCGTGGCCCGCAAGGGCGGGAGACTCCACTTCGTGGAGGTCAAAACCCGCCGTTCGGGATCTCTCACACCGCCCGAGGCAGCCATCACACCCCGGAAGTTCCGCTCGTTACACCGGGCGGCCAGCTGTTACATGGCTTTTGCCGGGGGAGACTACGAAGCACAGTTCGATCTGGCAGCCGTGGAGGCTATGCCCGACGGAAAGCTGCATGTCACGCTGACGGAAAATGCCATGGAATACCATTGGTAGGCATTCCGACCGCTCATGCTCCACTTCTCAACCGGGAATTTTGGATTTCCGACAAATTGTGTTATCTTTGTCATAGTGTAACCACGGAGCCCGGCCCCACGAGACACCCTGCACATCTCCCCGGAGCTGTGCCCCAAGCAATCATAACACCAATACGGCTAACCGTACCTACCCTGATGTGGATTTATAATTTAGGCCTGACACTCTACGCCTGGGCGATCCGGCTCGCCGCATGCAGACATGCGAAAGCCCGCCTCTGGATCGACGGACGCAAGGAGCTCCTCCACCGCATGAAGGAGGTGATTGCTCCGGGAGAGCGAATCGTCTGGGTGCATGTAGCTTCGCTGGGCGAGTTCGAGCAGGGACGACCTCTGGTCGAAAAGATACGCCGCGAACACCCCGAATATAAGATTCTGATCACCTTTTTTTCACCTTCGGGTTACGAAATTCGCAAGAATTACCCGGGTGCTGATTATATCTTTTACCTGCCCATCGACACCCCGCGCAATGCACGGCGTTTTTTAGAGATCGTGCAGCCCGAAATCGCCGTTTTCGTCAAATACGAATACTGGCTCAACCTGCTGAGTGAACTGCGGCGCCGCAAGGTGCGCACATATGTCGTCTCGGCCATCTTCCGTCGCAACTCGATCTTTTTCAGGCCTTATGGCGGGTTATGGCGCCAGGCACTCGAGTCTTTCGAAGTGCTGTTCGTGCAAAACAACGAATCGAAGGAGCTCCTCGCCGCAATAGGTTTTGACAATGTAATCATCGCCGGCGACACACGTTTCGATCGTGTGGCCGAAATTGCCTGCAACGCCCGTCAGATCGACATCATAGAACATTTTCGCGGCACAAGCAGGCTTTTTGTCGCCGGGTCGACATGGGGCCCCGACGAGGAGCTGCTCCTCTCCCTGATGAACGACAATCCGGAGATTAAGTTCGTCATCGCACCGCACGAAATGGATGAAAACCGTATTGCACGGCTCATGTCCGAAACCCGGGGCGGCGCGCTGCGTTATACCCGCTGCACAGCCAATACGGACTATACCTCCTCACAGCTGCTGATTCTCGACACGGTAGGGCTGCTCTCCTCCGTTTACCGCTATGCTGCATGGAGTTATATTGGCGGCGGCTTCGGCGTGGGCATCCATAATACACTTGAAGCCGCGACTTTCGGACTACCAATCGCTTTCGGGCCTAACTACCGTAAATTTAAGGAAGCTCGCGACCTGGTGACGCTCGGAGCGGCACATGCGGTAGAAAACTACGATGAGCTGGCGGCTTGGTTTACACCTTTGCGCGACAACGAAGAACTCCGGCTGAAGAGCTGCCGTATCGCCAAAGATTACACCACACACCACCAGGGAGCCACGGAAACCATCGCCCGCACAATCTTCGGATAGCCCCCGCTACTCCACCTTCTTTTTTACGGATTTTTGTCTCCCGCGTTCGACGCTGCGCGCCCTCAGACCCAGGCATCAGGCGGACGGGCTTATTCCCTGTAGCATGCGAGTGCCGAAGCCTTGCTTTTTCAGCTTTAGCCGACATGCGGAGCCAGCGGTCTCTGACCCGATTTTTCATTTTCCATTGCGTATTTTCCCCCCCCCTCTCT
>CAJUIE010000161.1 GCA_910586375.1 uncultured Alistipes sp. | reverse complement strand
ACTCCCTTTGCGGGCCGTCAGCTCCCGCCACTCGGCAAATTCGCGGTACTCCTCCCGCGGAAACGCCGCCGAAAGCAGCTCCTCCACAAACCGATAAGCCTCCGAGCCGGTATCCGTTATGCGATGCAGCGTAATCATGCCTGGTCTTTTTTATAGATTTGGTAAGAGTTCACGAAGTTCTGCCACACGATATAAGCCGCGGGGGCAACGGAGGAGATGGGGTCGAGGAACGACTGGGCCATCCAGACGGCTAAGACCGTATTCTTCTGCCCGAGCGACTGCCCCCCGGCGACCGGATCGCCGAACCGGCGCCCCAAAGCCCGCCCGACGCCGAACTGAACCAGGCACAGGATCAGAGCGGCCACTACGAGCCACACCCCGACCAACCGCGAGACGTCGTGCAGGTCGAGGATAAAAGCCGTTGTGCGGCCCAAAGTGACGACCAGAGCGGCCAACCACATATAAAACGAAATCTGCCCATGCGCCCCGACCCATCCGGCCAAACGCGGAAGCAGAAAGCGGCAAACCTGAGCCGCGGCGAATGGTCCGATAAGCAGCGGCCCCAGACGCACCAGAATTTGCCCGAAGGTGCAGGCCCCGGAGCCGGTGAAATTCAGAACAACGGGAGCCACGACAGCGACTGTCAGGTTGCACACGAGGCTATAAGCGGCCACCGTGGCGACTTTAGCCCCCAGCATCCCGGCAATGACGACAGCGGCCATAGCCACCGGAGTGAGGACGCAGATCATGGCCCCCTGCGCCACCGTGACGTCGAAAGGCCGCAAGGCCAGATAAACTGCCACACAGACCCCCGTCTGAAAGAACAGAAGCCATCCGTGCAACCACGAAAGGCGCATATCCCGCAGCGAGACCCGGCAGAAAGTGACGAAAAGCATCAGAAAGATGAGCGTCGGGGTAATCATCCGCCCCGACCACTCCTCCAGCGCCGTGACGGGACGACACAGCAGCGCCCCGACGATCATGGCCCCGGGCATGGCCAAAGTCCGGACGTTGCGATGGAGGTTTTCGACCAGGTGCATTCTACCCCAGCAACTCCTTGACCCTGGCCGAAATATCCTTGCCATCGGCCCGGCCGGAAAGCCGCTTCGAAGCAACGCCCATAACCTTGCCCATCTCCTTCATGGAGGTGGCGCCGACCTCGGCGATGACGGCCCGGACCTCGGCGTCGAGCTCCGCAGGCGTGAGCTGCTTCGGCAAAAACTCCTGGAAAACGGCAACCTGCGCCAACTCCTCCTCCGCCAGATCGGGCCGGTTCTGCCCGGTGAAGATGGCAGCCGAATCGGTGCCCTGTTTGGCGAGTTTCGAGAGGATTTTCAGCACGTCGGCATCGGACAGTTCGTCGATTCCCGGTCCGGAGGTCCTGGCTTCGATGATGTACTTCTTGGCATTACGCAAGGCGCTCAGACGCACGGCGTCCTTAGCCTTCATGGCATCCATGATGCCCTTAGAAATCTGTTGTTCGAGTGACATGACAAAAACTATTTTTGTTTTTTACGGTGTTCCGGTTTGCCCGGGCCAAAGGCGTCGAAGCCGCGAAGGCAACGGACAATGAATAATTTTTTCAGCTATTAATTTTTTTGTCGGGCCGAAGACTGCGGTGGCCGCGACACCAGTTGCGGGCCTCCGCGGGCGGAGGCTTCGGCCCGCACCGACTTCGTCGGAGGTTGACGCAAATTTACTCAATACGCAAGCCTGCGCCCCGCGGAGGCCTGCGCTTGCGCGCGTACGCTCCGCAGGCCCCGGCCCGCTTCTGCATTCAGGCCCAAAGCCTGCCCTCCGGCCCCTCAAAGTTACGCTTTTTCCCGGTTCGTGGATCGCAGGGAGAGCAAAAAGAGACCCGCCACCACAAAACCGGCGTTATAAAGCAACAGCTCGAAGCCAATGCGATGGCCCCACCACCGCATGGCGAGCCACTGAAGCAGAACGCTGGCAACGGGTCCGGCGAGGGCTGCCACGGGCACCCACCCTTCGCGCGGCTGTCTCCGGGTGAAGAGCCCGAAAAGGAAAAGCCCCAGAATAGGACCATAAGTATACCCCGCGACACGGAAAAAGAGGTTGATAAGGCTCTCGTCGGCCCAATACCCGACAAAGAGGATGACCGCCGTCATAGAGGCGGCCATGCCGGCGTGGACCCACCGCCGCAGCTGGCCCAGACGGCGTTCGCCGAAGCGGGCGGGTCCGTCGAGAATATCGACCGTGAAGGAGGTGGTCAGCGCCGTGAGAGCCGAACCGGCAGCCGAAAAGGTGCTCGACACAAGCCCCACAACGAACAAAACCCCGACAACGAGGGGCAATCCCCCGTCAACGGCGACCATCGGGAATAACCGGTCGCCGGCAGCCGGGCGAGACAGCCCCTGCCGGTCGGCATAAAGGTAAAGCAGCACGCCCAGAACGAGGAACAGCAGGATGACGACGATCTGGCACAGAGCCGTCAGAACGATGTTTTTCTGTGCACCCCGCAGCGTGGCGCACGACAAATTACGCTGCATCATATCCTGATCGAGGCCCGTCATGGCCACAAGCAGCACGGCGCCCGCCACGAACATCTTCCAGAAATAACGCTCGGACGAGGGATCGTCGAGAAACACCATCCGCGAAAAGGGCGACGCAACAACCTCCTGCACCGCCTCCCCGGCCGAGAGGCCCAGCGCCCGGACGACACATCCGATCGTCAGCACGAGGCTGCCGACCAGACAGAGTGTCTGCAACGAGTCGGTCCAGATAAGCGACCGGACCCCACCCCGCTGCGTATAAAGCCACACCAGCGCCATCGTAACCACCGCATTGACCCACAGCGGGAGCCCGCAAGGCCCGAAGACCAGCAGCTGCATAACCGAGCAGACGACGAACACCTTCAGGGCGGCGCTGGTCATCTTGGCCACAAGGAAGAACCACGCCCCGGTGCGGTGGGCCATAAGACCGAAGCGATCGGCGAGGTATTCATAAAGCGAGAAGACCCGCAGCCGATAAAACAGAGGCACAAGTCCGAAAGCCACGAAGAGCTGCCCCACGGTAAAACCCGCAACCATCTGCATATAAGAGAAGGAGTCGGCAGCCACGGAGCCCGGAACCGAGATGAACGTGACGCCCGACATCGCCGAACCGATCATGGCCAGTGCTGCCATAAACCACGGCGTGCGGCGATTCCCGATAAAAAAACCAGCATTATCGGCCCGCCGGCCCGACAACCAGGCGACGACGACGAGCACGACGACATACCCCAAAACAGTGAGCAGGACAGCAAAAGGCGACACGGCAGTCTCTTCGATTAACGATTTAAGGCTTCAAAAGTATAAAAAAAGTTCGGGATTCCGCCTCTGCCCCCCACTTCGGATTTTTCGTAAAGGCCCCCGGTTGAAATCCGACCGGCAGGATGGTAAAAGCGGTTGCGCCTGAATCGGCGCCGGACTTAGACTTCAGCAGTTCCAGCGTGAGCCCCGAGAGCGGCAACTACTGTGCGTTCGGTTTTCCCGTTCGCGGAGGGCAGGAATAAGAGAGGAGGTGGCATTCGCGGACTTTACCATGCAAGGAGGAGCAGACAAACATAGCGCTGTCAAGAATCTATTTGAGCAGATACACCGAGCCGCAGCCTCCCCGGACATTTGCGCCATTCTCTGGCTTGTGGCCGGATTGATTTTTCGGCGGCGGCAGGGGGGGGGCACGCCAAAGGCGTGAAGCCGCCGCCGAAACAACGCAGAGCGTTGCAAAAAAAAGCCTCCTCCGGGCGGGGGCGATGTTTATATTCGGGCCGCAGCCAGCGGAGCAAGACACCAAGTGTCGAGCCTCCGCAGGGCGGGGCTGC
>CAJUIE010000160.1 GCA_910586375.1 uncultured Alistipes sp. | reverse complement strand
CACTGCACCGCATAGAAACGATACGACGACCGACCCGCGGCGGATCATCGAGACGACCGAAATCATGGCTTCGTCGTCGCGCAGCGCCATGAGATAGGCGAAATCGGCCAGCGAGAGGAGGATCGAGATGGCAGGAATGGCCCAGCTCCAATGAAACGGCGTGGTGGAGTGCCGCCGCGGCCACCAGAGGATAGCTACGATAACAGACATGAGCAGAAACTGGTAGAGGTTATACCACCCCTGCACGAACACGGCGTCCAGCTGCGACATGATGAACTTGTCGTAGAGTCCCGATACGGCGCCCGTGAGGGCAGCCAGAGCCACGAAGACGATCCAGATGTTGCGGGTGAAGTCGACCCCTTCGCGGCGGCTCGACCGGCCCAGCAAAAAGAGCGAGATGAGAGCCAGCCCGACGCCGAGCCACTGGCAGAGGTTGAGCCGTTCGCCGAAAATGAGCATGGCGCCCACGAGCACCAGGACGGGCCGCGTGGCGTTGATCGGCCCCACGATTGTGATAGGCAGGTGCTTGAGTCCGAAGTATCCGAAAATCCAGGATGTCAGAACAATAACTGCCTTTACCTGAACCATTGCATGAGCTCTGATCGATCCCGGTTCGGAGGCCAGCAGCGACCCTTCGAACCACTCCGGATTCCACTCGGCAGCGAGGATCGCGGGCAGAAAAATCAAAGTCGAGAAGAGCGTGTTGAGCAGCAGCACCGGCAGGACGGCGTTGTCGGCGAGCGCCTGTTTCTTCGCCGCGTCGTAAAGTCCGAGCAAAGCAGCTGAAGTAAAGGATAAGATAACCCACATATTTCGTTAAATATCAATAGATCATGTAGCAAATACGCCCGCACCACATTCCGTGGAATCCGAGGCAAAGATAGACGATAGACACCGAAACGGCAAATGCCCCCTCTCCCGGGGATGAAAAAAACGTCGCTGTGACTGCGTTACATAATTACCAAAAAATAATTACCTTTGTCCGACTATAGACAAAACCTACAAAATCGACGATATGAATATTTCGTATAACTGGCTTCGGCGTTATATCGACACCGACCTTTCGGCTGAAGAGATCGCCTCCGTGTTGACCGACATTGGTCTGGAGGTCGAAGGTTTCGGGAAAGTCGAAACCGTGCGGGGAGGACTTCGGGGCGTTGTTGTCGGTCAGGTCCTGACCTGCACGGACCATCCCGACTCCGATCACCTGCACATTACGACGGTCGACACCGGGGCTGCGGAGCCGTTGCAGATCGTCTGCGGCGCGGCCAATTGCCGGGAGGGGCTCAAGGTGCTGTGCGCCACGGTCGGCACGGTACTTTACCCCGATGGCAGCGACGAAGAGTTCAAGATCAAGCGCAGCAAGATCCGAGGTATCGAATCGCTGGGTATGCTCTGTGCCGAGGATGAATTGGGTATCGGGAGCGCACACGACGGCATTATGGAGTTGCCCGCCGATGCACCCGTTGGCATGGCGGCCAGCGAGTACCTGCATATCGAAGACGATTATCTTATTGAAATAGGTCTGACGCCCAACCGGGTTGATGCTGCGTCGCACATCGGTGTGGCCCGTGATTTGGCCGCTTACCTCACGGCTCGGGGCAAGAAAACCGTGGTGAAGATGCCCGACGTTTCGGCTTTCGCGCCCGATAACCACGATCTGCCGATTCGTATTCGGGTCGGGAACACCGAGGCCTGCCCCCGTTATGTGGGTGTCACCGTCACAGGGTGCAAGCTCGGTCCTTCGCCCGAGTGGATGCAGAACTGCCTGCGGGCTGCGGGCATCAATCCCAAAAATAACCTGGTCGACATCACCAACTTCGTGCTTTTCGAGCTGGGGCAGCCCTTGCACGCGTTCGACGCCCGCAAAATCGAGGGCGGCGAAGTCATCGTGCGCACCTGTCCTGCGGGTACTTCGTTCGTCACGCTCGACGGCGTGGAGCGCAAGCTCTCCGACAAGGACCTGATGATCTGCTCGGCCGAGCGGCCCATGTGCATTGCCGGGGTCTTCGGTGGCCGAGATTCGGGCATCGGCGAAGAGACGGTCGATGTCTTTATCGAGAGTGCTTATTTCAATCCCGTGTGGGTGCGTAAGACGGCCCGGCGCTTCGGCCTGAACACGGATGCTTCGTTCCGTTTCGAGCGTGGGGCCGATCCCAATTTGCAGGTTTATGCCGCCAAGCGAGCAGCCTTGCTGTTCAAGGAATTGGCCGGTGGTACGATTGCCAGTGACATCACCGACATCTACCCTGCTCCTGTGGATGATTTCGTATTCGATCTGTCGTTTGCCCGGGTCAATGCTCTTATCGGCAAGGTGATTCCCGAAGAGACCGTCCGCACGATCCTTGCGGCATTGGAGGTGAAGATCGTGGCCGAAAACGCGGGTATGCTGACTGTCGCCGTACCGCCCTATCGCGTTGATGTGCAGCGCGAGGCCGATCTTATCGAAGACATTTTGCGTATCTACGGTTATAACAACGTCGAGATACCCTCGCGCGTGCGTTCTACCCTTTCGTATGCTCCGCAGCCCGACCGCAACAAGTTGGTGAACCTTGCTGCCGACTTTCTGACGGATAACGGATTTACTGAAATCATGTCCAATTCGCTGACTAAGGGGGCCTATTACGAAGGGCTGACCTCTTGCCCTGCCGGGCGGTGCGTGCGGATTCTCAATCCCTTGAGCGCCGACCTTAACGTCATGCGCCAGACGCTGCTGTTCAACATGCTGGAGGCCGTGGCCCTGAATGCCAACCGCAAGAACGGCGACCTGAAGCTTTACGAATTGGGCAACTGCTATTTCTACGATGCAGATAAGCGGACCGATGAAAATCCGCTGGCTGCTTACTCTGAGGAGTACCGCCTCTCGATCGTCGTGACAGGCGTCGCTACGCCTCAGTCGTGGAATGCGAAACCCGAAAAAGCATCGTTCTTCACGCTGCGGGCCATCGCTGAAAAACTGCTGCGTCGCTTCGGCATCGACATTTACGCCCTCCGGAGCGAGACGCTCGCCAGCGACCTCTTCAGTGAGGGGCTCTCCATGTCGCTCGGCAGCAAGGAGTTGTTGCAGCTCGGCACCGTCGCTCCGCGCCTCCGTCGTATGACCGACGTCAGGCAGGAGGTTTATTATCTGGAGCTCAACTTCGACGCCCTCATCCGGTCGACCAAAAAGCAGAAGATCGTCGCCGCGGAGCTCTCCAGGTTCCCCGAGGTGCGGCGCGACCTGGCCTTGCTCATCGATAAGCCGGTGACGTTCTCTGCGCTGCGCGACGTAGCCTTCGCCACCGAACGCAAGCTCTTGAAAAGCGTCGCGCTGTTCGATGTTTACGAAGGCGATAAACTCCCCGAAGGCAAGAAGTCCTATGCTTTGAGTTTCATTCTCGAAGACAAGAGCCGCACGCTTGACGAGAAGACCATTGAACGTGTTATGGCCAACCTCACGGCCCAGTTCGAACAGAAATGCGGCGCGGTGGTTCGCAGTTAGGTCCACCGTTTCTGTATGTAGAAGAATCCCCGCATCTTTTTGGATGCGGGGATTTGCTTTTGCAGCGCACGGGGAAAGCGAACGCACGGTGGTTGAGGTTCTCGGGGCCCACGAAGGAACTGTTGAAGTTTAAGTACGACCCGTGCACGTCCGACGCCGAGTAAGGCGAACTGCTCCAGGCGAAACCGAGCGTGCCCACACTGCCCAGACCGCCGGAATCGCCGGCGCAGTAACCCGAAGCGGGGCTTTATAGCTGCGGCTTGATTCGCGGGGATTGGATCGTTACGTAGGGTGTGCCGTTGCCGTGGGCTGTCGAAATCAACCGTACGGCTTTCACGGGACGGTCCGGGTAC
>CAJUIE010000159.1 GCA_910586375.1 uncultured Alistipes sp. | reverse complement strand
CAGCCATCGGGGAGCTCGACCGTTGCGGCATTCGCCACACGGGCGTCTTCGTCGACAGCCTCGACCGTGCGGCCCATCATCCGCTGCGGGCGGAGTGTCGCGGCGTGCGCTTCGCTTTCCTGAGTTATACTTACGGCACCAACGGTCTGGCCGTGCCGGGCGGCACGAGGGTCAATCCCATCGATACGCTTGCCATAGCCCGTGATTTGCTCGCGGCCCGCGCCGACAGCACCGACTGCGTGGTCGTGGCCATGCACTGGGGGAACGAGTACGAGCGTCAGCCCAACCCTGCGCAGCGTGGCCTGGCCGACTTTCTGCGACGTCACGGC
Source organism: uncultured Alistipes sp. (assembly GCA_910586375.1). Taxonomy (GTDB): domain Bacteria; phylum Bacteroidota; class Bacteroidia; order Bacteroidales; family Rikenellaceae; genus Alistipes. Next base: position 3,510 of record CAJUIE010000159.1, on the reverse strand, counting down.
GCCGATCTTATCATCGGGCATCATCCCCACGTCATCCAGCCTTTCGAGGCCGACACGACCCATGTGGTGCTCTATTCGCTGGGCAACTTCGTCTCGAATCAGCGGCGGCGCTACTGCGATGGCGGGATCATGGCCCGGATCGACGCCACGCGCCACCCCGACGGTCGGATGACCTATCGGCTGCGGACGGTTCCGGTGTGGGTCGCCCTGCCGGGCTACCGCATCCTGCCGCCCGAGGTGGCCGACACACTCGCCTTGCCCGAGGCTTACCGGCAGTTCCGCGACGATACCCGCGCACTGCTTGAAACGGGCCTATAAATGAGCGAAATAGCTCTATCCGCTCCTCTGTGGCGTTTTTCCCTTGTTTGTTCGTTGCGGATTTCCCATCTTGCGGCTGTAAAAACAATCTTACCATCATGAAAAAAAGCATCAAAGGAACCCGCACCGAGCAGAATCTGCTGAAGGCTTTTGCCGGCGAGAGCCAGGACCGCAGCCGCTATACTTTCTTCGCCAGCAAAGCCAAAAAAGAGGGTTACGAGCAGGTTGCAGGGGTTTTTCTTGAAACCGCCGAGCAGGAGAAGGAGCACGCCGAGCGTTTCTTCAAGCTGCTGGAGGGTGGCGAGGCGACCATTACGGCCAGCTACCCCGCCGGACCTATCGGCACGACGCCCGAAAATCTGCTGGCCGCAGCCCGTGGCGAGCGCGAGGAGTGGGACGTTCTCTACCGCGATTTCGCCGCCACTGCCGAGGAGGAGGGATTTCCGGAAGTGGCCGTGGCGTTCCGCATGATTTCGACGGTCGAGGCGCACCACGAGGAGCGCTACCTGAAGCTGCTGAGCCGCTTTTCGGAGGGCGATTTCTTCAAGCGCGACGGTAAAATCTGGTGGCAGTGCCGCAATTGCGGTTATGTCTGCGAGGCGTCGGAGGCTCCGAAAATTTGCCCGGCCTGTCTGCACGCTCAGGCCTATTTCGAGCCCAAAAAAGAGAATTATTAACCGAAAAAGTCCGCCGGGCAGATTTTTTTCGTATCTTTGCCCCGTCTCTCGAACAGAGGGCGATTTTTTTACGAATTTCTCGTCTGAACACTGCAAAAGTAGGAAATTTGTTGGTATCAAGGACGAGAATGACGAGCAGGATTCGTGCTTCAGGCATGGATTCGGCTTGTCTCGTCCTGGGTCTCCTACTACCTTGCAGTGTGCATGTCCGAGCTCCGTGCCTCTTTTTTTTGAGGATGTGCGGGGATCGGGCGGAGAAGATTCATGCAGGGCAGCAGGACGCCCCCGACAAAAGCACGGATTCGGGCTTGTCTGTCTGAAGGTATTCCTGTGCCTGTGGTTTCAAGTCCGAGCTCCGTGCCTCTTTTGTTTTAGGGAGTTGCGGATTTTTCGAGGCGTAGCCAGCGGAGCAAGACACAGCGTGTCGAGCCTCCGCAGGGCGGGGCTGCGGCTCGATCCGGCTCCGCCGGAAATTTGACACCAATTGTCATTCTGTGCGAAGCGAAGAATGACAACAGGCCCGGGGGCAGCCGCCGCCAGCACGCATTTTGCATTTGTCAGATGTTGCCCAAAAAATATTTGCCGTGAACCTCAACTTACCCGCTTTTCTCCAGCGTCATTTCGGACGCAAACCGCTTATCGAAGCCTCGATTCTGGGCGTGTGGCAGCTCGAACGTATTCGCCGTGTCGATTGCTCGGGCGAAGAGTCGCTGGTCTATGTCCGCAGTCAGAACGACCCTACCCCCATCTGCCTGGAGGTGGCCCGCGACTGGGCCTCGTTTTTCGCCGAGTATGCCGACAGTCCCCGCACGACCGATGGGCGGGTCCGCCTCCCCTATCGGTTTGATCCGGCCAGCGGCACGCTCCGCATCGACGAAGCCTACTACTTCGTAGCCCGGGTCTCGGAGCAGGACATGATGCTGTTCGACCCCAGTGGTCTGGAGATGGGCTGCATTCTGCGCCGCTACTACGTCCGCGTCAAATAGCCCCTCCTCTGTCATCCTCCGGTCCTCTTTCTGTTCTTCAGAATGTGCCTTCTCCCTTGTCATTCAGAGCGAAGCGAAGAATCTATTGTCGGGATACAGATTCTTCGGCTTCAGGCCTCAGAATGACATTCGGCTTTAGCCGATGCGGGCCGCAGCCTCTGCCCCGCGGAGGCCCGCAACTTATCGTTGCAGTCCACCGCAGGCTGCGGCCCGAAAATTCTCTTCCGATTGGCCTCCCCGATTTCCCGCACGGGGTTTGATTCTTCGTGATATTTTTGTATCTTTGACTTCGTCTTAGATACTCCCGTTCGGCAATGCTCAAATAAATTTGGCATTGCCCTCACTTATTCGTACTTTGACTTCGTCTTAGATACTCCCGTTCGGCAATGCTCAAATAAATTTGGCATTGCCCTCACTTATTCGTACTTTGACTTCGTCTTAGATACTCCCGTTCGGCAAAGCTCAAATAAATTTGGCTTTGCCCTCACTTATTCGTACTTTGACTTCGTCTTAGATACTCCCGTTCGGCAATGCTCAAATAAATTTGGCATTGCCCTCACTTATTCGTATCTTTGTCTGTTCGTGCAACAACAACAGACAAACTATAATGGCAGACGAAAAAATCATCTTCTCGACGGTGGGCGTTTCCAAGACGTTCACCAATCAGAAAAAGGTGTTGAACAACATCTACCTATCCTTCTTTTACGGCGCTAAGATCGGCATCATCGGCCTGAACGGCTCGGGTAAATCTACCCTGATGAAGATCATCGCCGGTATCGACAAGAATTTTCAGGGCGAAGTGGTCTTTTCGCCCGGCTACTCGGTGGGTTATTTAGAGCAGGAACCTAAGCTCGACCCCGACAAGACGGTCCGCGAGGTTGTCGAGGAGGGGTGCGCTGCTACGGTCGCCCTCCTCAAGGAGTACAACGAGCTCAACGAAAAGCTCTGCGAGCCGATGTCCGACGACGAAATGGCCCGCATGATCGAGCGTCAGGGCGAGCTCTATGAGCAGATCGACCAGGCCAACGGTTGGGAGCTCGACAGCATCCTTGAACGGGCAATGGACGCTCTGCGGTGTCCCGAGGCTGACCAGAAGATCGCCGTGCTGTCGGGTGGCGAGCGGCGCCGCGTGGCGCTGTGCCGCCTGCTGTTGCAGGAGCCCGACGTGCTGCTGCTGGACGAGCCGACCAACCACCTCGACGCCGAGTCGATCGACTGGCTCGAACAGCACCTCCAGCAATACAAGGGCACGGTCATCGCCGTGACGCACGACCGCTACTTCCTCGACAACGTGGCCGGCTGGATTCTTGAACTCGACCGCGGTGAGGGTATCCCCTGGAAGGGCAACTATTCGGGCTGGCTCGAGCAGAAGACCGCCCGCATGGCCATGGAGGAGAAGCAGGAGTCGAAGCGCCGCAAGACCCTCGAGCGCGAGCTGGAGTGGGTGCGCATGTCGCCCTCGGGCCGTCATGCCAAGTCCAAAGCCCGACTTTCGGCCTACGACAAGATGATGAACGAGGACACGAAGC
>CAJUIE010000158.1 GCA_910586375.1 uncultured Alistipes sp. | reverse complement strand
ACACAACGTGTCGAGCCTCCGCCCGGGGGTGGCGGCGGCTCGGACGACCAAAGGCCGGGAGGGTGACACTATACAGATTTTTCGGCGGTAGCCTCAGAATGACAGAGAAAAGAGGGCTCTTTGGCGGCGGCGGCGCGGCAGAATGACAGAGAGCGGGTGTGTATGACGGATTCCATAAACCTAAAAAAGATATGTTCAAAACCATGATTATTGCAGGCCTGGGCGGCTTCATAGGCACCTGTCTGCGCTTTTTGACTGGCAAGCTGTGCCATGCAATCACCGCTTCGGCCTTCCCGTGGGGAACCTTTACGGTGAACATCATCGGCAGCTTCGTGATTGGTATCTTCTTCGGGCTGGCCGAAAAGCACAACGTGATCTCGCCCTCGATGAACGTCTTTCTTATCACAGGTTTCTGCGGCGGCTTCACCACCTTCTCCTCCTTTGCCGACGACATGTATCTGCTGCTGGAGCAGAAACACTGGCTCTACTTCGGGCTCTACGTGGGGTTGAGTTTCCTGCTGGGCCTGACACTCGTATGGCTGGGCCGTTCGCTCATAAAAGCAGCCTGAGACCAAAACACAAAAATGCCTGCAACCCTCTTCGAAGAGGGTTGCAGGCAAAACAAAATCTGACGCAGACTACAAAATTCCCTGCTTGAGCTGCTCGGCAAAGCGGTCGATACGTCTCAGCTCCCTGGGGATGTCGATGCTCTGCGGACAATGGTGCACGCACTGGTTGCAGCCGATGCAGTGGTCGGCCTGCCGCAGACGCGGCACACTCCGATCATAACCCACAAGAAACGCCCGCCGGGCCTTACGATAAGCCGGATCCTGCGACGATTCGGGGATGTTACCCTCATTGACACACTTATTATAATGCAACAGAATACCCGGAATGTCGAGCCCATAAGGACACGGCATACAGTATTTGCAGTCGTTGCACGGGACAGAAGGGTAGCGCATCATCAGGTCGGCCGTACTATAAAGGAAATCGCGCTCCCCGGCGTCGAGCGGCTGCAAAGGACAAAACGACCGCAGGTTGTCCTGCAGGTGCTCCATATAAGTCATGCCGCTCAGGACAGTAAGCACCCCGGGGAAACTCCCCGCAAAACGGAATGCCCACGAAGCGACGCTTCGATCGGGTTCACGCTCCTTCAGTCGTGCGACCACATGATCATGCACCTGCGACAGACGCCCGCCGAGCAGCGGCTCCATAATAATAGCCGGGATGCCTCGCCGGGCGAGCTCCCCATAAAGGTACTCGGCATCGGTGTTGCGCGGGTTGATCTGCCGTGCATGGCGCCAGTCGAGGTAGTTGAGTTGTATCTGCACGAAATCCCACTTATAACGATCGTGCTGCGAGAGCAGATAATCGAAGACCCGGATGTCGCCGTGATAAGAGAAACCTAAATTGCGGATGCGTCCCGCCTCGCGCTCCTGCAAGAGGAAATCAAGCATACCGTTATCGATATAACGCGCCTCGAAGTCACGCATACCGTTGCCCATGCCCACGCCGTGCAGCAGCAGGTAATCGATATAATCGACCTGCAACTCCCGGAACGAATTGCGGTACATGGCCATCGAAGCCTCCCGGCTCCACGTCTCGGGTGCAAAATTGGAGAGCTTCGTAGCGACGAAAAACTTCTCGCGCGGATGGCGCCCAAGTGCTAAGCCCGTAGCCCGCTCGGAAAAACCCCGGCAATAAGCCGGCGACGTGTCGAAATAATTGACCCCGTGTTCAATAGCATAATCTACCAGACGATTGACTGTCTCCTGATCGATGTCGCTGCCGTCGTCGCGCGCACTACCACCCGAAATCGTCGGCCACCGCATACAGCCATACCCCAAAAGTGACACCCGGTCGCCCGTGGAGGGGTTGATACGAAAGGTCATCCGGTCCATAGGCACGGCGGTCTCTCCGCCTGCCGAAGCCCCATTGCGGCCTCTGCACCCCGGAAAAGCAGCCAGCGATACCACCGCGGCGCCCTCGCCCAACCGCTTGAAAAATTCGCGACGGTTCATCTGCTTTTTATCGTTTGTTTTCATGGTCGGAAATACATTAAAGGGTTCGGTGGACCTCGTGTCCCTCGACATAAATAGCGCTGAAAGGACGAGCAGGACATAAATTCTCACAAGCCCCGCAGCCGATGCACCGTTCGGCATTAACAGCCGGAATCTTCGGTGCCTCCGGATTGTCAGGATCGGACAAAATCAGGGCAATAGCGCCGACGGGGCAGTGGCGCGCACAGTTGCCGCACGCCACACCGTCAGTCAGCGGCACACAATTTTCCCGCACCCAGACAGCATGGCCGATCTGCGTGGAGGACTTCCCGGCCAAATCGGTCAGACGAATGGCTCCTGCCGGGCAAACCTCGGAGCAGCGCGTGCATTCAGGCCGGCAGTAACCCCGTTCATAAGACATTTCCGGCTGCATCAGTCGCGACAAGTCGGTCGACGGTCGCAGCACGCCATTGGGACACGCGGCAACGCACAACTGACACGCAGTGCAATGGATTGAGAAATGGCGCAGGCTCTGTGCCCCCGGCGGTACAATCGGCGTGGCACGTACCGGTATCTTCTTGTCCTCGATGACCGCCAGACCGCCATCGACCTTTTTCTGCTGAGCCCGGGCAGCCGAAAAGCCCATGATCCCGACAACGCCCAGAAAACGACGACGCGATGGATCGATCGCAGGCGCAGAGGCGGATTCGACTGTCCCGGTTTTGCGCCGCAGCGTATAAGTAATAGCCCCCTGATGGCATTTATCGAGACAGTCCATACAGGCGACGCACCGGCTGTAGTCGATGCGGTGGTTGACAGCGTCGATGCACGCGGCCTTGCAATTACGGGCGCAGAGCTTGCAGCCGTTGCACCGCGAAGTGTCGATCACGGGCCGAAAAAGCGAATATCGGGAGAGAAAGCCGAGGATGGTGCCCACGGGGCAGACGGTATTGCACCACGTACGCCCGTTGCGCCAGGCCAATGTACCCACAAGAACCAGCGTAACGACGGCGACGGAAAAGGTGGCCCAGCTGCGAATCCACACATCCGTAGAATAAAAGGCATAACTGTCGGCCCGGGCGGCCAGATAAGCCAGCGCGTTGTTGCCCCAGCCCCAGAAAGGCGCCAGCAAATTTTGCGCAATACGTCCATAAGCACTATAAGGAGCCAGCAGAGCGGCCACCGTGCCTGCATGAGCAACCAGAAGCACAAAAAAAAGCGCCAACATGCCATAACGCAACCACGAACGGGCAGCAGAGCAGGTATAACGATTCTTTTTCTGTCGTTTACCGCACCAGGCGAAAATATCCTGCAGGACACCCAGCGGGCAGAGGACGGAACAATAAAGGCGCCCGAACAGGAGCGTAAGGAGCACAAGCACCACCACAATGCCGGTCTCAACAGCCAGCAATGCCGGCAGAAACTGGACCTTGGCCAGCCACCCCAACCACGCATGTATGGTTCCCGTGAAGTCGAGAAACAACAACGTTATACCGACAAAGCAGAAAAGTGCAGCGGCGATACGGATTTTTCGCAACATATTCTTCGATCTATTCACCGAAGGCAAAGATACAAAAAAACTCCCGTTCAAGCAGCAAACACGGATTCCGTTTTAATTACCTATCTTACAGATGATTGCAAAACACCCGCTTCGGGTTTCCGCGCCAGCAATACCGGCGGCCTGTACGGTGTGGGCACGGGCACGGGCGGTTTCGCCTGGAGCAGTTCGCCTTACTCGGCGTCGAGCGTGCTCGGGCCGGGCTTGGGCTTCGGCAGTTCCTACGTGAACCCCGAGGACGGCAACGACCGTGCGTACGCTTTCCCCGTTCGCTGCGTGCAACTTTGCGTAAGCCGAGAGCAGAGACCGCT
>CAJUIE010000157.1 GCA_910586375.1 uncultured Alistipes sp. | reverse complement strand
CGTGGTGGTCGTGGGCAGCGGCATCGGACTTGCCGAGGCGCTGGGCCGCGAGCTGCATGCCAAAGTTTCGGTTTTCAGGACTTTCGGCACAGCTATGGTTCGTACGCGCGAGGGGGTGGAGGTGGAGTTTGTTGGGGCCCGGCGGGAGTCTTACACCCGCGATTCGCGGAAGCCGCAGGTTGAGGCCGGGACTCTCGAAGACGACCAGCGGCGCCGTGACTTCACGATCAACGCCCTGGCCTGGTCGCTCAACGGCGATTCATTCGGCGAGCTGGTCGATCCCTTTGGCGGGCTCGACGATCTGGAGGAGTGCATCATCCGCACGCCGTGTGACCCCGACATCACTTTTTCCGACGATCCCTTGCGCATGATGCGGGCCATACGCTTTGCCACGCAGTTAGGTTTTACGATCGAGGATGAGACCTTCGAGGCGATTCGTCGCAATGCCCCGCGCATCCGTATCGTTTCGCGCGAGCGCATCGCCACGGAGCTCAACAAGATTGTTCTTTCGCCCGTGCCTTCTATGGGTTTCGAACTGCTGGAGCTTACGGGGTTGCTGGAGCTGATTTTTCCCGAGCTGCACCGTCTTAAGGGGGTGGAACGCCGGGGCAAACATGCCCATAAGGACAACTTTGTGCATACGCTCAAGGTTGTGGACAACGTGGCGCGCCGTTCCGACGATCTGTGGTTGCGCTGGGCGGCTGTGCTGCACGACATCGCCAAACCGTTGACCAAGTCCTATGACCCGCGTGTGGGCTGGACGTTCCACGGCCACGAAGTGCTTGGTTCGAAGATGGTGCCGGCCATTTTTCGCCAGCTGAGATTGCCGCTCAACGAGCATATGAAATTCGTGCAGAAGTTGGTTTTTCTCCATTTGCGGCCGATCATTCTGTCGGAGGACTTAGTTACGGATTCGGCTGTGCGTCGCCTGTTGTTCGAGGCGGGTGACGATGTGGAGGCGCTGATGACGCTTTGCGAGGCCGACATTACGTCGGGCATTGACGCTAAGGTACGGCGGTATATGGCAAACTTCGAGCTGGTGCGCCGCAAGATGAAAGACCTCGAAGAGCGTGACCGCATCCGTAACTTTCAGCCGCCCATTACAGGCGAGATCATCATGCGCACTTATGGCATAGGTCCCTGCCGTGTGATCGGCGAGATCAAGGAGATCATCAAGAACGCCATTCTCGATGGCGACATTCCCAATGACTATGAAGCGGCTATTGCCTTGATGGAACGTCTGGCTGCTGATCGGGGCTTGCAGGCCGAGGGGCAGTGATCCCTTTTCGGGCAGGGGTTAATGCTGCGGAGGACGGGGTGCCATCTGATCGCGCGATTTCGAACGGGTGACGAGCCACACGCCCGTGAAGACGCAGAGTGCGGCGGCGGCTTTGGTAAATCCGAAGCCGTCGAGTCCGAGTATGACGGTAAAAAGTACCGCTACGACCGGCTGCACATAGTTGTACATCGCCACGACGGTCGGTCGCAGATAGCGCTGACCGATGGGAACTGTCAGGTAGGAGACGAACGTCGAGCATACCACCACATAACCGATACCTGCCCATGTGCGGGGTTTCAGTGCGGCGTAGTCGACGGCTGCGAGGGGTTTGCGGTAGATTGCCAGAGCGACGATGGCGGCGAACAGAAACATCCATTTCATCGTCGTGACGGGTGAATATTTCACAATGGTGTTGCGAAACGCTGTGAGATAGGTGGCATAGCTTATGGCGCTGATGATGCAGAGGATGTCTCCTTTGACGCTCGATATCCGTCCCGTAGCGTGACCGCTTGCCAGGATGAGCATCAGGGCTCCGAAGCATCCGAGGGCTACGCCGCCTGCCTTGAGCCAGGTGATGGGCTCGCGCAGAAAGAGTGCCGCCAGCAACATGGTCAGGACCGGCACGATCGTGGCGATGATGGACGAGTCGATGGGAGAGGTGAGCGATAGCCCCCACAGAAAGAGCATTTGGTTGAACTGGATGCCGAATACCGAGGCCAACAGCAGCATGAAGACATCGCGCGGAGCTACCCGTTCGCGCGGCAGCAGGAGCGAGATGCTCCAGAAAAGCAGGGCTGCACCTGCCATGCGGTAGACGCTCAGGGCAAAGGGGTCGACTCCGCCCGGGTTATCGTCCGAGACCAGCACGCTTTTACAGATCGGGGCGTTGAGGCCCCAGATGATGTTGGCGGTCCACAGGGCCGCATGACCTTTGATCTTCCCGCGGTCCATAAACTACTTTTCGGGGGCCATGCGGGCCCGCCAATTGTCGGGTACCGGGCGGCTTTGCTGTGCTGCGAAGTCGAAAGCTACCAGCACCGTGCGGCTTTCGGCCCGTACTTCATTGCCGACTAAAAGCTGCTGGTGGAGTGTCAGACTTTTGTTGCCGATGTGTTCGCACTCGGTCGTAACTTTTACCGGATCGTTGGGGTGCACTTGCCCGAGGTAGGAGGTCGTGGTGGAGGCTGTGACGAGCCGCAGATCGCCCAGCAGCACGTCGGGGCCGATCATCTGTTCGAAATAGTCGGTTTTGCCCGTATCGAAATAGGCCTGCTGGGCGACGTTGTTCACGTGGTGGAACGGGTCGAGGTCCGAGAAGCGTTTTTGTATGGGTGTCGTGGTGGAGCGTGTCATTTATTCACGGATGATTTTTACCTCCCCGTCGGGGCCGAACGCGAGGATTGATGAGGGTTTGCGGGTAGGTTTGCCTTCGAAACGGGGATCGACGACCCAATCGACGCCGTCGATGATCTCCTTTGCGACCTCCGGCAGGCCTGCGGGCGAGGGTCGGCCTGAAATATTGGCCGAAGTGGAGACGATCGGGCGCCCCAGTCCGCGCAGCAGGCGGCGGCAAAATTCGTGGTCGGGGACCCGTACGCCGAGGGTGCCCTCCTCGGGAATGAGGTTCGCGGCGACGCCCGCGGCACCCGGCAAAATAAGCGTCAGGGGCTTGGTGGCCAGCTCCATGACCTCGTAAGCGATGCCCGGGGCCCGGTCGACATAACGTGCGACCATGTCGGCAGAGGCACACAACACGAGCATCGACTTCTTGTTTTCGTTTCGCTTGAGGGCGTAGATCCGGGCTACGGCGTCGGCATTTGTAGCGTCGCAGCCCAGCCCCCACACCGTGTCGGTGGGGTAGAGGATGATGCCGCCCTGGCGCAGGACGCGGACTACTTCGTCTGCTTCGCGTTGCAGATCACTATTGGATGCGGGTTTCATGATTCGTCCTTTGGGGATGGCGCAAAGGTACGTAATAATAACGAAGAGTGAAAAATTAAATCGTTTGCGGGTGTCTTTCTCGGGATGATAGCCGCCAGATTGGGGGCCTTTGCGGATGCTTTTTTTCGCAACGCCTTTGGGGCGTTATCTCTTCGGCGGCTTCACGCCTGTGGCGTGCCCCCCCCCTACCGCCGAAGAGAGCAACGCAGAGCGTTGCAGTCACTCCGCCGCCCCCGGTCCGAGTAAAATTGTCCTTCTGAAGGCTCCTTCCTTGTCCTTCTGAGCGGAGCGGCCCGACGCTCGCAGCATGAGCAGAGGCCGCTTGCGGACTATGTCCTGCAAGGAGGAGGAAGACAAGCGGCAGCGCAGTCAAGAATCTTATTTTCGGGCCGGAGCCAGCGGTGGGTCGCCGATTTTTGCGAGCCTCCGCAAGGCGGGGCTTCGGCTCGCACCGGCCTTTCAGGCGGGGAGTTCGTCGCTTCTTGCCTTCGCTGCCGCTTGTTCGTCCCCCGGCATTTGCGCCCCCGCTGGCTGCGGCTCTCGCTCCGGGGACGCAAGACCGGATTAGCGAAATAAGGTTAAGGGCTGCACAGCCTCTTATCGAAACCCCCGACTTGTTGTCGGGCACGCAGCGAACGGGGAAACCGAGCGCACGGTGGCCGCCGTT
>CAJUIE010000156.1 GCA_910586375.1 uncultured Alistipes sp. | reverse complement strand
GGAGGGGACCTCCAAGATGAGTGGCGGTATCTTTGGCGAAGCTTTCTTCGGTGTGTTGGGGCTGCCGTGGCGCAGAATCCGCAAACGCGCATAGCTGCAATGACTTCGCAGCAAAGGGGCCGGAGCGGTGGTATTTTCCGGCGGATCGGGGCTTTTTTTCTCTGTCCGCGTAACCTTTATATATTGGGGTTTCTGGTGGTGCTGGCGCTTACCTTCGCCGAGGTCTCGCGTGGACGCCATCGCAACTTCATGATCTTCGCAGAGGCTACGCGCCTTTTCTGGCAGCAGATACCTCCTTACGGAGCCAACTGGCCCCCCCCCGCGGGTCCGGAGCTCGATTATTTCCTTTACGGGCCGCTGTTCAACGTGCTTTTTGCACCGTTTGCCTTTCTCCCGGGGTGGCTGGGACCTTACGTGTGGAATCTCTTCAACTTCACCATGTGGTTCGCGGCTATCTTCACCCTGCCTGACCGGTTCACACGCGAGGAGAAGTGCAAGACGTTTCTTTATACATTTCTGATTCTGGCTTGTACGCTGTTGTCGTTCCAGTATAATCCCGTTGTGGGGTATCTTTTCCTCTTTGCATATTCGCTTCTGGAGCGTGATAAGGGATTTTGGGCTGTGCTGCTCATCCTGATTTCCGGCTTCACGAAGATTTACGGCATCTTCCAGCTGGGCCTGCTCGTGTGCTATCCCCGTTTCTGGCGTAATGTGGCCTATGTCGTGGGTATTGGCGCGGTACTGCTGGTCGTGCCGGCCATAGGGACCTCTTTCGAGGGGCTGCCCGGCTGGTATGGCGAGTGGGCAGGAGCGCTGACCTCGCATAAGGATACGCGTACGTGGATGACGATTTTCTACCTGCGGCCGCTGGGACTGTTGCGGGTCCAGACATGGGTACAGGCGGGAGTGCTGGCTGCTTTAGGCGCGGGGTTGCTGCTCAACCGAAAGAACTGGCGTAACGAATTTTTCCGCATTGGCTGCCTTGCAGCGTTGATGGGCTACGTGATCTTCTTCAGCAATTCGAGCGAGCGCCATACCTACTGCATCGCTTTGGTGGGTTACATGTTGTGGTACTGGACGATGCGGCGGGCAGGAGCATTGACGAAGTTTGATCGCACGATGTTCTGGGCCGTCTTTGCGGTGCTGGTTGTGATGCCGGTCGACGTGCTCTGTCCGCCGGTCGTGATGGACTTTTTCTACGGTTGGCAGCTCAACCTGTGGCTTTTCTTCGGGCTGTGGCTGCGGATCGTCTGGACAACACTGGTCAGAATGCCGCAGCAGCTGCGGACCGTGTCCCAAGCCGCCCTTTAGGCGGGCGGGGCGAAGGCTTCGGCCCGTCTGCCTGAAGACAGAATTTTTCGCAAATTATTATTCTGCCTCTCTGCCTCTCTCTCTGCCCCCCCCCCTCTCCGTCAGAAGTTGAAGAAGTAGTTCATGAAAAAGTTCCAGAAGGTCACCAGTCCCAGCGAAAAGAGCTTGGCTAAGTAGAAGTTCATGCCGCAGCGGTTGTGCAAAATATAGATGCCTAAGTTGTTGATCGCAAGTCCTATGGCTGCAATACCCAGAAAGCGCAGATATTGCGCTGCGATGTCTGGGTCGGCGTTGTGAAACGTCCACACGCGGTTGAAGATATAGTTGCTTGTCGAAGCGCACAGAAAGCCAAGCGAGTTGGCGATGTATTTGTTGAGCCGCAGCCACTCCTTGCAGAGGAATGTAACGCCGAAGTCGACGAAGACGCCGGACCCGCCGACAACACAGAATCGGATAAATTGTTCGATCATCGTTTTTCCACCTTCAGACGGTGGGATTGTCCATTGAACCAATAAGTGTAACCCTCGCGCCGCAGGGTGAAGCCTACCTCGGGCCGACTGCCGGCCCACGTTTCAGGCACCCGGAAGTCGACTTCGACCGTCGCCGATCCCCCGGCCGGAAGCGTGGCGACGACATCCGTCGAAAACTCTTCGATGCCTCGTTTGCGGTTGCGCGCCACAAGCACGAGAGATGTTTCGTTGCCTATTTCGATGTCGTAAGAGTAGGGATTTTCGATTCGCAGCACGAGGTGCAGGCGCTCGCCCGGCTGCACGTTCCGCGGCCACGTTTCGCATAGGATGTTAACCAGCCGTACGGGCCGGAAATTGTCGACGACAGTCCATGTAAACCACTTGCCGTTGGTCAGCTCGACACTCTCGGTGTGCAGCAGCGTATCGCTCGCCGGGCGTGGTGACGTTTCAAGCACCACCTCGCGACCCGCGAAGCGTGTATCATCGTCGCGCAGCTGCCACTGGTGGGTGCGGTAGTAGATATTGGGCTGGCAGTAGGCCTCACCTCCCGTGTAGAACATGTACTGGGCCGCTACCGAATAGCGGTCGCGGAAGATAACGGGGCGCCCATCGGCGATACGGGCTATTTCACCATAGCTTGCGCGATTGTCGAAGACTTCGTAACGGATGTGTAACGGGTTGAAGATCATTACTAAGCGTACGAGAGCAACAATTGCGAGGGTTGTCCATCCGGCTCGCATGACATAGCGCCGCGTGCGTGGGTGGTGCCGCGCATAGTCAAAAAGCAGGTAGATCAGACCGAAAGCTGCGACAATCGTCCATTGCGGCTGGACGTAACCCCGGCATGCCGAGAGGAGGAAGAAACCGATGAATGCCACGGGAAAAAGCCGCAATGCCCGCCGCACGGCATCGTCTGCCTGGGTCTTGCGCCACGCCTGCACGTAAAGCGGAACGAACAGCGGATTGAAGACAACGAGCATGTTGGCCGCGAAGTCGGTCACATAATTCCACCGGAATACTCCGTTGCGGCCTGAGAGGTGGTAGACCAGCGACACCCAGTTGTGGTCGTACTGCCACATCAAATGAGGCACGAGCAGTATCCCGGCCATGGCGCCACTCAAGTAGAGGTCCGGGCGCTTCAGCAGCTGTGGATTGGCCGCCAGGGCGAAGAGGACGACCAGTGCCCCGTGATACTTGCTATAGGCCATCAGCGCCATCGCCACTCCCATGAGGAGCCATGCCCCGCGTCGCTGCTCCGCAAACCACCTGAACGTCAGGAGAAACAGTGCCGACGTCATTAACAGCGGACCGTCGGGCACAGCGAGGAAGCCGTAAAGCTGGAGCATGAGCGTGGCGCCTGCGATCATGACGAATAACTCCCCGTCGCGTCGCGAGGCGTCGGCCGGGCGGACGAGGTGCCATAATATATAAAGGTAAAGCGGTTGCAGCAGCGTGAAGAGAAGCCGTACGCCCAACTCGCCGCCGGCTAACGTACAACCCGTGTGCACGAGAAGCGCCGTGAGGGGTGGGTGGTCGAAATAGCCCCATGCCAGCTGCCCGGCGAACATGCGGTAGTAGGCTTCGTCGTTAGCCAGCTCGGAAAAAGCCCCCTGAAGGAGGTTGCAGCCCCACCACACGATGAGCCACACAACGACTACGATGTCGGGCCCCAACCGGGTATATGTTCTGGTTAGTAGTTTCATCATCGGGGTGAGCAAAGTGCGCCGCCGTAAAGATACGAAATTTTCCCGATTTCGTGGTTATCCGCGCAAACCTGCTACAAGTGGCTTGTCAGGATTTTCATGGCGTCCTCCGGCACAAAGCGGATATTTTGTGTCGTGGCGGGTATGAGAACGGTTTCGCCATGCCGGATCGGGGTTTCGGTGCCCTCGTTGTCCACGAGCATCCCGCGGCCCGCGAGACACATCACAGCGAGGAACGAATCCAGTGTGACAAGGTCTTTTTCGATGGGTGCGTCGAGGTCGTAAAGCGACGTAGTGAAGTAGGGGCACGACACGAGTTCCGTCTCGTTGTTTTTGGCCGGCACGTAGTGTGACCGGTAGTCAGGCTGCACGGTGTAGTCGATGGCCTCTTTCGCCAGTTCGGTGTGCAGCTCCCGTGTGCAGC
>CAJUIE010000155.1 GCA_910586375.1 uncultured Alistipes sp. | reverse complement strand
GCAGCCTCTGCCCCGCGGAGGCCCGCAACATGTTGTTGCGTTCCGTCCGCAGGCTTTGGCCCGCGAAAACAGATTCTTCGGCTCTCGAAAAAACAGTCGAGAGACTGTCCGAGCCGCAGCCACCCCCGGGCGGAGGCTCGACACGTTGTGTCTTGCTCCGCTGTCTGCGGCCCGAAGACGAAGCCCCGGTCGCCGGAGAGAAAATTTTCGCTGCCTCCGGCTCTGTTGCGGGGAAACCGCTTGCACGCTGGCCGTCGTTCTCGGGGCTCACGCTGGAATTGTTGAAGTATAAGCCCGACGTCGAGTCAGGCGCAACCGCTTTTACCTTCCCGACGGTCTGCTTTGCAGCGAGGCCCTTTACGAAAAATCCGTTAACCGACAACAAAAAGTGCGGATGCCGCGGCATCCGCACTTAGTTTCGGGACAAGCAGGAGTTCTTATTTCCGCAGCTTTGCTGCCACGTTATCCGTAGCTTTTTTCAGCAGTTCTTCCGGGCAGCACAGCGTGATGCGGATGTAGTGCCTGCCTTGTGCACCGAAGATACCGCCCGGGGTGAGGAAGACATCGCATTTCTCCATCACCTCGTCCGAAAATGCGAAGCTGTCACCCTGGTAGCCTTCCGGCAGCTCGGCCCACACGAACAGACCCGCCTGATGTTCGCGATAGCGGCAGCCCAGCGCATCGAGCAGCGCGTAGGCCTGACGTTCACGACCGTAGTAGATGCCGTTGAGCTCTTCGAACCACTCGGGCCCCAGTGCCAGTGCCGTCTCGGCCGCCGCCTGAATGGGGTAGAACATCCCCGAGTCCATGTTCGACTTGAAGGTCAGAATTGCGTCGATCCACTCCTTTTTACCCACTACCACGCCTACGCGCCAGCCGGCCATCGAGTGCGCTTTCGAGAGGGAGTTCATCTCCAGCGCCACGTCGCGGGCGCCATCGGCCTCCATGATCGAAATCGGCGCCGCAGCATTGCGGATGAAGCTGTAGGGATTGTCGTGCACGATAAGGATGTTATGGCGGGCGCCGAAGTCCACGATTTTCTGGAACAGCTCGCGGGTCGGCGTCTGCCCCGTCGGCATGTTGGGGTAGTTTACGAGCATCATCTTCACGCCCTCGAGTCCCGCGCGTTCGATCGCTTCGAAATCGGGGTAGAAATTGGTCTCCTTGTTCAGGGCGTATGTGACCATTTGTCCGCCTGCCAGCCGCACCGCTGCCGAGTAGGTGGGGTAGCCGGGGTCGGGTACCAGCACCTTATCGCCTTTGTCGAGGAAGGTCATGCAGATGTGCATGATGCCCTCCTTCGAGCCTATGAGGGGCAGCACTTCGGCGTTGTAGTCCAGCTCAGTGTGGTACCATTTGGCATACCAGTCGGCGAAAGCTTTGCGCAGGATGGGTTCTCCTTTGTAGGACATGTATTTATGCACGTCAGGGCGCCGGGCCTCTGTGGCCAGCCGTTCGATCACCGTGGGGTGGGGCGGCAGATCGGGACTGCCCATCGCCAGTTTGCTGATCTGGCGGCCCGTTGCCGCCTCCGTTTCAGCGATTTCGCGCAGGCGGCGCGAAAAGTAGTACTCTCCGATTCCGTCCAGCCGGTGCGAACGGGCGATGTCGATTGCTTTTGCCATATTTTTTTCGTTGATGTTCGAATGTGTCAAGCAGGGGCGCTCTCCCTTGTTTCCTTGCTCCTCTCTTGTCCCTCTCCTTGCTCCTTTTTCGTCCCTCTCCTTGCTGCCCCCCCCGGTTATAGTGCGAAGAGGATGAATATCTGGGCCGTCAGCACACGCAGGAACATCACCACAGGGTAGACCGTCGAGTAGCCCACGGCGGGCATGTCGTTGCCCGCCACGCCGTTGGCGTAGGCCAGTGCCGGGGGATCGGTCATCGAGCCCGCGAAAAGTCCCATGAGTGTGTAGTAGTTCATCTTCAGGCAGAGGCGGGCGAAAAACCCCACCGTCAGCAGCGGCGCTATGGTGATGATGGCACCGTATCCGATCCAGCGGTAGCCGCCGCCGACCACTGCGTCGACGAATCCGTCGCCGGCCCCGATGCCTACGGCTGCCAGAAAGAGGGCGATACCTATTTCGCGCAGCATGAGGTTGGCGCTCATCGTCGTGTAGGTCACCAGGTGGAAATGGGTTCCGAAGCGGCCGATCAATATGGCCACGATCAACGGGCCGCCCGCCAGACCCAATTTTACGGGTTGCGGGACGTTCAGCAGCGGAACAGAGCCCAAGAGTACGCCTAAGGCGATGCCTATGAAGATCGTCACTAAGTTGGGCTGGTCGAGTTTCTTGAGCGAGTTACCCAGCACGTCGGCTACCTGGGCTACTGCTTTTTCAGGCCCCACGACCATCACGCGGTCACCGACCTGCAACTCCAGCCCCTGGTAGGGGATGAGGTCCACGCCGGCCCGGTTCACCCGCGTAAGCGTGATGCCGTATTTGGTTCTCAGCCGCAGGTCGGAGAATTTCTTGCCGTTGATTGCGGGCTTCGTGATGAGGATGCGGCGCGAGATCAACCCGGCATGGGGCGTGTTGCTGCCCCACTCTTCGTCGGTCATTTCCACGCGGTGGCCGAAGAAGGCCACCACAGCCTCCGTATCTTCGGCCTGGCAGATCACCCAGAGCCTGTCGCCCGTGTGGATCACCGTGTCGGCGTCGGCCATCGAGAGCTCGCCCGCGGGGGTCAGCCGGCGCGAGATGACGAACTGCCGGTTGATCAAGTCGCGGATGTAGGCCACCGTACGGCCGTCGAGTATTTCGTTGGTGAACTCTACGGAGACTTTGTCGGCGAATCGCTGTTCGCGGGAGAGGGCCGCGAGTCCTTCGTCCTCCTTGTCGAACTTCACTCGCAGGGCGTAACGGATGAAGATCATCGTCAGGATGATTCCCACCACGCCCAATGGATAGGCCACGGCGTAGCCTAAAGCTATTGAGGGGTCGTCCACGCCCGCCGCATCGGCGTAGGCCTGCTGTGCGGCACCCAGGCCGGGGGTGTTGGTCACGGCGCCCGAGAGGATACCTACCATCGTCGGGATCGGCGTTCCCGTGACCATGTGCAGCACGTAAGCCGTCGCTACGCCCAGCAATACGATCGCCACGGCGCAGCCCACGAGCGTCAGCCCGCCGTGCTTGAACGACGAGAAGAACCCGGGTCCGACCTGCAAGCCGATGGAGAAGACGAAGAGAATCAGGCCGAACTCCTGCACGAAGTGGCGGACTTGCGCATCGAGGGTCATGCCGAAGTGGCTGAGGAGGATTCCAACAAACAGTATCCACGTGATACCCAGCGATATGCCTCCAATCCTCACCTTGCCTAAGAGAATACCCAGCGTGATGACCAATGCAAGTGTCAGCACCGCATGGGCGATACCATTACCGAAGAAGAGGGAAGCGAACCACTCCATAGGAGAGACGATTTTCGTGCTGTTTGACCTGAGACAGCACAAAAGTAGTATTTCTTACAGAAATTTAAAAACTAATAGAGAAATTTTTCCATCAACGGAGCCAGCAGTGCCGTCGCTAACCCCATGAGGGCCATTGCCAGACCGCTCAGGGCCCCTTCCACGGCACCGATCTCTATTGCCCGGGCTGTGCCTATTCCGTGGGCTGCGGCACCGAGGGCGAACCCCCGGGCTTCAGGGTCTTTCACCCCGCACCAGCCGAGAATCCGCTCGCCACAAATGCTGCCGAAGATACCCACGCAGAAGACCACTACCGAGGTGATGCTCACATTGCCGCCCAGCGGTTCGGCAACTGCCACGGCAATCGGTACGGTCACTGATTTGGGGGCTATGGAGTTGATTATGTGGCGTTCGGCGCCACATGCAAGGGCGATGTAAACGACGCTCAGCACCCCCGCCACGCAACCGGCGAGTGTTGCGACGGCTACCGGCATAAGGCTGCCGCGCAGCCGTTCGACCTGTTCGTAGAGCAGGTAGCCGAGCGCCACGA
>CAJUIE010000154.1 GCA_910586375.1 uncultured Alistipes sp. | reverse complement strand
CTTCATTCCCAACGATCCGCGTCTGGGTGACGTGGTCATCGAGGCCCACGACGTCAAGAAAGCCTTCGGCGACCGTGTGTTGTATGAGGGGCTTAACTTTTCGCTGCCCCCGGCCGGTATCGTGGGTGTCATCGGGCCCAACGGCACGGGCAAAACTACCCTTTTCCGCATGATTATGGGGCTCGAAGAACCTACCGCCGGATCGTTCCGCGTGGGGCCCACGGTCAAGCTGGCCTACGTCGATCAGCAGCACCAGTCGATCGACCCCGAAAAGTCGGTCTATGAGGTAGTCTCGGGCGGTGCCGACCTCATCATGCTGGGTAACCGTCAGGTCAACGCCCGCGCCTATATCGCGCGCTTCAACTTCACGGGCGCCGATCAGGAGAAAAAGTGCGGTGTGCTCTCGGGTGGCGAGCGCAACCGTCTGCACCTGGCCCTCGCGCTCAAGGAGGAGGGCAACGTGCTGCTGCTGGACGAGCCGACCAACGACATCGACGTCAACACGTTGCGTGCGTTGGAGGAGGGCCTCGAAAACTTTGCCGGCTGTGCCGTGGTCATCTCGCACGACCGCTGGTTCCTCGACCGCATCGCCACGCACATCCTTTCGTTCGAGGGTGATTCGCAGGTGGTCTTTTATGAGGGTTCCTACAGCGAATACGAAGCCTGGAAACGCGCCCAGGGCGGCGATGCCGAGCCCCACCGCGTCAAATACCGCAAACTGATTGAATAACATGCAAAAACCGTCTATTCCTAAGGGTACGCGTGACTTCTCCCCTGTGGAGATGATGCGCCGCAACTATATCTTCGACACCATAAAGCGCATCTTCCGGCTCTACGGCTTTGCGCCGCTCGAAACGCCCTCGATGGAGAACCTGTCTACCCTCTTGGGTAAGTATGGCGATGAGGGCGACAAGTTGTTGTTCAAGGTTCTTAACTCGGGCGATTATGCCGCCGGTCTCAGCGACGACGAGGTACGCCAGGCGTCGAAAATCTGCGAAAAGGGCCTCCGCTACGACCTTACTGTGCCGTTTGCGCGGTATGTCGTGCAGCACAGGGGCGAGATTTCGTTCCCTTTCAAACGTTATCAGGTCCAGCCCGTGTGGCGTGCCGACCGGCCCCAGAAGGGGCGTTACCGCGAATTTTACCAGTGTGACGTCGATGTCATCGGTACGCGGTCGTTGTTGTGCGAAGTTGAGTTGGTGGAGATTGTGGAGCGCGTTTTCCGCGCACTGGGCATTCGTGTAGCCCTCAAGGTGAACAACCGCAAGATTCTCTATGGTATTGCCGAGACCATAGGTCATGCCGACAAGATGACCGACATTACGGTTGCCATCGACAAGCTCGAAAAGATCGGCCTCGATAACGTAAAGGCGGAACTGGCCGAACGAGGCCTCGATAAAAGGGCTGTCGAACAACTTCAACCAATACTTGAGTTGAGCGGCGATAATAAACAGAAATTAAATGCTTTGAAAGTCATAATCGGTGGTTCAGAAACTGGCCTTAAGGGCATCGGGGAGCTGGAGAGCGTTTTCGGTTATATCGAGCGCTCAGGCGTCGGCCTTCAAGTCGACCTCGACCTCTCGCTGGCACGCGGTTTGAATTACTACACGGGCGCCATATTCGAGGTAAAGGCTCTCGATTACGCTATTGGATCGATCTGTGGCGGAGGACGTTACGATGATCTTACGGGGATTTTTGGCATGCCCGATACGTCGGGTGTCGGCATTTCGTTTGGTGCCGACCGTATCTACGACGTAATGACCGGCCTGGGACTTTTTCCTGAAGAGGTCGACAGCTCTACCCGATTGCTGTTCGCCAATTTCGGTGGTGAGGAGGAGGCCGTGTCACTTGCTCTGTTGCGTCAGCTGCGCGACGCGCATATTGCGGCCGAAATCTACCCCGAGGCGAGCAAGATGAAGAAGCAGATGGAGTATGCCGATCGCCGTTCGATCCCCTACGTGGCGATCGTCGGGTCGGACGAGCTGGCAGCCGGAGCTGTGACGCTTAAGGACATGCGCACGGGCGAACAGCGTAAGGTAGCCTTTGGGGATCTGGTAAAATATGTGAAGTAATACTTTAATTGATAATAGATAAGCAACTATGCGTCTGATTTTTGCAATAGCAGGATTGTTCTTGTGGCTGCCCCTTGCTGCACAGCAGCCCGATGCTGTCCGGCAGTTGCAGAAATTCACTCAGGTTTATCGTTATCTGGACGGCCTGTATGTCGACGAGGTGGATATGGCGCCGTTGGTCGAAGGGGCTATTGAAGGGATGCTCGAAGAGCTCGACCCGCACTCGGCTTATATCGACGCCGAAGAGATGCAGGGGATTACGGAGAGTTTTGACGGCGAATTTAGCGGTATAGGCGTGGAGTTCAACATTTTACGCGACACAATAGTTGTGGCGGGTATCATTGCAGGAGGTCCGGCCGAACGGGTCGGAGTGCGTCCCAATGATCGGATCGTACGCATTGATACGCTTGATGCCGTAGGGTTTAAGCAGCGTGATGTACCCAAATACCTGCGTGGCAAACGCGGGTCGCGGGTCGAGATCGACGTTATACGCCCCGGAGAGCCGGAGCGACTCCACTTTGGAATCGTGCGCGACAAAATCCCGCTTCACACGGTCGATGCGGCTTATATGGCAGCCGATAAAATTGGTTATATCAAAGTCAACCGCTTTGGACACAGCACTATGCGCGAGTTTCGCGAGGCCTATCGTCGTCTGGGCCGACCGCAAAGTCTGATTCTCGACTTGCAGGGCAATGGCGGCGGATTGCTGGAACAGGCTGTCGAAATGGCCGCCTTTTTCCTGCCACATGGTGCCCGGATTGTCTCGACCGAAGGGCGCGCTGTGCCGCCACAGTCGTTCTCGGCTCCGCAGAATGGTGAGGACCTCAAGGGCCCCCTGGTTGTGCTGATTGACGAACAGTCGGCGTCGGCATCCGAGATCGTCGCGGGAGCGATGCAAGATTGGGACCGGGGGGTGGTAATCGGCCGTCCGAGCTTTGGTAAAGGACTTGTGCAGAGGCAAATAGGACTGAGTGACGGATCGGCGGTGAGGCTTACTGTCGCGCGCTACCACACTCCTTCCGGGCGTGTAATTCAACGTCCCTACGAGCCGGGCAAGCGCCGCGAATACTACCTCGATCACCTGCGCCGCTATGACGATGCTATGTGCGACTCGCTCGATGCCGATACTCCGGCCTATCGCACGCTGCGTACTGGCCGCACGGTCTACGGCGGGGGCGGCATCCGGCCCGACATCCTTGTCAAAGCCGACACGACTGGATTTTCAACCTATTATGCCGAGCTGATCCGCCGTGGTGTGATGAATGAATTTATTCTCGACTACATGGATCGCGAGCGGCCGGCACTGGAGAGAGATTTCCCCGCTTTCGAAAGTTTCGAAAGGGGCTACGAAGCGGATGAAAAGGTCTTGGCGGATTTGATCGCTTTGGGCGAAACGCGAGGGGTGACCTTCGACAGCACGGGGTTTGAGAGCTCCCGGGCTCTGATGCGCCTTCAGATCAAAGCCCTTGTGGCCCAGCGCCTTTTCGGTATGGAGGGCTACTATCGCATCATGAATCCTGCCCACAACGATGCTTACAGGCAAGCCATAGAGCTGCTTGGTGACTGGAAAAAGAACGGCGCTCCTCTTCTGGAAGCAGAGCCGGTCCTCCAATAGCTCCGTATTGTCGCCACGCCCTGTCTTTGCAGCGGAGAGAGAAAACGGCGCTATACAGATTCTTCACTTCGTTCAGAATGACATTCTTTTGTGTGTTTCCGGCGGAAGCCGGGTCGAGCCGCCGCCCCGCCCTGCGGAGGCTCGCCCCACTAAGAGTGGGTTTTTCGATAATAGGCTGTGCAGCTCTTATCCGGTTCTCTCTATTGCGGCCCCCCGGGCATTTGCGCCGTTCGCTGGCTGCAGCCCCGCCCGGTGGCTTTTTCGCAACGCCTTTGGGGCGTTATCTCTTCGGCGGCTTCACG
>CAJUIE010000153.1 GCA_910586375.1 uncultured Alistipes sp. | reverse complement strand
CATTTGGTGGATTCATAGGTAATGATCCAGTTTGTTGTGGTCCGTTATTTCGGAGGCACGAAACTGGGTGTTCCGGGGCTTATCGCTGCTTATCGTGATGCCGCCGCCGAAGTAATTTCCGCAGCTACGGTGGTAGAACGCACGGTTGATCGGCAGGTCACGGTCGACTTCCCTTATGTCGCGATGAATGACATCATGCGGGTTGTCAAGGAGTGCCAGCCTGTTGTCCGGGAGCAGCGGTTCGATAACCTCTGCACGCTGGAGCTATCGATCCGTGAAAGCCGGGCCGATTTTCTGGTCGAACGACTGAAGAAGGCCGGGGGCAGCATTGCGGAGGAGTGAGTTTTTTTGGAAAATTCCGGCCCTTTGGGCCGTGCGAGCTGTAGCTCCCGGCGGAGGGCTGCAAAAAGCAGCGGTCCCCGCAGGCTCCGGCCCAAGTAAGAAAACGAAATATCAAGCACTGAAAAACGCCGTTTTCCCGATGAAACACGAAAACTGCATATATATCAAAGGGGCAAGGGTCCACAACCTCAAGAATATTGATGTGGAGATTCCCCACGACGCTTTGGTCGTCGTGACGGGACTGAGCGGCTCCGGCAAGTCAACACTGGCTTTCGACACGATCTTCGCCGAGGGGCAGCGTCGTTACGTCGAGAGTCTCTCGGCTTATGCGCGCCAGTTCCTGGGTAAGATCGGCAAGCCCGACGTCGACCTCATCACCGGCATTGCCCCGGCTATTGCCATCGAGCAGAAGGTCAACACGCGCAATCCGCGGTCTACCGTCGGCACGACTACCGAGATTTACGACTATCTGAAACTCCTCTTCGCCCGCATTGGCCGCACTTATTCGCCCGTTTCGGGACGGGAGGTCCGCTGCGATAGTGTCGATGACGTTGCGGCCCGCATCCTCTCGCTTGACGAGGGCAGCCGGGTCGTCATCGCTGCACCTGTTCTGCTTGCTGAGGGGCAGGGGTTGATCGAAAAACTCACGTTGCTGCTTTCCGAGGGTCTGATGCGTGTCTGGACCGGGGGAGAAACGCGCCTTATCGAGGAGATACTGCCGGAAATAGGTCCCGGGACACAGGCCGATGACCTTTATATGGTCGTCGACCGTCTGCGTATTATGGCCGACACCGACACACCGACCCGCGTGCGCGACTCTGTGGCCCGGGCTTATTCTTATGGCCACGGCGCATGTCTGGTGGTCTCGGATCGGGGTGTCGAGCGCTTCTCTTCGCGGTTCGAAGCCGATGGCATTGGTTTCGAACCACCTTCGGAGCACCTTTTCAGCTTCAATAATCCTCTGGGAGCCTGCCCGCGTTGCGAGGGTTACGGCAAGGTTGTGGGCATCGACGAAGATTTGGTGATCCCCGACAAGAGCAAGACGATTTACGAAGACGCCATAGCCTGTTGGCGGGGCGAGACCATGCGCCGCTGGAAGGAGAAGCTGGTGGCTAACGCTTATCGGTTCGATTTCCCGATCCATACGCCGTTCTACGCTCTTACGCCCGAGCAGAAACGGCTGGTGTGGCGGGGTAATGAATATTTCCACGGACTGGACGACTTTTTCGCCTACATCGACTCGGAACGGCGCAAAATCCAGTTCCGCGTGATGAAGGCCCGCTACACGGGCAAGACGGTCTGTCCCGAATGTGGCGGCTCGCGCCTGCGCAAGGAAGCGCTCTACGTAAAGGTGGGCGGACGCAACATCGCCGAGTTGGTGAAGATGCCCGTTGACGAGCTGATCGTCTTTTTCGCCGCTCTGACGCTCAATGAGCATGACGCGCAGACCGCTGCGCGCATCCTCGTTGAGATTCGCAATCGCCTGCAATACCTTTCGGATGTGGGCTTGGGCTACCTGACCCTCGACCGCCTTTCGTCGTCGCTCTCTGGCGGCGAGAGCCAGCGGATCAACCTTTCTACCTCGCTGGGCAGTAACCTTACGGGCTCGCTTTATATCCTCGACGAACCCTCTATCGGCCTGCATCCGCGCGATACACACCGCTTGATTAAGGTGCTCAAACAGCTGCGCGATCTGGGCAATACGGTTATCGTCGTCGAGCACGAAGAGGAAGTAATCCGTGCTGCCGACTGGATCGTCGACATCGGTCCTCGGGCGGGTTATAACGGCGGAGAAGTGGTTTTCAGTGGTCCGTTCAACCGGCTTCTGAAGTCGAAAGAGAGCCTCACGGCTGATTACCTGACGGGCCGCCGGGCCATCGCTGTGCCTGCTGCCGTGCGCGGCTGGAGCCACTCGATTACGATCAAGGGTGCTCGCGAAAACAACCTCCGGAATATCGACGTGCGTATCCCGCTGGGTGTTATGACCTGCATTACGGGCGTAAGCGGCAGTGGTAAGTCATCGTTGGTCAAGGGCGTTCTTTATCCGGCGTTGCGTCGTTTGCTGCTCGACACGGGGTCGAAACCGGGTGACTTCGACCGCCTGGAGGGCGATGTGCAGCTGCTTTCGGCTGTCGAGATGGTCGACCAAAACCCCATCGGCAAGTCGTCGCGCTCCAATCCGGTCACTTATATCAAGGCTTACGACGAAATCCGCAAACTCTTCGCCGATCTGCCTTATTCGAAGCACAACGGCCTGACGCCGGCCCATTTTTCGTTCAATACGGCGGGCGGTCGTTGCGAAGAGTGCCAGGGAGAGGGGATCATCAAGGTGTCGATGCAGTTTATGGCCGATGTCGAGCTGGTCTGCGAGGCGTGCGGAGGGCATCGCTTCCGTGACGAGGTCTTGGAGGCGAAATACTGCGACAAGTCGATTTATGACGTGCTGGAGATGACCGTCGACGAGGCGGTCGACTTCTTCGGCGCAGAGTCCCGGAATGCCACGTGCCGCCGTATTGTCGAGCGGCTTAAGCCGTTGCAGGATGTGGGATTGGGTTATGTCAAACTGGGACAGTCCTCCTCGACGCTTTCGGGCGGCGAGAGCCAGCGGGTAAAATTGGCCTCGTTCCTTACTAAGGAGGCTGCGGGAGGTCAGGTGATGTTCCTCTTTGATGAGCCCACGACGGGCCTTCATTTTCACGATATTTCGAAGCTTCTGGCGGCCTTCGACGCCCTGATTGCCAAGGGTCACACCATCGTCGTCGTGGAGCATAATATGGACGTCATCAAGTGTGCCGACTGGGTTGTCGACCTCGGGCCCGAGGCAGGCACCGCTGGTGGTAATCTGGTCTTCGAGGGCTCTCCCCGCGAGCTGGAGCAGTGCCCCGGGAGTCTCACGGGCGAGTTTTTGAGGTTGCGTACTAAGCTGTAAATCATGGAATTTTATACTTATACGCTACCCAACGGTATCCGGGGCATCCATCGTCAGGTACGCGGCTCTGTGGCGCATTGTGCGTTGCTTATTGGTGCCGGCAGCCGCGACGAACGGGTGAACGAGTATGGGCTGGCGCATCTGACAGAACACGCTTTTTTCAAGGGTACGGAGCGGCGTCGGGCGTGGCAGGTCAACTGCCGGCTGGAGAATCTGGGCGGCGAGTTGAACGCCTTCACCACTAAGGAGGAGACGACCATCCACGCCACAACGTTGCGCGGTGACTTTGCCAGGGCTGCCGAACTGATCGCCGATGTGGCATTCCGGTCCACCTTCCCCGATCGCGAAATCGAGCGTGAAAAGGAGGTGATCGTCGACGAGATCAATACGTATAAGGATTCGCCGGCCGACATGATTTATGACACGTTCGAGGATATGTTGTTCGAAGGTTCGGAGTTGGGCCATAATATTCTGGGGCGTAAGGCGGCGCTCATGCGTTATGACGGTGAGGCGATCCGTTCGTTCACGGCCCGAACCCATACCACCGACCGGATGGTCTTTTCGTCGATCGGCAATTTTTCACCCAGGATGGCCGAGGCGACAGCCTTGCGTTACTTCGGTCAGCACCAGGCCACGACGCGCACGTGCGGCAGGGTCGCGCCGTCTCTGATCGCGCCGTTCGAGAAAACCGTAACGAAACATACCCACCAGACCCACTGCATCATA
>CAJUIE010000152.1 GCA_910586375.1 uncultured Alistipes sp. | reverse complement strand
GTCGTATCGTTTCTATGCGATACCGTGCTGTTTCACGAACGTAACCTCCGCGCCAAGGCCATCGATCTGGCTTTCATTCTTGTGGGGATGTTCTTCCTCTGGCTGGGGTCGAGGTAGGCCGCGCAGGAGAGGCTACAGAATCTTGTCGAGTAGCGCGACAGTACGGGCAATCTCACCGTCGGCGGGCGTGTAGTCCTTGAGTGCACCGGAGAGGTACTGCTCATAGGCATAGAGGTCGATCACACCGTTGCCCGAGAGGTTGAAAAGGATGGTCTTTTCGGTGCCCTCCTCCCTGGCGCGCAGCGCTTCGCGGATCGCCGCCGCTATGGCGTGGGTCGACTCGGGAGCCGGGATGATGCCCTCGGTTTTGGCGAAGAGCACGCCTGCGGCGAGAGTCTCGGTCTGAGGCACTGACTGCGCCTCGACAAGACCGTCGCGCAGCAGCTGGCTGACGATAGCCCCGGCACCGTGGTAACGCAGGCCACCCGCATGGATGTCCGAGGGCTGGAAGTCATGGCCCAGCGTATACATCGGAATAAGGGGCGTGAAGCCGGCCACGTCACCGAAATCGTACTGGAACACTCCGCGCGTCAGCTTCGGGCAGCTCGACGGCTCGACCGCCACCACGCGGATATGCTTCCCCTCGCAGAAATTCTTGCGCAGAAACGGAAAGCCGATACCCGCGAAATTGCTGCCCCCGCCAAAGCAGCCGATCACCACGTCGGGCTCGGCGTCGGCCATCTCCATCTGCACGACAGCCTCCTGGCCAATAACGGTCTGGTGGAGCAGCACGTGATTCAGAACCGAACCCAGGCAGTAGCGCGTATCCCCGGAGTGCTGCAACGCCATCTCCACAGCCTCTGAAATGGCCAGTCCGAGGCTGCCCGGACAGTCGGGGTCGCGCTCCAGGGCTGCGCGGCCCGAAGCGGTGCGCATGGAGGGCGAGGCGAAACACCCGGCGCCCCACGTATTCATCATCAGACGGCGGTAAGGCTTCTGCTCGTAGCTGACCCTGACCATGTAGACCTCCACATCGATGCCAAAATGCCGGGCGGCGAACGCTATGGCCGAGCCCCATTGTCCGGCGCCAGTCTCGGTCGTCAGGCGGCGGATGCCCTGCCTGTAGTTGTAATAAGCCTGCGGCACGGCCGTATTGGGCTTGTGCGACCCGGCGGGCGAGACACTCTCGTTCTTGAAGTAGATCTTCGCTGGTGTATCGAGTGCCTTCTCCAGTCCGCAGGCCCGCACCAGAGGCGTGGGACGCCATATCTTATAAATGTCCTGCACCTGGTCGGGAATGTCGATGAAGCGGTCGGCGGACAGCTCCTGACTGACGAGCTCCTCGGCAAAGATAGCCGACATCTGGGCCTTCGTGACGGGCTGTCTGGTCGCCGGATGCAGCAACGGCAACGGCCGGTTGGGCATGTCAGCCACGATGTTATACCATTGGGTGGGCATCTGTGCCTCGGAGAGGCAGAATTTTTTGGTTTTCATGATTTTATGGAGTTTGTGAACATGTCGCAAAAAAAGCCCGCTGCTTACTTCTCGTAAACAACGGGCTTCAGGGGTCAATCGTATCGCTTACACACGCACGGAGCCGCACTCATTGTCCACGAGAGTCAATGAGCGCCACCACCAGGCTTGCATATTGATGTTGCGAATCATATACTGAAAACAAAGATAATGCGCGGCAATCGAAAAAACAAATTTTCATCCGGGGATATTCCGATATTTTTTCTGCATATCCACAAAACATCAAGGTTTATCGGGCCGAAGACGGCGGACGGAACGCAACGCCCAGGTTGCGGGCCTCCGCATCGCCTCCAGGAGCCGCCCGAAACGGCGGGGCGAACGTAATATTTCCGAAATACACGATTTATTCGTACATTTACACCCAATTTCGACCGCAATCTATGAAAAACATCCGCAATTTCTGCATCATAGCCCATATCGACCACGGAAAGTCGACGCTCGCCGACCGGCTTTTGGAAAAGACCAATACACTGAACCAGCGCGAAATGCAGGCTCAGGTGCTCGACGACATGGACCTCGAGCGCGAAAAGGGCATCACCATCAAGAGCCACGCCATACAGATGGAGTACACGGCCCGCGACGGCGAGCGTTACGTCCTGAACCTGATCGACACCCCGGGCCACGTCGATTTCTCCTACGAAGTCTCGCGAGCCATCGCCTCGTGCGAAGGGGCCTTGCTGGTCGTTGACGCCACACAAGGCATTCAGGCACAGACAATTTCGAACCTCTACTTAGCCGTTGGCCACGACCTTGAGATCATCCCCGTGTTGAACAAGATCGACATGGATTCGGCCATGATCGACGAGGTGAAGGATCAAGTGATCGACCTCATAGGCTGCAAGGATGAAGACATCCTGCTGGCGTCGGGCAAGACGGGCTTAGGCGTCGAAGAGGTGCTCGAAGCCATCGTGCAGCGCATCCCGGCGCCACAGGGCGACGAAAACGGTCATTTGCAGGCGTTGATCTTCGACTCGGTATTCAACCCCTTCCGCGGCATCATCGCCTATTACCGCGTCTTCAACGGCACACTCCGCAAGGGCGACCACGTGAAATTCTTCAACACGGGCAGCGAATACGACGCCGACGAAATCGGCGTGCTGAAGCTCAAAATGCAGCCGCGCCAAGAGATCAGGGCCGGCGATGTGGGCTACATTTGCTCGGGCATCAAAACCTCGTCGGACGTAAAAGTGGGGGATACGATCACCTCCGTTGCCCGGCCGGCCGAGGAGGCCATCGCGGGCTTCGAGGATGTGAAACCGATGGTCTTTGCGGGTGTCTACCCGGTAGAGGCCGACCAGTACGAGGACCTGCGGGCGTCGCTCGAAAAACTCCAGCTCAACGACGCCTCGCTGACTTTCGAGCCGGAGAGCTCGCTGGCCCTGGGCTTCGGCTTCCGCTGCGGGTTCCTCGGCCTGCTGCACATGGAGATTATCCAGGAGCGCCTCTACCGCGAATTTGACATGGACGTTATTACGACAGTGCCCAACGTATCATATCGCATAACGACCACGCAGGGCGAAACGCTCGAAGTGCACAATCCATCGGGACTGCCCGAAATTACGAAGGTCGCCAAGATCGAAGAACCTTATATTCTGGCGCAAATCATCACCAAATCGGAGTTTCTGGGCAACGTCATCAAACTCTGCATCGACAAACGGGGCGTGCTGAAGAACCAGACATTCATCACGCAAGACCGCGTGGAGGTCAATTTCGACATGCCGCTGTCGGAGATCGTCTTCGACTTTTACGACAAGCTCAAGAGCCTCTCCAAGGGCTATGCCTCGTTCGATTACCACCGCACGGGCTACCAACTCTCGAAACTCGTCAAGCTCGACATCCTGCTTAACGGCGAGCCGGTCGACGCCCTCTCATCGCTCATCTATGCCGACCACGCATACGACTTCGGCCGCAAGATGTGCGAGAAGCTCAAGGAGCTGATCCCGCGCCAGCAGTTCGACATAGCCATCCAGGCAGCCATCGGCGCCAAAATCATCGCCCGCGAAACGGTGAAGGCCGTGCGTAAGGACGTGACGGCCAAGTGTTACGGCGGCGACATCTCGCGCAAGCGCAAGCTTTTGGAAAAGCAGAAGAAGGGTAAGAAGCGCATGCGTCAGATCGGCAACGTCGAGGTGCCCCAGTCGGCATTCCTCGCTGTGCTGAAGATGGACTGACACCGCAGCAGCAAGAGGCTGCATGGCCTCATAACGACAGACTGCGCGAAGTGGGGCCGGACAATTGGATAGCAAAGGGTTGAGGCAGTTCGTTTTTTCGAAAAAAATTTGAAAAATTGAAAAAAACGGACTATCTTTGCACTCGCAAATGCGGAAATAGCTCAGTTGGTAGAGCATCAGCTTCCCAAGCTGAGGGTCGCGGGTCCGAGTCCCGTTTTCCGCTCACGAGGTCCTTTTCGAAGGACCTTTTTTGTTGGGCAAGGTTGCGCAATAGGAAGCAAACAATTCTGTATATCAACGTTTTCGATAAGCCGAGTGCAGAGCCAAGCTTTGCTTGAG
>CAJUIE010000151.1 GCA_910586375.1 uncultured Alistipes sp. | reverse complement strand
ACTGATGACTACTCTTTCTCTGCAAATTGCAAAGAGTAATTCTATAGCGATGGCCTGCTTTCGCAAGGCGCTGCTTTTCGACACGGGAAATATTACATTACAGCAATACCTCACCAATAGGGAGAAATGTCAAGAGCTTAAAATGTCAACCAATTTTCTGGATATATATACGAAATCCTATAAGTTAAAATTTCGAACCTGGTATCGGTGTACTCCGTATCCCGCCTCTGTTATATCGCCGGGCATATTCATTAACAATTGATTATGATGACAAAATTCGGCCACTATCTTGCTTTTGCCGGTAATAACATCTTCCGGAACAAACTATTTTCATTTTTTTGCATCATCGTTTCGGCGCTGACCAGTATCTTTATTTATGCCATCCTGCAAATGACAAGCATAATTAATAATGACACACCACCTTTTTCCAATTCTGACCGAATAATCAGCTTCTGCGATGAATTTTACGATACCCAGGGTCGATATCTCGATGGCATTCCAGCTCCCTATTTGGAAACATTCCTGAAAGGGCTCCGGAATCACGAGTCCTGCGCAATCAGTAATACCGAATTTACGTCAGTCTTTATCGGTGACAAAATGTTCCCATCATCCGTGGCCTTCGTTAACTCCGATTATTTTATACTAAATGATTTTGAATTTATCGAGGGTCGGGCATTTACAAAAGAAGAAACCTGGGATGTGGAAAAAATGGCGGTCATCACGGAAAAGATCGCCAGAAAATATTTGGGAAATATTTCTGCTTTAGGCCAAGAGCTCGAAATACAAGGGAATCATTACAAGGTCATCGGCGTGGTCAAAGATTATTCGGTCTTCTCAACCGTAAAAGAAACCGCCAGCATCTGGTTACCTTATTCCGTCAACAAATTTATGCCGTCAGGAATGTCCGTCTATACAACAGACGTCTTGTTTCCGGAAAATGTTCCCAAAGAGGAATTCAAACAAGACATGCTCTTTGCCTTGAAAACATTCTATAAAAATCGGGGTATGGAGCTGGATCTTTCCATTGATGGGCTTATGACACTCAAAGAACAACGGTCTGCTCGTTACGGCAACAATGGTTTATTTGCAGGAGTGAGTCTCATCATCTTTCTGCTGTTATTAATACCGGCCATCAACATTATTACATTGAGTGAATCCGGCATCCAAAACCGAATATCTGAGCTTGCCGTCCGCCGGGCTTGTGGAGCGACCAAAGGTGCTATATTGTATATGATTATAACCGAAAGCCTTATTCTCGTAGGAATTGGGTTCACAGCAGGCATAGTCATGGCTCATCCAATCATCAATCTGGCCGAATCGCTGTTTTTCAGAAGTTCGGCAGACGGAACTGGAGCGACACTCCTGTCCGGTCCGATCCCTGTCATCAATATTTTTATTTTGATCTGTTCAGGAATTATTTTTTCACTCATATCAGGAGGCATTCCAGCTTATATGGCTGCAAAAAAGAATATTTCCCTTATGCTGAAAGGAGGTAGCAATGATTAAGTATTTACTTACTTTTCTATGGAACAGCAAACGGCATTTCGCGGGTATCTTTATCGAGCAGATGCTGGTCTTCATCGTATTGATGATTTGTCTTGTCTCCCTATTCGATATGCTCGAAAAATATTATGAGCCGGGACTGCCGGATACCGAAAACGTGGTTTCACTCGGATATATGGCCGAAAGAAGCCTGGAAATGAGTAAACGCGAAGAGTTAAACCGCTCTTTGGATGCCATTCTGGAAAATATGCGGCAATGGGAGCATGTGGAAGGAATTTCCGAAAGCGTGTCATTGGTGCCTTACTTCCGGGAACCCGAATACTATTTAGCGGACTCTGTCGCTATATCCGGCCGCAAATATCATGTACACATGAAATTAGCAGACATCAGCGCCGAAAGGGTTTTTAAAATCGAGCTCCTGGAGGGCGAGTGGCTGCATACATTGCCCGACGGAAGCTGGCCGGCTGTTATAACCCGGCAATTGGCCGATGAGGTGAATGCCGGAAAAAGCCTGATCGGGACCCGCATTTACGACAACCGTAATTTTCCATACACGGTTGTCGGCATCGCCGCCGGCATCAAAGAGGATGTTTTCACGCCAGCAGCCCCCGCCGTCATCCTTCCGTACCAAAAAAACGAGGCCAGCCTGTTTCGGATTTACCGTGAAATATGCGCCCGAATAGAACCGGGGCACGCAGAAGAGTTTTGCAACCGGAGTTACAGAGAGTGCAAACGTCTGCTTCCCTATTTCAGTGAGATAGATTTCGGGGCAAAAGACATGGGTGTATATAAAGAACAAGCCATGTTTTCGGTCACATCGAGATTGAAGTTGATCACCATCCCCACCCTGTTCTTAGTTATTTTTGCTTTTATCGGAACTTTGGGACTACTGGTGCTCAATACTAAAAAACGCATACAGGAATTCAGCCTCCACCGAGCTCTGGGGGCCACAAAATCGGCTTTGCTGCGGTTGGTGATCTTTCAGGGTCTTGCGTTAACTCTGTCGGCTGCGGTGCCGGGCATTTTACTATCGTTGATCGTCTTCAGTTTTAGCTTTACCCATCTGTTGGCTTTGGCAGCAGCTTTAGGCTGCATGCTGCTTTTTTCACTATTCAGCGCCTGCTATCCGGCCTGGCAGATCGCACAGACCAATCCGGCGGAAATCCTTCATCAGGAATAGAGAGCCTAACATACCGAAACCTAAACCTTATTTAATCATGGTTACACTCGAAAACATCAGCAAAACATTTTATACCAGCGAAGTGCAAACCCAAGCCTTGTATGACATCAATCTGACGGTCAATAAAGGTGAATTTATCTCCATCATGGGGCCATCGGGGTGTGGAAAATCGACAATGCTCAATATCATAGGGTTGCTCGATGAACCCACGGGCGGCACACTTTCTATCGACGGCATCTCATGTCATGGAATGAATGACAAACAATTGTCCCGACTTCGGAATAAGAAACTCGGTTTCATTTTTCAAAGTTTTCACTTAATTCCGGCTCTGAACGTATTGGATAACGTCGCCTTACCGATGTTATATCGTCCGGGAGCCCCGAGCAGGAGCGAAATCCGTAAACGAGCCGAGGAGATGCTGATTAAAGTCGATTTGGGACACCGGATGAAGCATTTCCCGACCCAACTTTCCGGAGGACAATGTCAACGAGTTGCAATAGCCCGCGCATTAATGGGAGCTCCTGAAATTTTATTAGCCGACGAGCCAACTGGAAATCTGGACAGCCGAATGGGAATAGAAATTATGGATATTCTCAAACAACTCAACCGCGAAGGCGTTACCATCATAATGGTCACCCATGACGAAAAAATTGCCGGACAAACCGGAAGGATCATACGGATGAAAGACGGCCGAATTCAATAATAATCACCGAAACGCAGGAGAATGCGCATTGGCAAATCGACTTCGCCGCGAGCACAGACTGCGGGGCGACAAAGAACAAAAAACCGGGGCCGAAACACAATCGTTTCGGCCCCGGGTCGTAAAAGAGAGTGCGGGATCCGTCAACAAAAGTGACGCAACTTCGGATTATGAAGAATTCACTTCATGTCCCGCACTCCTGAATCGGTGATTCTATGTCGTCGGCCCGGATAAAATCCCGATGAAGGACTCGATCCAGCTCCTCATTATTTCCATTATCACATCGTCGTAAGCCTCGACATCGAACACATCGAAGCGACACATCTGCTGCACCTGGCCCAACCCGTACATGATGCGGATATATTGCAGCTGCAGCTGGAACTGGTGCAGGCGCCTGGTAAACGACATGATGTCGGCCCGATATTCGGGATCGGAAACCAGACGCTGCGAAACATCGGCCTGCGCGTCCGCGCACACCCCGGCATCGGCCGCCGGAACATCGAAACGGCGGCAATAAACATAGTTGAGAAGGTAGAGCGGCAAATGAAGTAAAATGCCGTACTCCTCCGATTTATAGAGTGTCTGGTAGTGTTCGCACTGGGCCGCGGTCGGCGCGTCGGGCACGAGCCAGAAGTCCAGAAAGCGCGTCGGCAGCTCGTCG
>CAJUIE010000150.1 GCA_910586375.1 uncultured Alistipes sp. | reverse complement strand
CATAATTCCTCTTCGAGCGGTCGAGCAACCGCGCGGAGGGGTAGTGCCGCGAAGCGGGACAATTGAAACAGCCCGTGCGCCATTTCTCACAGCCTGCATAAGAGAAGTGGGCGCAGTGTCCCGTCAGGGGCCAGCAGTCGTGAAGCGTCCACACGATCGGTATATCCTGCCCGGCCAGGTATTCGAACAACTCGCCTGCATGGAGGTAGTAGCCGTGGATGTTGTGCAGATGCACCAGGTCAGGACCGATTTCGCGGATTTGCGCCACGAAGCGTCGTGTGGCGCGCAGCGAACCGAAAGCATGGTTGTCGAAAAGCCTGCTTTGTGCCACGTGGGCGTAGGTGTCGGCCCTGTTGCCGATCTTCAGCAGCTGCGAACGGCTCGGCGCAGCCTGACGACCGTAGGCGATGTAGCTTTCGAAGCCGTGATCGAGCGCCAGGTCGCCGAGCGTGTCGGCTATACGGCCCGTCGAACCCAATCCGGCTACCGAATTGATCTGAAGAATCTTTTTGCGTTTGTTCATAGCCTCCTCACGGACGGATCAGGTAATCCAGAATTTCGGCCGAGCGGCTCTCCCATGTCCGGTTTTCGACCATGAATTTCCGGGCCTTACGTCCCCGGTCGCTCAGTTCGCCGGTCGGGGTCTCCAGCAGCTGGTCAAAGGTCTGGGCCAGGGTCTGGGCCGTGCAATCCTTCATCACGAAGCAATAGGCGCCGTATTCGCGTTCGATGTGTCCGGCCGGCGTTGTAACCGTGGGTTTGCCCACAGCCAGGTATTCAAGGAATTTCGATGGGAACAGATACTTGTCTGCCTCCGAGAGCACCCGCAGATTGAGCAGTACATCCGTGCGGGCGTAGAGTTCGAAGAGTTCATCCAGGTTCAGGCTTCCGGCATACGACACACGTTCCGGTTCGCGGGCGCACCACTCCTCAATGTAGGGCAGGTCGTGGCCGTTTCCTGCCACGACGACCCGGATTCTCGGGTCCCGGGCGATGGTCAGTGCTTCGCCCAGCAGCCGGGTTCCGTTGATCGGCGAGATCAGCCCGGCCAGCAGAAACGTCATCGGCCGGTTCTCTGTCTGCGGGGGTGTTTCCAGTTCAAAGAGCCGGTCGAGGATGTTATGGCTGATTCCGCCGTCGACAACCAGAAAGTCCTTACCGCCTCCGTAGTCGCGGCCCACAGCTTCGTTGATGACGATTCGCCGGTCGATGCGCGGAATGAAAAACTTGGCGTTGATCTCCACCAGACGGTATATGAATCGTTTGAGCGGGCTCAGATGCAGCTCCCGGGGGGGCATTCCCTGATCGTAGAGCAGGGCGGCGCTCCTGCTGCGGGTGATTTTCCCCAGGAGCCAGACGATCGCCAACGGCGGGGTAAAGGTGTTATACACCAGCAGGATGCGCTGCTTACCCCGGTTGCGCAACGCCCATGCGATGATCGCTCCTGTTTCGCACAGGATGATGCATATAGTCTTGATGACCAGAATATTGAAAAACGGTACCAGGTGCATCTTCATCCCGCGGTAGTCGATCTTACGGCCCCGGTAGAAGAGTTTTCGGTCGCGGGGATACGAGGGCCGGGGCTGTGCCGAAAAAATTTCGACTTCGGCGCCCCGGGCTTTCAGACCGCAGACCAGTCCGTCCTGAACCATGTTGCCCGAACGGCGCAGGGCGATGCTGCGGTACTCCGGCGTATCCGGCACCAGTGCGCCCAAAAAGGCTATAGCAGTTTGTTTTTTCATGATGCGAGTACAGGTTGGGGTTTCTGTTGTGTCGGCAGCAGACGCTGGTAGGCGACCAGCAGGGACATGATGCCGCAGAATTTCATCTCTCCGATTCCGACATTGATCGTGAAACAGAGCAGAAATGCCATTACAGGCAGGTAGTCGGCCCAGGAGACCCCGGGTACCTTGCGAAAAATAAGGAACATGTAAAGTACGTATACGATCATTCCGTAACCGTAGAAGAGCATGAGGTGTCCGCTATGGGGAAAGTAGAGTTCCTCCTCGACGAAGAGATTTTCGCCCTCCCCGAGGACCATATGGGTCAGGGGGTTTTTTGCCAGCACAAGGTTTTTCCAAATCGTGGGGCGGTCATCGCCGACCTCCTCCTTTTGCTGGAGGCGTTCGATAGCGGCGGTACCCAGGTCACTGCCGAAGAGCGCCCTTGAATAGCGGGATCCGATCTGAATGACCAGAAAGGCGAGCACGATAGTCATCAGCACCGAACGGGCCTCGTGGTTGCGTCTGAACCTCACGAGCAGAGCCAGCGGCAAGACGATAGCCGCCGAGATCAGCGTACCGGCACTCATGATCAGGATCGTCGAGAATGCCGCCAGCAGCACTGCAATGGCAATGACGACTTTCGGGGTGCGGATGTCGATCAGCAAATAGGCCAGCAGCCCCACCAGAGCATACCCTACGTTGTTGGGGTCGGTCCAGATGAAGTTGAACCGGAAGACGCCGGTGTGTTCGTCCATCATGAGCATCAGCGAGTCCCGGGGGTTGAAGAGCGTTTTCAGCCGGAAGAATAACGAACTGTCCATGTAGAAAATGTAGGCCCACAGACCGATGTAGACGATCATGGCGAAGACCCATTTCCACATTTTCAGTTCGATGCGGCGCAGGTAGTGGAGGAAATAGAAGTAGTAGGAGATACTTATTCCGAAGTTCAGTGCACGCTTGATGTTGTCGAAAAAGTAGAATCCTTCCTGCCCGGGCGGCAGCCACAGGGGTGAAAGCGCCGTGCTCGCCGCTACCAGGATCAACAACCATCTGTAGGCCGTAACTTCACGGGGCGGGGCCTGCTTGTAGCCTTCGAGCATGAACCATCCGAAGACGAAGAGCTGCGAGAAGGTAATGGCCAGCCACGGGAAGTAGGGGGCGAAGATGATGTCGACCAGTACGAAGTAGAAAAAGTACTTTTCGCGCTTGGTTACAGCCTGATTCATAATGTCCTGAGGAGTTTTTTCGTAAGTCTCGGCCCGCAGAGGATCATTGCGGCGAGCAGGGAGATATTCCACGAAAAATGCGCTTGGCGCCACAGCTTCCGGAGCATCTGGCGATACTCTTTCGAGGAGCTTCGTTCCAGCACGAGGCGGGTATCTTCCGCAGTTTTGTAGCGCTGCGTAGTAGCAAACACGGCGTAGGTCAGCAGCAGGCGGTTCACGTATTTGTCCCACTTCGTTCCCCGAAGCCGGGCGCGCGTATGGGCTATACCGGTCATGAGCGAATCGAAGTTACGGATCGAATTGCTCGACGTAGTGGCATCGGCGCGGCCTTTGCGATAGGAGTAGAGCGGCTGATCGAGCACAGCGACCTTTTCCGCCAGGAGGAACGTTTCGAGGAAGAAGGGGCCGTCTTCGTTGATGATTCCCTCGATAAATCTTATGCGGTTTTCTTCGAAGAGCTGTCGCCGGTAAACTTTGTTCCAGGGGACACTCAGATCGAGGACTTTACGGGTCGCCATGCAGCGCAGAAACTCCCCGCCGCTGCACTTGGAGGGGAAGCCGCGCAACGAGGTGCTCCCGGAGACCGGGGCGTTGTCGAAACGATAAAAAAACGAGTATACGATAACATCCGGCTCCTCGGCCAGGAGAGGAAGCAGTCGGGCCAAAGCATCCTTTTCGAGCCAGTCGTCGCTGTCGATGAAGAGGACGTAGCGGCCCCCGGCGATCTCCAGTCCGGCATTCCGGGCGGTGGACTGACCTCCGTTGGTTTTATGGATGACACGGACACGACCGTCGTCCCGGGCATACTGGTCACATATCGCACCGCTGCTGTCCGTGCTTCCGTCGTCGACGAGGATCAACTCGAAATCGGGGATACTCTGGCCGAGAATCGAGTCCAGGCACTGCGGCAAATACGCCTCTACCTTATAGACCGGGACGATGATGGAAAATGTAGGATTCGGATTGTCCATGAACCGTTATTTTTTGAATTTTCTCTTCAACAGATCAGTTGCAAAGGCCCGTTCATTGCGGCTCAGCCCCAGCGTCCAGATCGCTGCGACGGTCAGCGACATGCAGACCGCAGTCAGGGCTATGAGGTTGCCCCAGGAG
>CAJUIE010000149.1:331-4102 GCA_910586375.1 uncultured Alistipes sp. | reverse complement strand
CTGGTGGGCCGACGGCATGGCCGTGACGCTGATGATGGCGCTGCCCGTAGTGCTCTCGTTTACCGGCAAGGAACGCAAGGCCACGCCCGTCGTCCTGCTCAATGCACTGGTGTTCGGTTTGCTGATCGCCGTCGCGGAACACTTTTTGAAATAGCTCACTGCACCGATAACCATACGATTATGAAAAAAATAGGTATCGCCTGCGATCATGCGGGCTATGAGATGAAAGAGTTTCTGGTGGGCTACCTCGACGCCCGGGGTTACGAGGTCCTCGACTTCGGCACCCATTCGCCCGAAAGCGTCGACTATGCCGACTTCGCCCATCCGCTGGCCGAAGCCATCGAAAAGGGAGAACTGGTGCGCGGCATCGGCCTCTGTGGCTCGGGCGAAGGCATGGCCATGACGCTCAACAAACATCGGGGCATCCGTGCCGGGCTCTGCTGGAACACAGAGGTCGCCACGCTTATCCGCCAGCACAACAACGCCAATATCATCGTCTTTCCGGCCCGTTTTATCACCAACGATGAAGCCGTCGCGATGCTCGACCTCTTCCTTTCCACCCCATTCGAAGGGGGGCGCCACGTGCAGCGCATTGAAAAAATGACAGCTTGCTGATTCCCGCTTCGGGTTGGCGCGGCAGCTGGTCCGGCGGCCTGACCAATGTGGGCACGAGCGGTTTCGTCTGGAGTAGTTCGCCTAACTCGGCATCAGCCGTAGTCGGCACGAACTTATACTTCCACGTATCCGGCGTGCACCCCGAGAGCAACGGCAGCCGTTCGGGCGGTTTCCCCGTTCGCTGCGTGCAGGAATAAGAGAGGGGCGGGGCAGGAATAAGAGAGGGGGGGGGCAGGCAGCCGGGCAATTGTTTTTTCGCGGGCCACAGACTGCAACGCCCAAGTTACAGCCCTCTGCTGAATAAGAAAAGACGCTGTTATACGGATTCAATCCATCCGAAAAATGTAGGGAGTCTGCCAGCGCAGGCTCTTTGCTCTTTGCGGATCATCAAAAAGACCAAAAACCGCCGAGCCGCTGCCCGACATCGCTGCGTAGAGCGCTCCGGCAGCCAGGAGTTCCTCCTTAGCATCCAGAATCGCCGGATGTGCCGCAAAAACAGAGGGTTCGAAGTCATTGGTTATCAACCCCTGCCATTCGTTTATGGGGCGTCGAAGTCGTTCAACGAGCGGCACCGGCGGAACGTGGGGCACAACACCGGCGTAGGCTTCGCGCGTCGAAACACCTTCGGAAGGTTTGACAATAACAATCCATAATCCGCTCAGGGATAACGACAAAGGGGACATCACCTCGCCCCGCCCCTCACATAACTGCGGTATATTCCTGACAAAGAATGCCGTATCGCTTCCCAGCGCCGCAGCACAAGCGATCAGTTCTGTTTCCGGCAGGCGCAACCCGAACAATTCGTCGAGAGCCAGCAACACCGCTGTCGCGTCGGACGATCCGCCACCCAACCCGGCACCAAACGGCACCCGCTTGTCCAGACGAATGGCTACGCCATCGATGTCATAACGCTGCTGCATCAAGCGGAATGCCCTGATACACAGATTATCGTCAGGCGCACAGTCCACAGCAATCCCTCCGGCCCGAAAAGAGACACCCCGGGCGGTAGTACGCGTCACCTCCACCTCGTCGTAAAGGCCCGCAACGGGAAACATCGCCGTCACCACATCGTGGTAGCCGTCGTCGCGACGACGCAGGACGTCGAGACCCAGATTTATTTTGCAGTTCGCACGAAGAATCATGCGACAAAGGTAAGAAAATTCGTAATTTCGCACCATGAAATTCCGCACCGAAATCCAGGCAAACCCGCTGGGAACTGATATCGGCTACGACGACAACGTGCTGCTCTTCGGCTCATGCTTTGCCGACGAGATGCGCCGCAAGATGCAGACGCTTAAGTTCCGCGCTGCGGGCAACTTCACCGGCCCGCTCTTCAATCCTGCCTCCATTGCCGCCTTTCTGCGTCGGATGGAAAACCCCGCACCTGCGGCAGCCTGCGAGTTGCAGCAAGGCTCCGACGGACTGTGGTTCCACTACGACACCAACACCCACCTGAGCCATCCCAGCCGCGCTACAGCACTACAGCACTACAACGACGCTCTGAGCACTGCACGAACCCTGCTGCCGACGACCCGCTGCGTCATCATCACATTTGGCACAGCGTGGGTTTACCGGCTGCGCGAAAACGGACACCTCGTAGCCAACTGCCACAAGCAACCCCAGGCGCTTTTCCAACGCGAACGCCTGGAGGTCGGACAAATCGTCGGGGAGTGGTCGCAACTATTGACCGGGCCGCTGGCCGACAAGCAGGTGATCCTGACCATCAGCCCCATACGGCATTTAAACGACGGGGCGGAGAATAACTCATTGAGCAAGGCCATTTTGCGACTGGCCGTCGCCGAACTGACCGATCGATTCGCCCATGCACATTATTTCCCGGCTTATGAAATCCTTTTGGACGACTTGCGCGACTACCGCTTCTATGCCGACGATCTGGTGCACCCTTCCGCTCAGGCTGTAGAGTATATCTGGGAGCAATTCACCCAAGCCGCACTCTCAGAGCGGACCCAAACCCTCCTGCCCGAGGTCAAACGCCTCGTTACCGCCTGCTCCCACCGCCCCCTCCACCCGGAAAGCGCGGCCCATCGCCAGCAATGCCGCCGGATACTCGACCGCCTCGCCGCTTTGGAAAAAAGCTCCGGAATCGACTTTTCGGAGGAAATCGCACAATGCAAAGGCGTAAAATAACGTTAAAATTCGTAATTTTGTCCTTCGGAATTTTCGAACGAATGAAAAAACTGCTCTTCATATTACTCGGGGCTCTGTCTGCACTGCCGACCCACGCTGCCCGGCCGCGGCTGATCGTTCAAATCGTCGTGAGCTCCATGCGTGCCAACGATCTGACACGCTATGCCGACAACTTCGGAGAGGGCGGTTTCCGCCGTCTGCTCGATGAGGGCTCACGCTTCAGCTTCGCCCGCTACGACTACCAGCAGACCACAACACCCGTATCACTGGCCACACTCACCACAGGCGCCATGCCCTCGACCCACGGCGTCGTCAGCGAACGCTGGCAAGACTATACGACCAACACGACCGTACATCTGACCGAGGGGCGCCTGGGCCCGGGCCCCTATCACCTCTTCGCCCCGACGCTCGGAGAGACCATTTTGCGGCATATTCCCGGCAGTCAGTCCGTAACCGTAGCTGCCGAAGCCACTTCGGCCGTCGTGGCCGGCGGACATACACAACACGTCTTCTGGCTCGACCCGGCCCATTGCGGCTGGACAACCTCGGAGTGGTACGCCCCGGAGCTGCCCGAATGGATCGACCGCAGCAACCGCGAACGCTACAACCTCTCCTACATCCTGCCAGAATGGCGGACAATCTACGAACGCAACCGCTACCACAACACGCGCCATAAAGAGATCACTCTCTCGGAATCCTCCAGGCGCAGTGGAGCAAGCACCCCGCAACGCACCCCGCAAAACGAGTTCGGGCGTCTGCTCGCCACTCCGGCCGGAAACTCGACCGTTCTGGGATTTGCCAAGCAGCTCGTCGCCCAGTACAAACTGGGGGCAGACCAGACGCCCGACCTGCTGACCATCTGCCTCGACACACCGCGCCGCATCGCCGAGATCTACGGTCCGGAATCAGTCGAAATCGAAGACATGTACTACCGTCTGGACCGCGATCTGGCCGACTTCCTGACCTTCGTCTTCGCACAGGTCCACAACGGCGAAGCTCTGGTGATGC
>CAJUIE010000149.1:0-321 GCA_910586375.1 uncultured Alistipes sp. | reverse complement strand
GGCACGAGCCCCTCCTATGACATCGGGGCAATGCCTGCCGAACGGTTCAATGCCCGCCAGTTTGAGGTGATCGTGGGCGGATTCCTCAACGTTCGCTACGGCGCCGGCACGTGGGTCACCGGTTACAACGACAAGTGCATCTGGCTCAACCACAACCTCATCTACGAACGGGGACTCAACCTGGCCGACGTCCAGAACGAGGTGGCGATCTTCGCCATGCAATTCGGTGGCGTCTCCCACGCTCTGGCAGCCACGGCCATGCGCACGAGTTACTTCGGCAGCGGCTATGCCCGAAAGATGCAAAACAGCTTCTACCCCCGG
>CAJUIE010000148.1 GCA_910586375.1 uncultured Alistipes sp. | reverse complement strand
TCCGGGGGCGCTGATTCCGGTGAGGATGGCAGGAGAGGGGCTTTTTTTAGCGAAAAAAACCGATTTTTTTTGGTCCCGAATGTGGAAAACAGATAATTTTTATATCTTTGCCCTGAAATAAACCCCAAACATCTAAAGTCATGAAAGATTTGGTAGCAAAAATCAGTGCAGAGTACGAAGTATTCGCAGCTAACGCAGCAGCCCAGGCAGAGAAGGGCAACAAGGCTGCCGGTACCCGCGCCCGCAAGTCGGCTCTCGAGATTTCGAAGCTGATGAAGGAGTTCCGCAAGGTTTCGGTTGAGGCTGCGAAATAGTTCGCCTTCGTCTCGAAGATAAGGGCCGCACGCTATAGCGTGCGGCCCTTGTGTGTTTGCCCCCCCCACCTCTGTGCCTTTCTGAGGTCTCCTTGTCATTCTGAACGCCGCCCCGCAGTCTTCGGCCCGAAAATAGATGTTTCGACCTTTGGTCGATCGGGCCGCAGCCCCCGGATGCGGAGGCCCTCAGACCTGAGGGTCAACTCTCCTTTTGAGCGGGATTTTTCGGCGGCGGCGGCGGGGCACGCTGGAAGCGTGATGCCGCCGCCGAAACAACGCGGAGCGTTGCGTTGCTGTCATTCTGAGGGCCCCACTTTGTCCTTCTGAGCGTAAGCGAAGAATCTGTATAGCGACGAACTCCCGGCCTAAAAGGCCGGTGCGGGCCGAAGCCCCCGGCTGCGGAGGCCCGCAAAAATCGGCGACCCACCGCTGGCTCCGGCCCGAATATACCCCCCCCCGCGAAG
This sequence comes from uncultured Alistipes sp., assembly GCA_910586375.1. GTDB lineage: Bacteria > Bacteroidota > Bacteroidia > Bacteroidales > Rikenellaceae > Alistipes. The sequence goes on along the minus strand of CAJUIE010000148.1, from coordinate 3,370 downwards.
ACCCGCCCAAACCAGCCCCCCCGGCCGCCGAAGAGAAAATTTTCGCTGGCTCCGGCTCTGGTTCCGGGGGGCACAAAAGCGAAATGCGGATAAGGGCTTTGCAGCCTCTTATCGAAAAACCCGACTTGTTGTCGGGCGCAGCGAACGGGGAAACCGTACGCACGGTAGTAGTTGAACTCGGGGAACACGCCGGAACCGTAGAAGCTCAAGTTCGACCCGTACACGCTCGACGCCGAAGAAGGCGAACTGCTCCAGGCGTAACCGAGCGTGCCCACATTGCCCAGGCCGCCGGAACCGCTGGCGCGGTAACCCGAAGCGGGAGAACCATAACTTTATGGATCGGGTCGGAGTATCCGGAATTATTTGCTATCTTCGCAGGAAATTCGAAGGGTTATGAAATTTCTGCTACTTTTTCTCAAGGGCTGTGCTATGGGGTCGGCCGATGTCGTGCCGGGAGTTTCGGGTGGTACGATTGCCTTTATTTCGGGTATTTACGAGGAATTGATCCGCTCGATCCGAAGCGTGGATGCAACAGCTCTTCGGCTGTTTATTAAGTTTCGCTTCAGGGAGTTGTGGAGCTATGTAAACGGAGGGTTTCTGCTTCCGGTGCTGCTGGGAATCGCTGTGGCGATCTTTTCGCTGGCGCGGTTGATGACCTGGTTGCTTGTGCACCACCCTGTCGCCATCTGGTCGTTCTTCTTCGGGTTGATCGTCGCCTCGGCACTTCTGGTTGCCCGGCAGATCGGAAAATGGGACTGGCGGAGCGTGGGGGCGCTGCTTGTCGGCACGGCCGTGGCGTGGTGGATAACTGTAGCGACACCCGCCCAGACGCCCGAGACCTGGTGGTTTATCCTTCTGGCGGGGGCCATAGCTGTCTGTGCCATGATTCTGCCCGGTATTTCGGGGGCCTTTATCCTGCTGCTGCTCGGTAAGTATCAGTTTATCATGCAGGCAGTCAGTGATTTGAATATTCCCGTCATGCTGGTTTTTCTGGTTGGAGCTGCCGCGGGAATCATCGCCTTTTCGCACCTGCTTTCATGGTTGCTCGGTCGTTGGCACGACGTGACTGTCGCCGTATTGATGGGCTTCATGGTGGGGTCGCTCAACAAGGTGTGGCCCTGGAAAGAGACCCTCGAAACCTATGTGGACAGCCACGGCAAGCTACAACCTCTGGTGGAGCGTAACATCTGGCCCGGGCATTTCGAGTGGCAGGCTCTGTTGCTCGGCGCAGCAGGATTTTTGACTATCTGGGGCATTGAGAGCCTCGCCCGGCGTTTCGGACCGCATAACGACGTAAAGTGATGCGGCACTTCGGATTGATCGGCCGCTCTTTGGGACACTCAGCCTCGGAGGCCTATTTTGCAGAGAAATTCAAACGCGAGGGGCGCACCGACTGCGTCTATTCGCTCTATGAGCTGCCTGCGATCGAGGCTTTGCCCGAACTGTTGGTGGCAGAGCCCGAAATTGAGGGGCTGAACGTGACGATTCCCTACAAACGGGAGGTAATGCGCTATGTGGATGATTTGTCGTTCGAGGCCCGTATGATCGGTGCGGTCAACTGTGTACGTCGACAGACCGACGGTCGTCTGGTGGGCCATAATACCGACATCGAAGGGCTGCGTGCATCGCTGGATCTGCTGCTGGGGGGTGAACGTCCGGAAATGGCGCTGGTGCTGGGGACGGGCGGAGCTTCGCAAGCTGTGCAATATGCACTTGCGGAGCGCGAAATTCCATACGCTCTGGTATCTCGTGATCCGGCAAAAGGGAATTGTACGTATGCTCAACTGACACTTGAAATGACAGCCGATAGCCATTTGATAATCAACGCTTCACCGGTCGGCACTTACCCTGCTGTTGATCAGGCGCCCTGCATTCCCTATGCAGCCCTGACGCCGCGGCATATGCTGCTCGATCTGGTCTACAATCCTCCGCTTACGCAGTTCCTCGACTACGGCCGACAGCGCGGGGCACGAACTTTGAACGGAGAGGTGATGTTTCGTACTCAGGCTGAGGCTTCGTGGCGGATATGGAACGAGTGAAAAGGCGGTTTGTCTGAGGGGCATCGCTTGCGCTCAGAATGACAAAGGGGGGGCGCTCAGAATGACAATCGACCGGAGGTCGTCCGAGCCGAAGCCCCCGCTCTCTGTAGTCTGCCGCGGTGAAGATATGCAAAAAACAATCTCCGCAGGCTTTCGGCCCGACAACAACAGCCGTCAGATTGGCTCCGGCTTGGGAATAAATTACTATCTTTGTTCGACCTTTAATCACAAAACTCATGAAAAACACACTCTTGACGGCGATTTTCGCTTTTTTTTGTGGGGGGGGGTATTTGCACAGCAAACGGTAACTCCTCCCACGTTCAACGGCGCTGAACGGCGTTTTTTCGGCTCGCGACTGACGGCCGAAGCAAAAAAACTGGCTCTCGAAAAGGGCTACCGCTACGATGAACTGACCGAGCGGATTGCTGTGGCATTTCGGGTCGATACGGCCGGGCGGCTCTCGGCTCTGCGATTCTGCGATACTACCTGTCAAGGTGCTGACAGCAACAGCCTCGCTCCGGCTACGCCGCGTACCCGCGAAATGGTAACTGCGGCCTTTGAAAGTATCGGGGGCGAATGGCAGCCTGCCCGGCTGGGTGAACGCGCAGTACCCTACACCGTGCGGCTAAGAATCCAACTGCCCGTCAGCGAGATAGAACGAGCTCAAAATCCCGATCCGCTGCTTTTTCTGGGGGAAGATCCGGCAAAAAGTTTCTACCCCTGGCTGCGGGCGCGGGTGCGCTATGACGAACGATTCGCCAAGGTAGGAGGCCGGGTGCATATCCGTTTTTTCATCGAGCCCGACGGGTCGATCACGATTGACGAAGTGGTGCAGTCGCCCGATAAAAAACTTACCAAAGAGGTGCTGCGTGTTATCCGCAACAGCCACGGTAAGTGGAGCCCACGCAAGATGGAGGGAGTGCCGCAGCGAACGCCCTACGATCTGAGAGTCAATTTCATCAACGAATCGTATTGAGGTGAGTTTTACACGATTTTGCCCCGTCGGATGCTTGTGTCTGGCGGGGCAAAATCCTTTATTCAGTTCTTGTGGCCTCCGTTGGCTCCGGCTCGCGAATAGGATTCTTCGTCGCCTTCGGTACTTCAGAATAACATTCTTTTGTTTTTCAGTCGCCAGACTGTCCGAGCCGTCGCCATTCCCGGGCGAAGGCTCGCACTTCATGCGTCGCCGTTCGCTGGCGCCGGCCCGAATATAAACATCGCCCCCCCTGGCCGCCGAAGAGAAAATTTTCGCTGGCTGCGGCTCTCGCTCCGGGGACGCATAAGCAAGAACCGGATAAGGGCTTTGCAGCCTCTTATCGAAATCCCGACTT
>CAJUIE010000147.1 GCA_910586375.1 uncultured Alistipes sp. | reverse complement strand
CCCCGCTTCGGGTTGGCGCTACGGCCCTTCCGGCGGCCTGTACTCTGTGGGCACGGACGGTTTCGTCTGGGGCAGCGGGCAATACTCGGCATCAGCCGTAGTCGGCACGAACTTATACTTCCACGTATCCGCCGTGCACCCCGAAAGCAACGGCCAGCGTGCGTGCGGTTACCCCGTTCGCTGCGTGCAGGAATAAGAGAGGGGGGGGGCAAGCCGCCTGCGGACTTTGCCAAGACAAAGAAAAGTGGCGCCAGGAATAAGAGAAGGAACCGCAGAATGACAAAACGAAGAGAACCAAATGGCACGGAGTATGCCCCGCCGCGGGGTATGTCTTTTCTTTTGGCCATCCATATCATCTGGGCGCTGGGCGCCGCATTGTTCATAGCTCGTCAGCAGAGGATTCCCGCCTCGGCAGGCATCTGGATCATCCTCGTTCTGCTGTTGCCCATCGTTGGAACGCTCCTTTATATCCTGGCCGGATACCGCCGCCGAAATTCGGGCCCGACACCTCCCACCGCAGACGGCGAGCCCCTCGAACATCTCATCTTCCGCGGCTGCGGTACCCGCTCCACAAACTTCAACCATATCGAAATACTCCACAACGGCAATAATGCTTTCACAGCACTTATCACCTCCCTGCAACGGGCTACGCGCTCAATACACATGGAGTACTACATCTTCCGCGACGACCGTATCGGGCGCACCATCGCCGACATCCTCATCCGCAAAGCCCGCGCCGGCGTGGAGGTACGGCTTCTCTACGACGCCATAGGCTCCTGGAAGCTCGGGCAAAAAATGCTCCGGCGGATGCACGAAGCCGGAATACACACCGCCGCCTGTCGTCCCGTCCGTTTTCCGTGGTTCACACCGGAAGTCGCCCGCCGCAACCACCGAAAAATAGTCGTCACGGACGGAAAAGTCGCCTATATAGGTGGCATAAATATTGCGAAATACTACCTCGACGGAAATTACATGGGCAAGTGGCGCGACGAGCACCTGCGTCTGGAAGGCGACGCAGTGGCCGATCTGCAACGGCTCTTTCTGGCCGACTGGGCCCGAAGCCGGGGCGAAAGCCTCGACCCGGGTCTCCACATCGCCCCGCACACCATCCGCGAACGACTGACGATCCAGTTAGCGTGGTCCGAAGAGGGAGCCTCGCGAACCACACTGGCCGAAGCCTTTGCCGCGCTCATCATCAGAGCCCGGCAGCGAGTGAGAGTATGCTCTCCCTACTTCCTGCCGCCGGTGCTCATACTCGACGCATTGCGACTGGCCGCCCACAGCGGAGTACGGGTTCAGGTGATGATCCCCACATCGAGCGACTCCCGCCTGACGGACATTGTTTCGGACTCCTACATCGAGGATATACTCGACGCCGGTGTCGAAATCTACCGCTACGACAACGGCTTTCTGCACGCCAAGAGTGCGATCATCGACGACCACACGGCCTGGATCGGCACGGCCAACATGGACTATCGCAGCCTGGTCGACAACCTCGAAGTGACGGCCTTCATCCGCAGCGAACGCATCGCCCGGCAACTGGCCCGCAGCTTCGACGACGATCTGGCATCGTGCGTGAAGATCGACCGAGCGAGCTGGCATCCACCTCTCTGGAGGCGGACGCTGGGCGACATCGTGCGGCTCGCGTCACCCCTGATGTGATTTCAGTCACGCAAAAAAACGTAAAACTTTTCGACACCATGAAAATGCTCTTTCTCACCCTCTGCTGCCTGTTACTGGGGGTTGGCAGCGCCTGCGCCAAACGGTTGCAGGCCGGCGTCCGCGGAGGCGTCACCCTCACCGACTATAAATTCGCCCCCGTGAAGATCGGCGACATCTCGTTTTCGCCGGGCGCCAAGCGTCCGGGCTTCGATATGGGCCTGGTCATACGTCTGAACCTCTCGCGCCGCATCCACCTCCAAAGCGAGTTCAACTACGTATCGGCCAACTACGACCTCCGCTCAGGCGGCGCAGCCGGGCGGAACATCCGGATCGAAGCCAAACGGTTTGAAATACCCGTGGAAATGGGCTTTCAGTTCGGCGTCGTGCGTATCTTCGCCGGAGCCCGGTTCCGACCAGCGCAGGGCGGACACAGCAGCGCACCCGAGACACTCAACATCTCCTTCAACAACCACAATGTCGCCGTGATGGGCGGTCTGGGGCTGAACATCCGCAAGTTCTTCATCGACTTCCGCGCATCGGGATATCCCCGCAACCGCATATGGCAGACCTTCACATCACACGGCACTTCGCAGCGCGTCAAGATCTCTCACGACATGGTATACGGCTGCTCGATGGGCTTCTTCTTCTGACCCTTTTCCGCGGCCCGCAAGTTCCGGTACGAGCATGCAAATCCCCTGACGCATGAATGCGTCAGGGGATTTGCATTTCATCATACAACACAGAGAGCAATAATTTTTTTTGCATTTCGTTAATTTATACATACCTTTGCGCGATAAAGCGCCGTAAATTTTCACTCCATGAAACGAATCTTCCCCTTCGCCCTGTGCGCGGCACTGCTTGCCGTCATGCTCAGCGGATGCAGCGGCATCAACGCCTTGCTCAAGAGCGGAGAACCGGACAAGATCTACGCCAAGGCGCTGGAATACTACCACAAAGAGAAGTGGCCGCGGGCCTCGACTCTCTTCGAGGGGGCCCAGCACTACTACATCGGCTCCCCGCGCGAAGACTCCATTGCGTTCTTCAACGCCCGTTGCAAGTTCAAGAACCGCGACTACGACACAGCCTCTGCCCTGCTCGACGACTTCCGCCGCAAGTTTGGCCGCAGCGTCTTCATCGAAGATGCCGAGGGAATGTACGCCCTCTGTTTCTACTACCTTTCGCCCGGGCCCACGAGGGACCAGACGATGACCGGTCATGCCCTGATGGCTATCAACGAATTTATCGCCCGCTACCCCGGGAGCGATCGCGTGGAGAACTTCCGCAAGATCAACGCCGAGCTGACGGAGCGGCTCCACGAAAAAGCCTACATCAACGCCTATACCTATTACAAAATCGGGCGCTATCGGTCGGCTATCACTGCTCTTAAAAATGCCCTGCGCGAATACCCCGAAAGCAAGCACCGCGAGCAGATCATGTTTCTGATCGTTGACGCCAGCTACCGCTTCGCCAGCAACTCAGTCGCCTCCAAACAGACCGACCGCTACCTGGACATGCTCGACTCGGCCCTCTCGTTCCGGGAGGCTTACCCCGAGTCGACACACATCAAGGAGGTGGAACGCATGGCGCAACACGCCCGCGATTACCTCGACCGCAACAACATGGAAAACGGCATATAAAACAACATGGAAATCAAGAAGAACATTCCCAACAACACCATCACGCGCAAACTGGTGGACCTGGACCGGGAGACGGGCAACATCTACGAAACGGTAAACATCATCGCCCGCCGCGCCAACCAGATTTCAACTGAACTCAAGGGAGAACTCAACCGCAAGCTGGCCGACTTCTCCTCACCGACCGACACCATGGAGGAGACCTTCGAAAACCGCGAGCAGATCGAAATTTCGCGCTACTACGAACGTCTGCCCAAGCCGGTCATCATCGCCACCGAGGAGTTCCTCGACAACGAGCTTTTCTTCAAGGAGGGCAAGACATCCAACGAACAGCCCCAGGCCTGAGGCCACACACGCGAATGGGATACGAGACCACGAGCCCCTGTCTCAGGGGGCGTCACATACTGCTGGGCATCACCGGGAGCATTGCGGCTTACAAGGCAGCCGCATTGTGCCGTCTGCTGAAGACAGCCGGAGCCGACGTGCGAGTGGTCATGACCCCGCTGGCCAAGCAGTTCATTACGCCCCTGACAATGGCCACGCTCTCGAAAAATCCTATTCTTGTGGAGTTTTTCGATCCCGAAAACGGAGCCTGGAACTCCCACGTTTCCTTAGGCGAATGGGCCGACTGCTACCTCATTGCACCCGCTACGGCAAACACGCTGGCTAAGATGCGCACAGGCATAGCCGACAACCTGCTGCTGACGACCTACCTCTCGGCCCGGTGCCCGGTAGTCGTGGCTCCCGCCATGGACCTCGATATGTACGCCCATGCCGCGACGCAGGAGAACCTGCAAGCGCTGACCCAACGGGGCGTGAAGATCGTCGAGCCGGGCGTGGGCGAGCTGGCCAGCGGACTGAAAG
>CAJUIE010000146.1 GCA_910586375.1 uncultured Alistipes sp. | reverse complement strand
TCGTCGATGTTCTCGATGGCGCTCTTCAGGATCAGGGCCTCCTCCTCGGTGAAGTGGACCAGCTGCGAAATGTCGCGGAAATGGGGCGACTCCTTATCGATACGGATGCAGTCGCCCGTCTTCTTGATGACAAAGCCCGCCTCGCGGAAGGTGTCGATATAGCGGTAAACCGTACGGCGCGACATGGAGAGCCGCTCGGCCAGCTGGTCGACGCTATACGTCGTGTTGGCCGTGAGCAGCTTCATGAGCCGCAGCAGACGTTCCAATTTGGGCTGGTCCATCTATTTTTTCAGGAATCCGTATTCGTAAACCTTAGGTTCGATTTTGCGGGCGAGGAGTTTCAAATTATTTCGCAGTGTTCCGATCAGTTCCATATATCGTTCGTCTGTGCTGTCGGGATTCATGCGGCCCCGGTCGTTGCGGCCCTGAAAATGGAGGCGAATATCATAAAATGAAGCATCGGCCACGGCGCCCTCCTGACTGTGATAATAACGCCACAAGGCGCGACCGGCATCCATGACAGCGGTCGCCTCCGGCGAAAACCGGAGCGGCCGGACCTCCTTTTCGTCCTCCGCCGAACGGAACAAATCGGCGTCGCGAACGACTGGCGGACGATTTTTGCCGCTTATGTAATCGATCATCAAATGACTTGTAAACTTTTCCTGAGCCCCAACCTCTTCTTCGGTAAAAGGTATCCAGTGGTTGGGGCCGTATTGCGATTGTATATTATTGTTGAATAATGTAAACGCCAGACAGTCATTCTGAAATTCCGAATCCTCCCTCCATCCGTCATTTGGATATAAAAATTGGTCGCGGTCGTTGAGCCAAGTTGCATCGATACAATGACAAACGCCAATATATATTGCAACTTCTTTCAGATTTTTATCCGTCACCCAGCTGCCACGCGGCGATTTCATTTGAGACTTATCGTTCATGATGAAATTATAATTAACATTGGAAAAGTCATGAGATCGGCAAGACATATATCCGATCTTAATTTCATCATGTCGATTGCGAGTCTCTATAATCCAATCGTTTATGGATTTTCGACTGTCGTCGGCATAAAAATTTTTCTGGCCCTGATACATGCCATTTGCATCATATATATCGGTAGATGTATCGGTAAAGATTTCAGGAGAAGATAAATGCCAAATAAAGAATCCGATGGGAAATTTTCCGTTAACATTGTCGAACGTATCGGCCGGAACCAAAAAATTCCGGCCGAGCTTTGCCCGGAATATCTTTCTGAACGCACGGAAATTCGGGGCTTGCAGAATTTTCAATTTCGAAAACTCGGCCAGTATCGAATCCGGGATTTCCTGGTATACACGGATAAAAAATTGTGCGAACAACTCTCTGCCGGCAATGCCTATCTTATCCAGATATTTCGTATAAGTCAAATGTCGAACAGCGACATTCGTTTTTTGCTCGCCGCCACCCGCCGCTATAACCTTTCTATTTCCTGCCTCGGCATACGGCGGATTGATATAAATAACGAGTTTGCGGCGTTTCTCCTCATCGTTGATGATCTCCTGCAACGGCTGCGGCAGCTTAGAGAAAGGATCGTTGAGAAAATCGAACTGGAAAACGTGGCTGTCCAGCAGGTTGGCGCCGTTGCGAATGCGGTCGTGCATGACGTCGACATCGGCCTTGTCGAGCGTCGAGGCCCAAATATTATACTTATTCGTAAGCCCGGCCAGCAGGTTGCCCGTGCCGGCCGCACAATCCCAAATATAATATTCATCCTGCCAGTCCTCGCCCAACTCGGCGGCCAGGTACTGCTGGGAGAGCTCGACCCAGCACTGCGGCGTGAAATAAGAGCCCTTGCGTTCGCGGACGTCCTGCGGGACGAGCAGGTCGCGGCGGGCGACGATATAATCCCAATACTCCCGCCGCGGCGGGCGGTTATAACGGTTCCAGAATTGAGTGTGCGCAACCTGCTTGTCGCTGAACTGGGCTTTCTTGGAGTCGAAAAATCCCATCTCGTCGATTTGCCGGTCGAGTTCGTAATAATCCTGCCGCAGCAAAACGAAAAGTTTCTCCTTGAGGGTGACGTTGTGCTCCGAAAGAATATCGGCCAAATAAAAATCGGCGTCGAGGATGCCGTTCTGCTTCGCTTTGTCCCAGTTTACTACAATTGTCGGCTTAACCTCCCGAAGCCACTTTTGATAAATCGCCGTGAAGTTGTTCTTATTGATGCGGATTTTCGACAGACGCGATTTGCCGACGATGAAGTTATGACGGATGAAGCGGCGCAGCTCCCGCTCGTCGGTGGCGAAACGGAACAGCAGCATCCCCTTCTCCAACGTCTCCCGGACGGTGGCGAGAATCTGCGAAAACTCCTTCGTCGTATGGTCCGAAGGGGTGACCTTCCAGTTGAAATCGTTTTGATAAAAGATATCCAGCACCGCATTATACGGGATGAAGGCGATCTTCTCGCAATCGAAAGCCCCGAGAAAGGCGGGCGGCAGGTGGCGGTCGAAAGTCCGGGCCCTACCGATCGTGAGGATCAGCTGCACGAACGATTCGTAAATGTCGGCCTGCGCCCCTTTTTTCGACTCGGCCCACAGCAAATATTCCGTTTCGAAAAGCTGCATCCCATCGGAGGGGACCGCCACGGCGAAATCGATGTTGCCGAGGATTGGCGTCGGGTCGTACTCTTTGAAGTAGTCGGCCCGGAGCTTGTTTTTGATCTCTTCTTCGCGGAGGGTGCTATTATAAGCCATGATCGAAACAGTATGCTTTTGCAGCCACAAGATACGAAAAAACCGTGACAAAAAATGTCACGGTTGTGAATAAATGCAGGAGCTGTTCCGGCTCCCGAGCCGAAGAAGCTGTTTTGCGTTGTCGGCAACGCTCCGCGTTGTTTCGGCGGCGGCTTCACGCCTCCGGCGTGCCCCCCCCCGGCCGCCGCCGAAAAAATTTCCGACAGATTCCTCGGCTACACCTCACAATGACAAGGCAGAGGCTCTCTGCATGGGATATTTGGTATTTCAACAAGATTTTTCTATCTTCGCCGTGACATATTTAACGTTGGTGTTACGTTATTGTTCTTACAACTGAAAACGGCAAATTTTTGGCACACAAGAACGATAAATGTAATGCCCGTGCTGTTGCGCGGGCTTGTATTTATCGTGTGTGCCGGGTATTGCCGTACCTCAGTTGCCGGTAAATATTAAACCCGCGCATTTTTTATGACTTTTTTCCGGTATTCTGTTTTTGCCGTCAGCTTGTTTCTTGCAAGCGCCTGTTCCCGGCAAACCCGATTCCATCGGCTCGAAAAGCAGCTCGATGAATCCTCCTGCCTCCTTTATCATCTTACAACCCGCGTGCTGGACTACTACGCGACCGATCCTGACGAAATAAGAACCGCCTTCGAAGCCTACTGTTGCGACGATACATTTGCGCAAATCGATTCGCTCGTCATGCAGCAGCGCCAGCTTTTGGACTCCATGGCCGACTGCTGCCCCCGGAAACTGCGCCGAAGGCTGCTCCTGAGAACCGAGCAGACGTGCGACCTCCAACGTCTGGCCGACAAAGCACAAAATCCGTTTATATACAAGGAGTTCGGGCCGAAACTTCGACGCAATTGTCATTCTGAGGAGTGAAACGACGGACCGACGAACGAAGCATGAGCAAAGGCCGCTTGCGGACTTTGTCAGGCAAGGAACAACGAAGAGGTAGACAAGCGGCAGCGAAGGCAAGAATCTAAAAACGAGCCGTAGCCAGCGAACGGCGACGCTACGAAGTGGCGAGCCTTCGCCCGGGGATGGCGGCGGCTCGACGGCTCCGCCGGAAATAGATTCTTCAGCGCTACGCGCTTCAGAATAACACTTTACAAGCGGGCCAAGACTGCGGACGGAACGCAACGACAAGTTGCGATCGTAATAGATTCTTCAGCTAAAGCCTCAGAATGACAATTTTTTGAGGTGACCCGGCCCAGCGGGCCGGATCGAGCCGAAGCCACTCCCGGCGAAGGCTCGACTCTCTGTGTCTCGCCTCGCTGGCTTCTGCCCGACATAGATTCTGCGGCTCTCCTGTCCCCCTTCTCTGACCGCCGGGTTCTCTGGCTGCCCCTTCTCTGACTGCCCCCCCTTCTCTGACTGCCCCCCCTTCTCTGACTGCCCCTTCTCTGACTGCCCCTTCTCTGGCTGCCCCCTTCTCTGGCTGCCCCCTTCTCTGGCTGCCCCCTTCTCTGGCTGCCCCCTTC
>CAJUIE010000145.1 GCA_910586375.1 uncultured Alistipes sp. | reverse complement strand
GGGTCCACCGAGAGCTTCACCCGGTCGAGGATGTCGACATCCAGACCTATGTTCTTGTCGATGGTCTTCTGCCACTTGAGGTGGGGATTACCGAACTTTTCGAGCACGGCACTGGTACCGAAAAGGTTCTGGTAGGTGGAGTTATATATATAGGTACCCGAAGCCGTGTAGGCGTCGAAGTTCTGGTTGCCGGGGTTTCCGATCGAGAAACGCAGCTTCAGCAGGTCGAGCCACGCAGCCGTGCACCACGCCTCATTGTGGATGTTCCACCCCACACCCACGGCCCACGTGGTCGTGAAGAGGTTCTCCGCCCCGAAGACCGACGAACCGTCCATACGCAGGCTGGCGTCAAGCAGGTAGCGGTTGCGCCAGGAGTAGTTGCCATTGACGTAAAAGCTCGTGGCCCGGCTGATGCGCTCCGTGTAGGTGGGTTTGTCGCCCTGCTGGAAACCCTGGGAGAAAGAGGGATTCTGATGCAGGTCGCTCTCGAAGCCGAAAATCTCGTAACCCGTATTCTTCTGGTTGCGGGCACTGAAGCTCCAGCCGCCGACCGCGTTGATCTGGTGGTGGCCGAACATACGCCCATAGGTCACGGAGACATCGCCGTTGTAGTTGATCATGTCGGTTTTTTCGGTCGTATACGACCCCTTGGAGGTGGAGCCGTTGAAGTCCGAGTGGGCGGGCGACTTGAAGGCCTCGCGCTCGGAAATGTTCTTGTTGAGCGAGAAGCGTCCCCGCACCTGCAACGAGGTCAGAGGGCGCCAGACAACCGTAAAGTTGTTGCGCAGCCCCAGGTCCTTCGTCACGTCGGAGTTGACCACGCGCCTGAGCTGGTAAAGGGGGTTGTAGATAAACTCTTGAGCAACGGAATAAGGCTCCAGATACTCCGGAATATCCCCGTCGGCGTCATACTGACGGTAATAAGGATTGGCCTCGGCGAACGCCGAAAAGGCGACGGGCTCCCGCTCGCTCTTGACCGAATCGAAGCTGAAGTCGTTGGAAAAGATCAGTTTGTCGGTGCGGTAAACCAGGTTGATGTTACCCCCGACGATGCCCTTCCCGGAGCCCTTCATGATCCCCTTCTGGTCGCTGTAATTCAGTCCCACGCCATAGAGCATCGTTTCACTGCCCCCGTCGATATAAAGGCTGTGGGTGTGGTTGAGCACCGACCGCAGGGGTACCGAAAGCCAATAGGTATCGACGCCCCGCAAGACCTCGGCACGACGCGAGTTGTAGAGCTCATCGAGCTGCTCCTGGTCATCGCCCACATAACGCCCCGCGAGGACCTCATACTGGAGCTTCTCGCTGGCATTCATCAGGTTATAATCGGAAAGATCGGGGAACTCGAAACGAAGATCGGCGGTATAGGAGACGCGCAGGCGCCCCGGCTCGGGGCGGACCGTCTCGACAACGATGACGCCGTTGGAGGCTTTCGAGCCATAGATGGCAGCCGAAGCGGCATCCTTCAGCACGGTGACGCTCGCAATGCGGTCCATCGCCAGGTTCTGGATCTGCGACATCTCGACCTCGATGCCGTCGAGGATGAACAGAGGCTGGTTGGCCGTATTGTCGTACTCGGTCGTCAGGTCGCCCACGAGGCTCGTCTTGCCCCGGATTTCAAGGTCGGGCAACCGGTTGGGGTCGGAGCCGAAAGCCCGGCTCTCGACAATATTGAGCGAGGGTTCGAGCGTCCGCAGGCTCTGGAAGACATTCTTCGTGCCGATAGCCCGCAACTCCTTGCCTGTGAAGGTTGCAGCAGCTCCGGTGAAGCTGCTCTTCTCGCGGCTGTAAATACCCGTGACGACGACCTCACCGACCTGCGTAGCCTCCTCCTTGAGGACGACCTCCAGGTCGCGCTGGTTGGCATACTCCACCTCCAGCATCTCCATACCGAGGAACGTAATGACGATGATCTGCTGCCCGGCCGGGATGCCCTGCAACCGAAATTCGCCCTTAGCATCGGTGGTCGTGCCGACACGAGGCGTAGATTTGACATAAACCGAAGCACCGACGATGAACTCGCCCCGCTCGTTCTTGACATTACCGGTCATCACACGACCGGGCGAAGTGCTGCTACTCTGCGCCCAGCCCGCAAGGGGGGGGGTCAGCAACAGAAGCAACAGAAACCCCAAACGGCATCGGTTGCAAGCAGCGAGGAAAGTCGGTAGCAGCTGAAACATGGAATATGCGAAAAACTTTATTACGTCGTGTTTCATACGCCGGGCCCTTGACCAACGGCGAAATTCGGTGCTAAGATAGAACAATAATCCCAAATTGCAAAATCGGACACCTGCCTGAAATGAACAATTTTTTCTTTCTCACGAAAAGTATCCCCACAAACCAGAGCGTCAGAAAGGCCCCTGCACCGAATACAACTATCACCATGTGTGCAGGTTAACCGTTTGCTGCGCCCGGCTCAGCTGGGTTTTGTGGGGAGATAGCACCTCGGCTCGCTAACCCCGGTCTTGCGTCCCCGGGACTATACGGGGAGTGGGGCGACGGAAGACGACGCAACACATTCCGGCCCCTCGGGCCGGTCGGGCCGAAGCCTCTGCCCCGCGGAGGCCCGCCATGCGTGCCCCGCAGGCTCCGACCCGAAAACATATTGATCGAGCCGGCAGCCTGCGGTGGGTCGCCGATTTTTGCGAGCCTCCGCAGCCGGGGGTTACGGCTCGAGCGACCAAAGGTCGAAACATGTATTTTCGGGCCGAAGATGGCGGACAGGCAACAGAGGTCCGGCGGGACAGAGGTTGTCGACCCGGCGCCCGCTCCGCAAAGCCCGCCGGACAGTATAATGCGTGCCGCCGGACGATCCGTCGTACCAGGCGATAAGCACAGAGGCATGAGCAACCAGAAAATCGTTGCGCACGGCATACACGCCGCGATAATAATGCGTCGCGAGCACCACAACCTCGTCAGCCGCCGCCAGCACCCGCCCGAAGCGCGCCTGGTCAGTTTGCGAAAACCGGCTCTGCTGCCCTTCAAACGGCACGACAGCAACAAGTCGCAAACCGGGACACGAGCTGCGCAGCTCCAGAACAGCCTCGGCAGCCGCCAGGTCAAAACCTACGGCCATGCCCGACAAAAAAGTCCGCACACCGCCCGCATACAACTCCCCCACCCGGCGGCGTAAGGCTTCATCGGCCCGGCCGTCGTAGGTGCGATGGCCCGAGAAGGCCGCAACGCTATACAAATCGTCAATCACGGCACAAAGATAGTTCTTTTGGCGCGGACTTTGCATCCCGGAGCCCATGAATCCATAAAATTTCAACGACTATGAAAAACACAGGTATCATTCTCGCCTCCATGCTGGGCGGCCTGATCGTAGGCTCGGCCCTCACGATGCTCTTCACCCCCCAGTCGGGCGCCGAACTGCGCAAGCAGATCAAGGACTTCATCGACGACGAAGTGGATAAGGTAAAAGGCACGGTAAACAAAGTCCGCGACCAAATCGATGAGGCCCGCTGCAAGTGCTCGGCCGAGTAACCCATGCAACCTGACAGCAAACGCACACGCAGCAGCCACCTGGTCCTGGCGATGCTCTTCTTCGCGCTGATGACCACCATCACCGTGCTGCTGCTGGTCACGGCTCTGGCCGTCTGGCTGACGGAACTGATCGGCTCGCTGAAGCTGGCGGCCCTGATCGTGGGGGCCATATGCGCCATTGGCGCCCTGGTGATCTACCTGGCAGCCATACGCAAACCGCTGGACAACATCCGCGATCAGGCCGAGACGATCTACGAAGTGGCTCAAACCGTAAAACGGGGCTACGAATGGGTAACCCGGAAAGTTGAATTGCTGCTGCGGCTCCGCGACGAGCTGTTCGGCAAATAAAAGAGGGGTGCCATATACACCGGAAAAAAGCGCGGCTCCATTCAGGAAGCCGCGCTTTTCCATTTGCTGGCAGGCAACGACTATTTGAAGTAGCGCTTATAAAGACCCTCGAAGCCCTTGCCATGGCGGGCTTCGTCCTTGGCCATCTCGTGCACGGTGTCGTGCACAGCGTCGAGGTTCTGCTCCTTGGCCAGACGCGCCAGGCGCATCTTATCTTCACAGGCGCCGCACTCGGCGTTCATACGCTTCTCCAGATTGGTCTTCGTGTCCCACACGACCTCACCGATCAGCTCGGCGAACTTCGAGGCGTGCTCGGCCTCCTCCCAGGCATAACGCTTATACGCCTCGGCGATTTCGGGATAGCCCTCGCGGTCGGCCTGGCGGCTCATGGCCAGGTACATGCCCACCTCGGTGC
>CAJUIE010000144.1 GCA_910586375.1 uncultured Alistipes sp. | reverse complement strand
CCGCTTCGGGTTGCCGCACCAGCTGGTCCGGCGGTCTGATCAATGTGAGTAAAAACGGTTGCGCCTGGAGCAGTTCGCCTTCTTCGGCGTCGAGCGAGAGCGGGTCGCTCCTGGACTTCGGCAGTTCCAACGTGTACCCCGAGGGCAGCAACGGCCGTGCGGTCGGTTTCCCCGTTCGCTGCGTGCAGGAATAAGAGAGGGGGGGCAGAGGCCGCCCGCGGACTTTGCCGGGGCGCGACAAAGTGGCGCCTCCAAAGGGGGCGCCAGGAATAAGAGAGGAGGTGGCCTTCAGAAGGACAAGGGGAAAGAGATAATTGATTAACGACTGAAAAATATGGCACTTATTCGCAAAATTCGTGGGCACGAGCCTGTGGTGGGTGAAAATACCTTTTTGGCCGAGACAGCCGTGCTGCTGGGCGACGTAACTGTGGGCCGCGACTGCTCGATATGGTATAACGCCGTGTTGCGTGGTGATGTGAACAAGATCGTTATCGGCGACCGCACCAACATTCAGGACGGTGTGGTCCTGCATACTATTTATGATGGGGCCAGGTACCCTTCGCAGACAATCATTGGTAACGACGTTTCGATAGGCCACAATGCCGTGGTGCATGGCGCCCGCATCGGCGATAACTGCCTTATAGGCATGGGAGCCATTCTCCTCGACAATGCCGTGATCCCATCGGGGTGTATCATTGCGGCCGGGGCTCTGGTGCTCTCCAATGCGCAATTGGAGCCCGATTCGCTTTACGCCGGGGTCCCGGCCAAAAAGGTGCGTGCCGTGACGCCTGAGCAACGCGATGAAATCATCCTCCGTACGGCCCGTGACTATATGCTCTACGCCTCGTGGTACGAAAAAAAGCCGGAGGAATGAAGTGGCGGATGCTGTCGTCGAATGTGGCACTGAACCTCTGGGTGGCTCTGGCGGTCAGCCTGGTGGTGAACTTTTCCTATATGTTGCAACTGCTGGTCGACCAGCGTGATGACGCGCCTCTGCCGCCGCATGAGGCGGAAGCACGCCCGGCGGAGCAGACAGCGACAGGCGTGCTGCGCGTCTCGCCCGATGGCTACGGCTATCTGGTGTGTCCCGAGGGCGACAGCCTCTATGTCCCGGGGCAGCGGATCCGGCGTCTGGAGCTTTGCGACGGCGACAGTCTGACCACCCGGGTGGCACTCCCGCAGAGAGAGGGTGCCCATCCTACGGCAACAAGGATCTTGCGGCGCAATGGCAGGGAGTTCGACTACGGAGCGTTTTTCAAGCGTCCGGCCGAAAGCACCATACTGACGTTGCAACTGATTTATTATCTGCTGCTTTCGTTCATCCTGCTGGCGATCATTACGCCCGTGAGGTACCGTTATTCGCCGCAGCGTTTCGTTGTGCGCTGTTTGTGGGGCGCGGCTGCGGCCGTGGGGTTCTACTTCGTGGCGCCAGTCACCGAATGGCGCACGGGAGTGCTGATGCTCAACTTTATGGCGCCGCGTATGCTCGACTACGTGTTGTTGCTCAAGTGTTCGTTTGCCGTGGTCGTGTCAATGCTCTACGGATGGATTTATGTCCTGGTTTTCCGCCAGCAGGCCGTCGTGATGGAGAATGAGCGGCTGAAGAACGAAAACCTCACCACGCGCTACAACATGCTTGTCGGGCAGATCAACCCCCACTTCTTCTTTAATTCGCTCAACTCACTGGCGATGCTCGTGCGCGAGAAGCACGACGAAAAGGCGCTTACCTACATCGACCAGCTCTCCTATACGTTCCGTTACATCATCCAGAATGGCCAGAATACCCTCATTCCTCTGGACGAGGAGCTGAAATTTCTCGATGCCTACAGCTATCTGTTTCGCATCCGCTATGCTGATAAACTCTTTTTCGACATCGACATTGAGAGGGGTTATCGCAGCTGGCTGCTGCCGGCCCTCTCGTTGCAGCCCTTAGTGGGTAATGCCGTGAAGCACAACGCCATAACGAAGTCTTGTCCGCTGCATATAGCTGTGAGGGTGCGCGACGGATGGATTGAGGTGTCGAACCCCAGGGTCCCGAAGATGGAAGCGGAGCCCTCGACGGGCATCGGTCTGGAAAACCTGCGTAACCGTGTGCGTCTGATCACGGGCCGCGACATAGAGATCATCGACACCGCTTCAGAGTTTACCGTGCGGCTGCCGCTCCAAAATCCCGCCGTATGCTCCGGGCAATAATCATCGAAGACGAAACCGCCGCCGCAATCAACTTGCAGGCGATTCTGCGTCAGGTGGCACCCGACGTGGAGGTCGTCGCTACGCTCGAAAGCGTGGCCGAAGCGGTCGGCTGCCTCGGCAACTGTCCCCAGCCCGACCTCCTGTTCATGGACATACACTTAGCCGATGGAGATTCGTTTCGTATCTTCGATGCTGTGGAGGTCACCGCGCCCGTGATCTTCACGACGGCCTACGACCGTTATGCGCTGGAGGCGTTCCGCGCCAACGGCATCGACTACCTGCTTAAGCCGCTCAACGGTGCTGACGTCGGGCGGGCCATTGCCAAGTTCCGGCGTCTGGCGGGGGGTGAACGCCGCGACTATGGCTCGCGGGTGCGGCAGCTGGCCTCCGGACGCCAGGAGACCTTCCTGGTGCACGTGCGCGACAAGATCATCCCGCTGCATCGCGACCAGATAGCCTATTGTTACACATCCAACGAACGGGTCGTGGCCTGTGACTTCGACGGGACCTCTTACCCTATGGATCGTACGCTCGAAGCCTTGCAGGGCTTGCTGCCTGAGGAGGCATTTTTTCGGGCAAACCGTCAGTTCATCGTCTCTCGCCGTGCCGTGCGGGAGATCTTCGTGTGGTTCGGCAGCCGGCTGTCGTTGTCGCTCTGCATCGCCACACCCGAGCGGATCATCATTTCGAAGGCCCGTGTGCCGGAGTTCAAGGCGTGGCTGCGGGCTGTTCGCCCTGCCGAATAGTCGGTTCACCCGCTGGAAAAGCCGTTTTACCCGAGGTTGTGCCTCGGGTTTTTCATTCTGGCCCTACCTTTGCAGCAGGATCCCCGATACAATCAATTCAACTTAATTAAAAATTACGAAAACCATGAAAAAGGGCATTTTTGCAATCGCCGCAGCGCTTTGTCTGCTGGCCGGATCGAACGCTTCGGCGCAGAACGCCGATAACCGCAATAAGCAGATCGTTAAGGAACGGCCCACCGTGGAGCAGATCGCCCAGCGCCGGACCGACCGCATGACCAAAGAGCTGGGGCTCGACGAAGTGCAGTCCAAAAAGGTCTACACGGTAGTTCTGAAACAGCAGCAGCAGATCGAATCCCATCGTGAGCAGATGCGCAAGGAGCGTCAGGCCGAGGCGGCTCAGATGAAGTCGATCCTTACCACTGAGCAGTACGACAAGTGGATGCAGATGCAGGGACCCCGCCCGTGTGAACACCGGGGCAAGATGCAGGCCGGCAAGTGTCCCGGGCAGGATAAAGGCAAAGCCTGCTGCCAGAACGGCCGTAAGGCTGCCTGCGACAAAAAGGGAAAGTAAAAAAGCGAGCAGAGGCACACTTTTCAGGGAGGGGGCTGTCGGGCGACTGGCCCCCTTTTTTTGGCGATTCGCCCCCGGAGCAGACGGAGATTCTGCCGAAAAAAGCTATCTTCGCAGTCGCAAAATCCCGCATACATAACTGTAACATGAAAAAGATACTACTGACCGCCCTGTTTTTGTCCGTTGCGACGGTGCTCTATGCCCAGAAGGGCACGGTGACGGCCACGGTCGTTGATAACGAGACCGGCGAGAGCGTCGCAGGGGCTGTGCTGACCGTGGCTCCGGTGAAGAGTCCCGACAAGAAGCAATATTTTACGTCGGCCTATAAGGGGGCGGTGAATATTCCGTCGCTTGACTATGGCGATTATACGCTTACGGTGTCGTTCCTGGGCTATAACAACCTCGAAAAGAAATTTACCGTTTCATCGGCCCGCCTGGGTCTGGGCGAGCTGAGGCTTAGGCCGGGTGTTCAGATCGAGACTGTGGTCAAGGAGGCCAAGGCTTTGCGCACATCGCAGAAGGGCGACACGGTGAGCTACAACGCCGGGTCCTTCAAGGTTGCCTCCGACGCCGATGTCGAAGGGCTTCTGAAAAAGATGCCCGGTATCACGATCACCGATGGTGCTGTCGAGGCGCAGGGCGAGGAGGTCAAGAAAATATTCGTCGATGGCAAGGAGTTTTTTGGCGAAGACGTCACCACGGCCATAAAGTCACTGCCGGCCGAGGCTGTCAGTCGCATCGAGGTCTACAACAAACTCTCCGATGC
>CAJUIE010000143.1 GCA_910586375.1 uncultured Alistipes sp. | reverse complement strand
GGGAAACCGTACGCACGGCTGCTGAGGCTCTCGGAGTTCACGTAGGAACTGTTGAAGTACAAGTACGACCCGCCCACGCCCGACGCCGAGTCAGGTGAACTGCTCCAACTGTAACCGCCCGAGCCCACATGGCCCAGGCCGCCGGAACCGCTGGCGCGGTAACCCGAAGTAGGGTAGAAGGGAAAATGTGCCGGGATTATCGACGGGGCCATTCGCCGACCTCCATGTCGCGCATGTCGGCACCGTCGATTATGAGGCGGATAGCTGTGCGAACCTTGTGAAAACCATATTCACCCGCTGCGCCGGGATTTACGGTCAGCAGGTCGTAGGTTTGGTCGTACATCACCTTGAGAATGTGGGAGTGGCCCGAAATGAAGAGTTTGGGCCTTATTGACTGGATGCGGGCTGCGGCCCGCGGGTCGTAGCGGCGGGGGTAGCCGCCTATGTGGGTCATCAGTACTTCGACTTTCTCGCAGCGGAACACGTCGAAATCAGGGTAGACACGGCGGGTTACACCTCCGTCGATGTTGCCCGACACGGCGCGCAGGGGCTTGAACGCTGCGATTTCATCGGCCAGTTCGAGCGACCCGATATCGCCCGCGTGCCATATTTCGTCGACGTCGCGCAGGAATTCCCGCAACGTGTCGTCGAACGTGCCGTGCGTGTCCGATATGATGCCGATGCGTTTCAAGTGGGTGTCAGAACGTATAATAAAAACCGAACTTCAGATCGGACGATGAGAGCATGAATCCGAAGCCGTTACTGTCGTCGATTGCGTCGTTGAAGTAGTTGGTACAATAGCCCAGAAAACCCAAGTGGGCCTGAAACCGTACGTGTTTGTTGAGTCGCACGGCGATACCTGGCTGGATGCCAATCTTGAATCCGTCCATGTCACCGCCGGCCATACCTACTCCGCCGTCCAGAAAGAGCGATACACGACCGGGGTTGTAGTACTTCCAGCGGGCATAGGGATTAAAAATGAAGATATTGGCTTTTATAGATTCACCATTGATCAGTTCGGAGCTTACCCAAGCGTATCCGATGCCCACGCCAAGGGCCCAGCGTTTGTTGAAGTCGTATCCCGCTTCGGGCGCGAAGGCGAACGTATTGGTGCCGAGATTGTCTGCGTTGGTGTGCCAGAATCCTATTTCTCCGCCGACCCACCAACCTTTGTCTTTGGGGGTAGGGGCGGTTTTTTCCTGTGCGGAGACGGTTCCGGCGGCCAGCAGCACGGTTGCGGCGAATGTTAGGGCGAGAAGTTTCTTCATCGTTGGTTAGCTTTGAAGTTCGGTTATTTGTATTTCTCTTTCCAGAGCTGCGCGATGCGGTCGGCGATTTTAGCCTCTGTGGGGTTTTGCCGGTCGGGAACGTAGAATTTCGTGCCCGACAGACCTTCGGGCAGGAACTCCAGATCGGCAAAATGTCCCTCGAAGTCGTGGGCGTACTTGTAGCCCTTGCCGTAGCCTGCGCCGCTCATCAGTTTGGTCGGTGCGTTGCGCAGATGCAGCGGTACCGGACGGTTGGTCGTGTCGCGCTCGACCTGCGCAAGGGCCTTGTTGATGGCCATGTAGGCCGAGTTGCTCTTGGGCGAGGTTGCCAGATAGATCGTTGCTTCGGCCAGGGTGATGCGAGCTTCGGGCATTCCGATTTTATGTACCGTATCGAAGCAGGCGTTGGCCAGCAGCAGGGCATTGGGATTGGCCAGTCCTATATCTTCCGAAGCCAGAATCACCAGCCGACGGGCTATGAACCGGGGTTCTTCGCCGCCGGCCAGCATACGGGCTAAATAGTAGATTGCGGCGTTGGGGTCACTGCCCCGTACCGATTTGATGAAGGCCGAGATGACGTCGTAGTGCTGCTCGCCGTTTTTGTCATAGAGGGCGATATTCTCTTGCAGGCACTCCTGTACGTAGCTGTCGGTCAGTAGGACTTTACCGTCTGTGGCTCCGACCACGATGTCAAGGATGTTGAGCAACTTGCGTGCATCACCGCCCGAGAATCGGAACAGTGCAGCGGTCTGCTTCACCTCTATGTCGCGTTCGCTCAGTTCGGGGTCGCTTTTCAGGGCCCGGTCCAGCAGCGTCTGCAAATCGTTGTCGTCCATCGACTTGAGGATGTAGACCTGGCAGCGGCTCAGCAGCGGCGAGATGACTTCAAACGAGGGGTTCTCGGTCGTGGCGCCGATAAGTGTAACCACGCCTTGCTCGACCGCCCCCAATAGTGAATCTTGTTGCGACTTGTTGAAGCGGTGGATTTCGTCGATGAACAAAAATGGCGGCTTGCGGTCAAAGAACTGCTGTTTGCGGGCCGAATCGATCACGTCGCGGACGTCTTTCACGCCCGACGTTACGGCCGAGAGGGTAAAGAACGGGCGCTCCAGCTGCGTGGCTACGATCTTGGCCAGCGTCGTCTTGCCCACGCCCGGCGGGCCCCAGAGGATGAACGAGGGGACGTTGCCCGTCTCGAAGAACTTGCGGAACACGCCGTTTTTACCCACTAAGTGCTCCTGACCGATGTATTCGTCGATCGTGCGGGGCCTGAGGCGTTCGGCTAACGGAATGTTGGGCATGGGGACGGTGACGTGGGTAATAGTCTGCTACTCTTGTGGTTTGCGGAGCTCTAAATAGAGTTCATCGAGCTGTGCCTGATCAACATAGCCCGGAGCGTCGAGCATGACATCGCGGCCCGCGTTGTTCTTCGGGAAAGCGATGTAATCGCGGATCGACTCCGAACCCCCGAAGAGCGAGCACAGACGGTCAAAACCGAAGGCCAGACCACCGTGGGGCGGTGCGCCGAATTTGAAGGCGTTCATCAGGAATCCGAACTGTTCCTGTGCCTTCTCGGGTGTGAATCCCAGGCATTTGAAGATCGTGGCCTGCAACTTTGCGTCATGAATACGGATCGAACCTCCACCGATTTCGGTACCGTTGCAAACGAAGTCGTAGGCGTTGGCACGCACGCGGCCCGGGTCGCTTTCAAGATATTGGACGTCTTCGGGTTTGGGCGATGTGAAGGGGTGGTGCATGGCGTAGAAACGCTGCGTCTCATCGTCCCACTCAAACATGGGGAAATCCATGACCCACAGGGGCGCGAACTTTTTCGGGTCTCGCAGTCCCAGTTGCTGGGCCACTTCAAGACGCAGGGCACACAACTGCGTCAGTGCCTTGAACTTCTTGCCGCAGAGGATGAAGACCATATCCCCTGCCTTGGCTCCGCAGCGCCCGGCCATAGTGCGCACCTCGTCGGGTGAGTAGAACTTGTCGACGGAAGATTTCACGCCGCTCTCCTCCACACGAATCCAGATGAGCCCTTTGGCGCCCACCTGCGGACGCTTCACATATTCCGTCAGGGCATCGATCTGCTTGCGTGTATAGGTGGCGCAGCTTGGCGCGGCAAAACCGGTGATGTACTCCGCATCGTCGAAGACGCTGAACCCGTGCCCCTTGGCCAGGTCGGTCAGGTCGGCGAACTCCATGCCGAAGCGCAGGTCGGGCTTGTCTGATCCGTACTTCTCCATGGCCTCGATCCACGGCATACGGCGCAGCGGCTCCGTAAATTCTATACCCATCACGGTGCGGAACATGTGCTTCGCCCAGCGCTCGAAGACTTCGAGAATATCCTCCTGCTCGACGAACGACATTTCGCAGTCGATCTGCGTGAATTCGGGTTGACGGTCGGCGCGCAGGTCTTCATCGCGGAAGCAGCGCACGATCTGGAAATACTTGTCGTAGCCGGCCACCATCAAGAGCTGCTTGAGTGTCTGCGGCGACTGGGGCAAGGCGTAGAACTGGTTGGGATTCATGCGGCTGGGTACCACGAAATCGCGTGCGCCCTCGGGAGTCGAACCGACTAAACAGGGCGTCTCAATCTCCAGAAACCCCTCGCTGTCCAGAAATCGGCGAATCTCCTGGGCCATTTTGTGACGCAGGATCAGGTTGCGCTGGAGTGGTGCGCGGCGCAGGTCGAGGTAGCGGTACTTCATGCGCAGGTCGTCGCCGCCGTCGGACTGTTCTTCGATCGTGAACGGGGGTGTCTGTGCTTCGTTAAGCACTTCGATGCGTTGGGCCGTCACCTCGATGTCGCCCGTCGGCATCCTGGGGTTCTTCGACTCGCGTTCGATGACACGGCCTGTGACCTGCAACACCCACTCGCGGCCTATGCGGGCGGCCGTTTCGCGGGCTTCGGCGGGGCTGTGCTCCTCGACGACGATTTGCGTCAGTCCGTAGCGGTCGCGCAGGTCGATGAAGGTCATGGCGCCGAGGTTTCGCACTTTCTGCACCCACCCGGCCAGGGTGACGGTCTCTCC
>CAJUIE010000142.1 GCA_910586375.1 uncultured Alistipes sp. | reverse complement strand
ATACTCCCGCTCGGCAATGCTCAAATAAATTTGGCATTGCTCTCGCTTATTCGTATCTTTGTCGTTGGAAAGAAAAAACGAAAATCAAAACCGATATAATATCATGGAAAACAAACTGCAACAGTTGACACAGAAGCTCTACGACGAAGGGTTGGAGAAGGGCCGCACCGAGGCCGACCGCCTGGTCGCCGATGCTAAGGCTCAGGCCGCAAAGATCGTCGCCGAAGCTGAAGCCAGCGCCGCAAAGATCGTCGCCGAAGCTGAAGCCCGGGCTGAGGATGTCGCCAAGAACACCCTCACGGAAATCACTCTGGCCGGCAAGCAGGCCGTAGCCCGCATTAAGTCGGAGATCGCAGGCCTGATCGTCGCCAAGGCTACAGGCAAGGGCATCGGGGAGGCCGTCGTCGATCCGGCCTTCATCAAGGAGCTGCTGCTTTCTGTCGCAAAAAACTGGAACGGCGCCGATGCCGGCAAAGTGGAGCTGAAGGCGCTGTTGCCCGAAGCCGAGCGTCAGAAGCTCGATGCAGCCTTTGCGCAAAGCGCTCAGGAACTGCTGGCAGCCGGTGTCGAAGTGGGCTATTCCAAGGAGGTAAAGAGCGGATTCAAGGTCGGCACCAGGGATGGAAGCTATTATATCTCGTTCTCCGATGCCGACATCGAGGCACTGCTGAACGAGTACCTGCGCGAAAAGGTTTCCGAAATGCTTTTCAAGGCGTAGCGCCATGTTCGCAACCGAATATTATACGCTCGTCGCGGGACTGAGGGAGTATGCGCTCGATGCCGAGACTAAGGGATTCGACGCGCAAGCCATCATCGGGGAAATTCTCGAAACAGTCTCAGCGACCGACGCACGTCAGGTGCGGCTGCTGATGGCTTATTACGACTGCGAGAACCTCATCGCCCTGCGTGAAGGGCGCAGAGCGTGGAACCCCCTGGGTAACTTCTCGAAGGAGGAACTGGCCGGGGAGTTGAAAAATCCGGCGCACCTGCCCGAAGAACTGTCTCGCGTGGTAAGGGCTTATAACGATCCTGAGGGCGAAGATGCCGAGACGGTCGACACCACACTGCGGTTTGAGAAATCGCTCTTCGCCGCTTATTACGACCTTTGCAGCCGCTCATCGAGCCATTTTTTGCGCGCGTGGTCGGCTTTCGACCGCACGCTGCGCAACGTCGTGGCCGCCATTACGGCCCGGGCCCTCGGACGCTCCATCGAAGAGGTAACTGTCGGCGAAGGCGATGTCGTGGAGCAATTGCAGCGCAGCTCGGCTGCCGACTTTGGTCTGCGGGGCGAGCTGGGTTACGTCGATGCCGTGCTCGCGGCTGTGGGCGACGAGCAGAACCTCGTGGAGAAAGAGCGCAAGGTGGACCTCATCCGCTGGAACGAAGCGCTTGATCTGGCGACGTTCGATTATTTCAGTATCGACGCTATACTCTCCTATATGGTGCGAATCGGCATCGTGGCCCGCTGGACACGGCTCGACCCAACGCGGGGCCGCGAGATGTTCGACCGTCTGCTCTCAGAGCTCGACGGTAAAGAGTGGATAGAAAAACAATAAGATAAAGGAATGAAAACAACAGGACGTGTAAGCGGCATCATTTCGAACATCGTCATCGTCAAAGCCGACGGCGCCGTCGGGCAGAACGAGATATGTTTCGTCTATGCCGGAGAAACGAAGATGATGGCCGAGGTCATCAAAGTTACGGGCGACCAGACCTATGTGCAGGTCTTCGACAGCACCCGTTCGCTGAAGATCGGCGACCGCGTGGAGTTCGAGGGCCACATGCTCGAAGCAACGCTGGCCCCAGGTCTGCTGTCGCGCAACTACGACGGTCTGCAAAATGACCTCGAGAAGATGGAAGGACTCTTCATCGCACGCGGATCGATCACCGACCCCATCGACTTCGGAGCGGAGTGGGAGTTCGAACCGCTGGCCAAAGCGGGCGACAAGGTTTCAGCCGCCGCGTGGCTGGGACAGGTCAAGGAACAGTGGCTCACGCACAAGATCATGGTGCCCTTCACGATGACCGACACCTATACGGTGAAGAGCGTCGCCCAGGCCGGCACGTATAAGGTCACCGACACCGTAGCCGTTGTCACCGACGCAGAAGGGAACGACCACAATATTACGATGGTACAGAAGTGGCCCGTCAAGCAGGCTGTGCGGTGTTATACCGAGAAGCCGCGGCCTTCGCGCGTGATGGAGACCGGCGTACGGGCCATCGACACCTTCAACCCCATGGCCGAGGGCGGCACGGGCTTCATCCCCGGACCGTTCGGCGCCGGCAAAACAGTACTCCAGCACGCCATATCGAAACAGGCCGACGCCGACGTCATCATCATGGTGGCCTGCGGCGAGCGCGCCAACGAGGTGGTCGAAATCTTCAAGGAGTTCCCCGAGCTGGTCGACCCCCGTACGGGCCATAAGCTCATGGAGCGCACGATCATCATCTGCAATACGTCGAACATGCCTGTCGCTGCACGCGAAGCGTCGGTTTATACGGGCATGACTATCGGCGAATACTATCGTGCCATGGGCCTCAAGGTGCTCGTCATGGCCGACTCGACATCGCGTTGGGCGCAGGCTCTGCGCGAGATGTCCAATCGTCTGGAGGAGCTGCCTGGTCAGGATGCCTTCCCGATGGACCTGTCAGCCACAATTTCGAACTTTTACTCACGGGCCGGTCTGGTAAAGCTCAACAATGGTCAGACAGGCTCCGTGACGTTCCTCGGAACTGTATCACCCGCGGGCGGTAACCTGAAGGAGCCCGTTACCGAGTCGACCAAAAAGGCGGCACGCTGCTTTTATGCCCTCTCGCAGGGCCGCGCCGACTCGAAGCGCTATCCCGCCATCGACCCGCTGGACTCCTATTCGAAGTATCTGGAGTATCCCGAAATCGCCGAATACCTCGACGAGCATATCGGCAAGGGGTGGGTCGACGAGGTTTACGCCGGTAAGACGATCGTGCAGCGCGGCAAGGAGGCCAACGACCAGATCAACATTCTGGGCGACGACGGCGTGCCTCTGGAGTACCACGAGCGTTTCTGGAAATCGGAGCTTGTCGACTTTGTAATCCTCCAGCAGGACGCCTTCGACGACATCGATGCCAACTGCCCTATCGAGCGTCAGAAGATGATGTACGAAACAGTCCTCGACATCTGCCGCAAGGAGTTCCACTTCGCCGACTTCGAGGAGTGCTCGCAATTCTTCAAGGGACTCATCAACCTCTTCCGTCAGATGAACTACTCCGAGTGGCAATCGGCGAAATTCAACGACTACAAGAAGCAGATCGAGCAGTATGTACTTGCCAAAACCGAATAAGCCATGACTACACGCGCATTTCAGAAGATATATACCAAGATCGACAACATCACCAAGGCAACCGTGACGCTCCGCGCCTCGGGCGTCGGCAACGACGAGCTGGCCACCGTAGGCGGCAAGCTGGCTCAGGTCGTCAAGATCATGGGCGAGAGCGTCACGCTGCAGGTCTTCGCCGGCACGGAAGGCCTGGCCACCGACTCGGAGGTCGTCTTCCACGGTGAACCTCCCAAGCTCAAGGTCTCGGACAACCTCGCCGGGCGCTTCTTCAACGCTTACGGGGAACCTCTGGAAGGCGGCGAAGCCGTCGAGGGCGAGGCCCGCGAGATCGGAGGCCCGACAGTGAACCCCTTCAAGCGTATCCAACCCTCAGAGCTCATCGCCACGGGTATCGCCGGCATCGACCTGAACAATACGATCGTCACGGGTCAGAAAATTCCTTTCTTCGCCGACCCCGACCAACCCTATAACGCCGTAATGGCCAATGTGGCCCTGCGCGCCAAGGCCGACAAGATCATTCTGGGCGGCATGGGTCTCACCAATGACGACTTTCTCTACTTCAAGTCCGTATTCGAAAACGCCGGAGCGCTGGACCGCATCGTCTCGTTCGTCAATACTACGGAGAACCCGCCCGTGGAGCGTCTTTTGGTGCCCGACATGGCGCTGACAGCCGCCGAGTACTTCGCCGTCGATAAAGGCGAGAAGGTGCTGGTGCTGCTTACCGACATGACACTGTATGCCGATGCACTGGCTATCGTATCGAACCGTATGGATCAAATTCCCTCGAAGGATTCGATGCCCGGCTCGTTGTATTCCGACCTGGCCAAAATTTACGAGAAGGCCGTGCAGCTGCCTAACGGGGGCTCGATTACGATTATCGCCGTAACAACCCTTTCGGGCGGAGACATCACCCACGCCATCCCCGACAATACGGGTTATATTACGGAGGGTCAGCTCTTTCTGCGCAACGACTCCGACACGGGCAAGGTCATCGTCGACCCGTTCCGTTCGCTGTCGCGTCTGAAGC
>CAJUIE010000141.1 GCA_910586375.1 uncultured Alistipes sp. | reverse complement strand
GGCGGCAGGGGGGGGGCACGCCGCAGGCGTGAAGCCGCCGAAGAGACAACGCCCCGAAGGCGTTGCAAAAAAAGGCCTCTACCGGGCGGGGCAATGTTTATATTCGGGCCGGCGCCAGCGAACGGCGACGCATGAAGTGCGAGCCTTCGCCCGGGCATGGCTGCGGCTCGTCAGTCTAACGACTGTTTTTTCGCGGGCCACAACCTACCGCAAAAACAGCAGTTCGCGGTACTTGGGCAACGGCCACATCTGGTCGTCGACAATCTCCTCCAGCTTGTCGATATGACGACGGATTTCGTCAAAGCAGACTGCCACGGTATCGTGGTAAGCAATGGCTTTTGCGCGCTGCTCCTCGATCCGGTTGGCTTTTTTGCGGGCGTCGATCATACCGGCCGTGAGGCGCTGGATCGAAGCCGTGTGATCCTGAATCTTCTTGATAAGTTCGATGTCAGCCGCAGCATTCAGGCCCGGAATCTGCGCCATCTTATAAACCTTATCCAGCAGCAATGCCTCGTACTTCGATGCAATGGGCACAATGTGGTTCATGGCCAAGTCGCCCAAAACGCGCCCCTCGATCTGTATCTTCTTCGTATAAGTCTCCCACTTCACTTCGGTGCGGGCTTCGAGCTCAACTGCGGTGTAAACGCCCATGTCGCCGAACATCCGCAACGACTCCTTGTCCAGATAACGGTCGAATACCAACGGCGTGGAGGTCTCGCAATCGAGGCCTCGCCTCTTCGCCTCGGCTTTCCACTCGTCGGAATAACCGTTGCCGTCGAAACGAATGGGCCGGCACTCCTTGATCATCTTCTTGAGCACCTCATAGATCGCCTTCTCTTTCTTGGCCCCGGCTTCGATCTTCGCGTCGACAGCGGCTTTGAAGTGCGTCAACTCGTCCGCGACAGCCGTATTGAGCGTAATCATCGCCTCGGCACAGTTGTCCGAAGAGCCCACAGCCCGGAACTCGAAACGGTTGCCCGTAAAGGCAAAAGGCGAGGTGCGGTTGCGGTCTGTATTGTCCAACAGCAGCGTCGGGATGTGCGAAATACCGCTCATCTTAAAGACACTTTTAGCGTCGAAACGAATGGCATCGTCACCCTTCGACGCGGCCAGCTTGTCGAGCACGGCCGAAACCTGCGACCCCAGAAAAGTCGAAATAATCGCCGGAGGCGCCTCGTTGGCGCCCAGGCGATGGGCATTCGTGGCGCTCATGATCGAAGCCTTCAAAAGGCCGTTATGCTTATAAACCGCCGAAATGACATTCACAAGGAAGGTGATGAACTGCAAATTTTCCGACGCCGTTTTGCCGGGCCCCAGCAGGTTCACACCCGTATCGGTCCCCAGCGACCAGTTGTTATGCTTGCCCGAGCCGTTTATGCCTTTAAACGGCTTTTCATGCAGCAACACCCGGAATTGATGGCGCCGCGCAATCTGGTCCATGATGGTCATCAACAGCTGGTTGTGGTCGTTGGCCAGATTGGCCTCCTCATAAACAGGCGCCAGCTCGAACTGATTGGGTGCCACTTCATTATGGCGCGTCTTAACGGGGATTCCCAACTTCAGACACTCGTATTCGAGCTCCTTCATGAAGGCCATCACCCGGGTGGGAATGGCTCCGAAATAGTGATCCTCGAGCTGCTGATTCTTGGCCGATTCGTGTCCCATGAGGGTACGGCCCGTAAGCATCAGATCGGGCCGCACGGCCCACAAGCTCTCGTCAACGAGGAAATACTCCTGCTCCCAGCCCAGATAACTGAAGACCCTGGTCACGTTCTTATCGAAATACCGGCACACCTCCGTCGCGGCCTTGTCAACCGCCGAAATGGATCTCAAAAGAGGCACCTTATAATCAAGCGCCTCACCTGTATAAGCAATGAAGACCGTCGGAATACAAAGCGTCGTGCCGACGATAAAAGCCGGCGAAGCAGGATCCCAGGCCGAATAGCCGCGGGCCTCGAACGTATTGCGGATGCCTCCGCTGGGAAACGACGACGCATCGGGCTCCTGCTGCACGAGCAGCTTACCCGCAAACTCCTCGAGCACGCCACCGCATCCGTCCGGCTCGGCAAAAGCGTCGTGTTTCTCGGCCGTGCCGCCCGTAAGGGGTTGAAACCAGTGCGTATAATGGTCGGCGCCATGCTCCAGAGCCCATTGCCTCATGCCCGCCGCCACGCCGTCTGCAACCTCACGCGAAAGAGGCGTGCCGGTCTCCATCGTATCGACCAACGCCTCGTAAATCTTCTTGTTTAGGTACTTGCGCATGGCAGCACGCCCGAAAACCTTCTCGCCGAAATAGTCCGAAGGACGACCTTCGGGCACCGTCACATCGACGGCCGTATGATTGATGGCCGCATCAACCATCTTGAACCTGAGCAATGACATGATTTTTCTCTTTTTGGGG
Organism: uncultured Alistipes sp.; assembly: GCA_910586375.1. GTDB lineage: Bacteria > Bacteroidota > Bacteroidia > Bacteroidales > Rikenellaceae > Alistipes. The sequence goes on along the minus strand of CAJUIE010000141.1, from coordinate 1,979 downwards.
TGCAATTTTCAAGGCGTTTTCCGGCCGATCATCCGGGAGTTTCCGCCCGACTGCAAAGGTAAAAATTTTCTCTTTACGTCGTTCACACAAAAATCGTCTTTTTCAGAAAAAATGCAATTTTTACAACAGTTTTTTGAGAAAACAGCTCTATTTTTTCACACTAAGCCCGATTTTTTACCCCATTTTTCCGAAAACAAACCGAAATTTTCACAGAAATCGCAAAAAATCATCTTTTGCATTCAAACGATTTTTTCAGGCTATTTCGACATAAAATTCAACTAAACAACCACAACGACACACCCCCGCTTCGGGTGGCCGCGCCAGTTATTCCGGCAGCGTGGGCAGCGTGGGCTCGGACGGTTATTCCTGGAGCAGTGCACCTGGCTCGGCATCGGGCGATAGCGGGTCGGATATTGGCTTTATCAAGAGCCTCATACATCCCGAAGGCGGCAGCAACCGTGCAGGCGGTTTCCCCGTTCGCTGCGTGCAGGAATAAGAGAGGGGGGGGGCAACGGCTCCAGCTCCCGGAAAACAAGCTGCACAAATAAAAATTCCGAATCGGAAATACACAATCGCACAGGGAATTTCTTGGTGCAATCCTTATTTTTTTATAACTTTACGTGCGTTTTTCGGAAAACACTTACTAAATCACTAAATAGTTATGGCAAATACCCATCCTGAAAAGCTGTTCGCCGAATTTCCTCCGGTCCAGACTGACCAATGGGAAGAGGTGATTACGGCCGACCTGAAAGGAGCGGATTACGAGCGTAAACTCGTGTGGCGCACGGGCGAAGGCTTCAACGTGAGGCCCTACTACCGTGCCGAGAATCTGGAAGATCTGCACTTCCTGGGCTCGCAGGCCGGCGAATTTCCCTATGTGCGCGGAACACATGCTCACAACCGCTGGCGCATCCACCAGACCGTGACGGTCGCCGATCCGGCCGCTGCCAACGCCGAAGCGTTGAAGCTCCTGGGTTCGGGCGTCGATTCGCTCGGTTTCCACATTACCAAGGCCGACTTCACGGCGGCGGACCTCGACGTGCTGCTGCACGAAATCCACATGCCCGCCGTCGATCTCGTGTTCTGCGGTGAAAAAATGGGTGCCCTGGCCGACCTCGTACTCGCAAAGATCGAAAAAGAGGGTATCGCCAAGGAGGATGTGCACGTTATGTTCTGCATCGATCCCCTGGTCAAAGGCCTTACGTCAAAAGGCGACTTCTGCTCGCCCGACGGCAAGGAGTGCTTCGCCCGCATCGCTGACCTCGTGCGCAAAACCAAGGAGTACAAGCACATCCGCATCGTCAGCGTCTCGGCGCAGATCTTCGGCAACTCAGGTTCGACGATCGTCGAGGAGCTGGCTTTCGCCCTCTCGGCCGGTCACGACTACCTCGTGCGTCTGATGGAGGCCGGACTAACGATCGACGAGGCTGCACGCAAGCTGCGCTTCTCGTTCTCCGTCACCTCCAACTACTTCCTTGAAATCGCCAAGTTGCGCGCCGCCCGCATGCTGTGGGCCAACATCGTCAAGGGCTACAACCCCGAGAAAAACTGCGCCGGCAAGATGATGATCCACGCTGAGACTTCGCGCTGGAACCAGTCGGTCTACGACCCTTATGTCAACATGCTGCGCGGTACGACCGAGGCCATGTCGGCCGCCATCGGCGGGGTTCACTCGCTGGAGGTCACGCCTTTCGACCGTGCGTTCGAGGCTCCCACGGAGTTTGCAAAGCGCATCGCCCGCAACGTCGAGCTGCTGCTCAAGCACGAGTCGCATTTCGACCAGGTGGTCGACCCGGCCGGCGGTTCGTACTACATCGAGAACCTCACCCAATCGATCGCCACCGAAGCGTGGAAACTCTTCCTCGAGATCGAGGAAAAAGGAGGTTACACCGAGGCCTACAAGGCCGGCACGATCGTCGAAAAGGTCAAGGCTTCGGCAGCCAACAAGGACAAGAACATCGCCACGCGCCGTCAGATTC
>CAJUIE010000140.1 GCA_910586375.1 uncultured Alistipes sp. | reverse complement strand
AATGCACCTGCACTCTCGTTCAGACTTGACTACAACGACGCAGGCGTGGAAGAGCGGAACTACATGCCGCGAAGCGTCTATGTATACGGCGACAAGATGTACGTAACGAACGACATCCGCTCGGGGAATTTCACGTGGGACGTCTACGATTTGTCGACGGGAAAACCCGTGCACGAAAAGCAGTTTACCAAATGGACCCTGCCGAACGGCAACGAACAGACCATCGGAACGCCGGTCGACATCATCCGCACGCACGACAAGATCTATCTGGCGGGAAGCCACAACAAACTTTTCGTGTTTGATGCCGAGACCTACGAGTGCACCGCCACGCCGGGACTCGGATTCGACGCCGTAGGTCTGGCTGCGACCAAAGGTACACTCTACGCATACCGGGGTATTGTGCGCGCTTTCCCGGAACACGACCTTGCCCACGGCTACATAGCCTCGAGCAACAATTTGGGAGCACACAGCAACAACGCCATGACTGCCGACTACGCAGGCAACGTATATGCGGTCGACTATTACGCGAAACGATTGGTTCAGATGAACCCCGAACACCTGAGGGCCTGCAAGCTGAACACGGGCAAGGAACTGGTTTTCGAGTTCAGCCCGCTGGGTGCTGCCTGGAGCTCCGACGGCCGTTTGTTCGTCTCCTTTGACGGAGGGCAGACTCATCAGAAATTCTGTGAAATAGACCCCGAAACCGGAAAAGTCATCAAGGACTACACCACCATTGGCGACATCACGCTGAACAACCCGGCCAAGTGTCTGATCCGCCGCAACACGCTTTTCATCATCGACCGTGTAAAAGGACTGTGCCTCTATGCCATTCCGCTGAGCCAACTCAACTAATTCTCCGAAAAGATGAAACATACATTCACATATCTGTTCCTGATCGTCTGCGCAATGATGAGCGTACGATGTGTCGAAAAAACCTACCTTGTCCCGATCGATGCCGATGAGACGGATGAGGGGGGGGGTAGCGTCGACAACAAGCTGCCGGATAACTACACCAGCTATTGGTACTACACCTACGAAGCCCTCCATACGATCAACTACGAAACGCTGGGATTGGCGGCGGCGGCTGATTTCAAACCCTATGCGGTAGCCGACCGCGGCGACACGCTCTTCGTTGCCAACATCGGTGCCGCAGGCCACAGCCTGATTCTCTTCTCGAAGAAAGACAAACGCCCGCTGACGACCATCAAGACCTGGCAGTTCAACGATGCGGAGAAGAACTTCACGAGCAGCATCAACGCGATCGTGGCGACGGACGAACGGCTCTATGTGGCCGAACAGCAATCGCTGATCCATGTATTTTCGCTTCCGGACATGGAATACTACTCCTGCATCGGCAACGGCAACTGGGGAGGCCCCGTATTCCAGGCCCAGGCGATGACCATAAAGGATGGGTTGATCTTCGCCCGCAACAAAAATGGCAAAGTCAGGGTCTACAAGGAATCGGACGTCACACCGGAAAACTACCAGAAAATCAACTTCTACAAAGAGACCGGCCCCGGAGCGGGCGACACGTCGAACAACGGTTTTGCAGCTCACTACATGGAACCCGACCAGGAGGGACACATCCTGCTGACGGGCTACAATGCCAAGTCGATCCGGGTGCTGGACCCCGCGCTAATCAACGATAGTTTTACGAACGGCACTAACATCGACATCGACGAACTGACCTGGACTCTGGTGTTCAATCCCAAGACCTTTGCGACGAGCGACGAACGCATGTACGCCACAGGCAGCAACAACGCCATCAATATCTACGACTACGAACAAAAAGAGTGGGTGAATGCTATCAAGAGCGTGAAAGGGTTCTCGTTCACGAATCCTGAACGTATTTACCGGGAGGACGACCAAACGTTCTGGGTCTCGGATACAAGTAAACGTACATTGGTGAAAATGGGGGTTTTCAAGGGCGAAATCCGCGAATACGAAACCTTGAGCAAAAACCTCGTTAAAGTACGGCTGGCAACGACGCGCAGCGGTGAAGAACCCGAAACGTTCATCGTCAATATCCGAACCCACGAGATCGTCGATCCGGCAGAGGTTGAATAACGGATTATCCTCCCGACATCCCCAACAAAAAGCAGAAGCATGATGCTTCTGCTTTTTTTATTTTTAGCACACCGAATGTTCGAAGTTTTCGCCCCAATCGACACGATCTTTCTCCGAACCGCACGATCGGCGCGCTCCTCAAAACAGCATGTTGCGGAATGTTCGGCGCACGAAAACATCGGCAGGGTAGCGGACGTCGGAGAGAAACAACCCCTGGGCCGGGGCACCGGCACTCGATCGCGAAAGGTCGCGGCTTATAACAATGTCGCGGAACTCCTCGGGCGTATAACGCCCCCGGCCAACATCGACCAACGTGCCGACGAGGGCCCTCACCATATTGCGCAGAAAACGGTCGGCCCGGATCGTGAAGCTCAGCACACCCGCATCATCGGCCCTCCAGACCGCCTGCATGATGCGGCAAATGTTAGTCCTGTTGTTGGAATTGAGCTTGGCGAAAGAGGTGAAATCGTCGTACTCCCGCAGCACAGCTGCTGCGTCGTTCATCCGGTCGACATCCAACGGCACGTAATACTGCCACGAAGCATGGCGTGAGAAAGGATTCTTATGCGGCTCGATAAAATAACGATACTCCCGCTCCCGGGCACTGAATCGGGCGTGTGCTTCAGCCCCAACCGGCGTCAGGGAGTCGACGGCGATGTCGCCAGGTAGCATGAAATTGAGTTTACGGAGCACATGCTGTGGATCGTCGACCGGCTGCACGACATCGAAATGCGCCACATAATAAGAGGCGTTAACCCCCGTATCGGTACGTCCGGCGCCAGTCACTTCAACCGGCTCGCGCAACAGAGTTGAAAGCCGCTGCTCCAGCGTCTGCTGCACCGAGGGCTGGGCAGGCTGCCGTTGCCAGCCGCAATAAGCGCCACCGTCGTATCGGAGTTCAAGAAAATAACGCATGACCACACATTCGAGACCCCGAAGATACGAAAAAAAGGACTCTTTGCCAACGGAAACTCCGATTTCCGCCCGGTCATTCACCGTTGGGGCCAGGCAACCCGGTAATAACGGCTGGCATAACCGCACCAGATACCCCGGCCGCCGCCCCCGATATTCGAAGGCAGGTTGACCGTAGACGGAAATATGGGATTCATGGCGTTGAGCACCTCATCCTCGAAAAGGCTCCAGAAATGATAACCGAACTCGCCCATTGCACTGAAACGCACGACGACCTCTTCGTCGCGGTGGAAATATTGCGAATAGTCGCCGATATGCACATAATCGAGCGGACGATTGACCGTAATGTCGGCCACATGGTCCGGGAAAAGCGTATCGTCGACCACACCCAGCAGCGCCGGGCGGAAAAAGCCCTCCTCCGCCGTGCGGCACTCGAACAGATAAGCGTTCTTCTGCACGGGATCGCGAAAACGAGCCTGGATCATATAATGATCCCCGTCGACCGGCACGCACTCCACGGCATCAAGCGCCACAGAGGCAGGAATGGTAGTTTCAGCCGTAAGCGTCAGCCCCGAATACTCGACCGTCAGGCGATAACTCCCCCCTGCACGCCCCAAGATGCGGTTGCTGCGATAAACGAATCCGGGCATATAATCGTCGGTGCGATAACCCGTCAGCACCTCGGTTTCGTCGTCGCTGGCTACTGTCACCTTCGCCCAGCGGACGACCGCCTCTTCGAGCATCTCCTGGGTTATTTCGCCCATGGCTGCAAGGTTGGTCGTCAACACCACCTCAGCCCGGCCGCCCGCTTCGATGCGGCCCTCGACAATGAGTTCCTGACGATAGGCATCGTCGGTGCGGACCTTGCCCAGGCAGCCGCCAAGCAACAGAAGCGCGACAAAAAATAAGGTACGAAGGAGTCGTTTCATAACGTCAGAATCGGAATATCCAGCTCACGGAGGGCAATATGCCGTAGAGGTAGTGTTTGCGGCGCGAAGTATGCAACTCCTGTGTCTTCTCCTGAAAATAGATCGGCCACGAAATGTAGAAGGGGTTCTTGCGCGAATAACAGTTATAAACCGAGAGGTTCAGACCGTGGCGATGGTCGTCGCCATGGCCCAGCCAGCGGGTTACCGAAAGGTCGAGACGATGATAAGCGGGCAGTCGGGAGCCGTTATAAGTGCCGTGACCGCGAACAAACATGCCCCCTGCGGTGTAATAGCTCGTCGGCGAAGTGTAGGCAGCACCCGACGTATAAACGAATACGGCGCTGGCATCCCAGCGCGGCGTCGGGCTCCAGGTCAAAGCCAGCGAAAAGTTGTGACGACGGTCCTGCTTGGCCGGAAAAGGGAGACCGTCGTTCAGCTCGGCGAAACGACGCACCGAGCGACCGAGCGTATAACT
>CAJUIE010000139.1 GCA_910586375.1 uncultured Alistipes sp. | reverse complement strand
TGGCCAGCGAGTCGCCGTCGCCGGTCGTGACCCACACGTTGAGCCGCGGATTGGCCACCTTGACGCCCGTGGCCACGGCGTTGGCGCGACCGTGGACCGAGTGGAAACCGAAGGTCTTCATGTAGTAGATGAAGCGCGACGAACAGCCGATGCCCGAGACGAACGTAAAGAGGTTGTGGGGCGTATCAGTCTTATCGGCCACCTCAGGCAGGGCGCGCTGCACGGCATTGAGTATGGCGTGGTCGCCGCAGCCCGGACACCAGCGCACTTCCTGATCGCTCTTGAAATCCGCAGGGGTATATTTGTAGTCTGCCATTGCTTTTACTTCAATAAGGTTTCGAATTTCTGTTTCAGCTCGACCACCGTAAACGGCTGCCCCTCGCACTTGTTGAGCTGCTCGTAGCGGAATTCCTGCAGGTTCTGGCGCAGGTAGGCGGCGAACTGTCCTTCGTTGAGTTCGCAAACCACGATGCGGCGGAACTTCGCGAAGATGTCACGCACACCGCGCGGCAGCGGGTTAATGTAGTTAAAGTGGCAGAGCGATACGCGTTTACCCTCGCGGCGCATCTCGTCGACGGCGTTCTGAAGGTGACCGCGCGTGCCGCCCCAACCCACCACTAACAGGTCGCCCTCTACATCGCCGTAAACCTGCTGCTCAGGAATGTATTGGGCGATCTTCGCCACTTTTTCCGCACGTGTCCGCACCATCTTCTGGTGGTTGGCCGCATCGTGCGAAATGCACCCTCTTACGCAATCCTTCTCCAGACCGCCCACCCGGTGTTCCAAGCCCGTTTTGCCAGGGAACGCCCAGCCACGGGCCAGTTTCTCGTTGCGCACGTAAGGCATAAACCCGCCTTCGGGTGCCCGGTCGACGATGGGCGGGCAGATGGCGGGATAGTCCTTCATCTGCGGGATGCGCCAGGGCTCCGAGCCGTTGGCTATAAATCCGTCAGTGAGCAGCACCACGGGCGTCATGTGCTCCATAGCGATGCGGCCGGCTTCGAATGCAAAGTGGAAACAATCGCTGGGCGACGAGGCGGCGACCACGGCCACGGGACACTCGCCGTTACGGCCATACAAAGCTTGCTGAAGGTCGCTCTGCTCGGTTTTGGTCGGCAGACCCGTCGAGGGACCGCCGCGCTGCACGTCGACCACCACCAGTGGCAGCTCGGTCATGACGGCCAGGCCCAGCGCTTCGCTCTTGAGCGAAAGACCGGGGCCGGAAGTGGTCGTCACGGCGAAATTGCCGGCGAATGCGGCGCCGATAGCGGTGCAGATGCCCGCGATTTCGTCTTCGGCCTGCACGGTCTTCACCCCCAGGTCCTTGCGCTTGGCCAGTTCTTCGAGAATCACGGTCGCCGGCGTGATGGGATAGGAGCCGCAGAAGAGCGGCAGCCCGGTTTTTTCAGCTGCGGCGCAGAGACCCCATGCCGTGGCTACGTTGCCGTTGATGGAGCGGTAGGTGCCTTTTTCGAGCTGGGCCGGCGCCACGCGGTAGTTGTTGGCGAACTGGTGGGTGTTGGCCGCATAATTATAACCCGCCTTGATAGCCAGCTTATTCGCCTCGGCCACAGCAGGGTTTTTCTTGGCAAACTTACTGTCGAGATATTTATAAGCGTGCTCTTCCGGCCGGTCGAAAAGCCAGAAACAAATACCCAGCGCGAACATGTTCTTGCACTTGACAACAGCCTTGTTGTCGAGGCCCGTTTCCTTAAGTGCCTCGCGAGTCATCGACGTAATGTCGGGCGTCACGATGTTATATTCGTCCAGCTTGAGCTCAGCCAGCGGGTCAAGTGTGGCGAATCCGGCCTTGCGGATGTGCTCCTCGGAGAGTGAATCACCATCAAGAATAACCGTAGCCCCAGGTTTGAGCCATTTGCAATTGGCTTTGAGTGCGGCAGGGTTCATGGCCACCAGTACATCGCAATAATCACCCGGATTCAACTCCCGGCAACAGCCGAAGTGTACCTGAAAGCCCGAGACACCGGCAACCGTACCCTGCGGAGCACGAATTTCGGCAGGATAGTCGGGGAAGGTCGAAATGCCGTTGCCCATCAATGCCGAGGTGTCAGAGAAGAGCGTGCCCGTAAGCTGCATGCCGTCGCCCGAATCGCCTGAAAAGCGAATCACAACATCTTGCAAATCGCGCACAGAAGATTGTCCCATGTATTGTTTTCGGTTGGTTTTGTATAACAAAGATACAAAAACTACTTAAAAATATGAAAATAAGAACACTATAATATCCTTATTCCTTAACAAATAACAACAACCGTTAACGCGGTGTTTTTTGCGTGCCAGAGCGCCCTATACTTGGCACATACCCCAAGTTCGTCATCTGTAAGTCAACAGACAGCTGGGATAGATTCGTGGACATATTCCAAAATGTCCCTTCTCCAACAACCATATATCTATATGCTGGCCGGTTTTCTCAAAAATTGCCTTATAAAATAAACGGTGCGGGTTTTGACCGATCCGTCTGCGGCTTCGTCAGTTGCAGAACAACCAACAAAGAGCAGGACAAACGCCCAAAGAAAACCGTGTTTCATCACCTTACGTTTAAGAGCTGTATTTACTATTCGGAAACGCCAAGAGATACATATTAGCGCCTATTAGAATTATAAATTACGAACTATTAATTCCTTAACACGCGGAGAAGTTGAAGAAGGATCTGCTTGAGATACACGGGGAAACGCAGCTTTTTCGCGCTGGGAAACCATATCGAGGATGCGGTCGAGACGCTCCCCCTGCTTCCGAAGCTCCTCGCCATGCCGCGCCAACGCTTCACTCTGTTGTGCTAACAGCTTGCTCTGCTGCTGGACCGCAACAGACAACAAAGTACCTATTTCTATATTGTCGGATTTATTTTCCATGGCCCCATCCATAGAGGACGAAATAGAAATCCCCACCCCTTCGAGGCTCGTGGTATCCCATTTTCCATGGGCTAATATTTTCCTAATTACCTCCGGAGGCATGGGGCTAATCCCGTGCTCCATTTGCGATATAAAGCTCTGTGTGCACTCTAAAAATGCAGCAAGTTCTCCTTGGGTCAAATTATTATCCCTCCTAAATGCCTTCAAATTAACGAACATAAAAAATAATTGTATTTTTTATTAGCAAAAATTAGGATAATACTAATATTTGACTTATATTTGCACCGTGAATGCAATCAATTAGCGACAAATATAACAAGAAATCGCGAAATAACGAATAATAGCAGGAGCCTCCGCCGAGTTAAAATATACTGTACCAAACACTTACAAGGCAAACATCAAAAAAAATATTTTTTTTCTTCATATTTTTTGCTCTCAAAACAATAAAAGAAAAAAATTTTTCTTATCTTTGCAATGTTTTAAAAGGCTGCCGGATTAAATCCGGCATGATGACGCAACTGTACACCCTTAGGGAGCACCGCTCGGCTTTAGCCGGGCGGTGTTATTTTATTCCGAACCCCTACAAACAGCGCCAAGCCCCCATAACAGCAACTCCCCCTATTCCGGTAGCCCCCCCCATTACCTCCTCAGGCCCTCTCTCGACGGCTATCCGTCCCTTCTCCCTCCTCAGCCGATCTTGAGTAAATACCCCCTCTAACGCATAAAAAAACCGAGTAGTTCAACTACCCGGCAATAGACCTCTCTGGCTCCCGCACACCCGCCCCCTTGACTCTTCAAACAAAGGCTGTGAGCAGACTATTATGCCCATACTTCCGCCCGCTAATACTCAAAAGGATAATTTACGCGGTCCGAAGACTGCGGAGCGACTGTAGGGCCTCCCTAAGGCGGAACTGACGCTCGCGAACGGACCCCACATCGTGTGGGCCTCCACGAGGCAGAAGATCCCGCCCGCATCAGCTGCGCCGAAAACAAACAAAAGGATGTCATTCAGAGGAGGGCGCAACACGACGAAGAATCTTTTTTACGGCTATTCACAAATGTAGCCAGCGAATGGCAACACAAGAATTGCTAGCCTGCACGGGGTGAAAGCTACGGCCGGTCGGCCTGAAGACTGTCATTCTGAGGCTCTTCCCGCCTTTGATATTTTGAGGCTTTTTCTGTATCGCGACAACAGATAGATTCTTCGCTTGCGCTCAGAATGACAAAGTGGGTGGCTCCGGCTTGCCCGACTGCGCTGGAATTTTTGCGACAATGACAGTCGACAGACTGGCGGGCCGAAGCCTTCGCCCCGCGGAGGCCCGCGCTATCGCGCGTACTCTCCGCAGGCTTCTGCCCGAATGCAAATTCCAACCACAAGTCAGGCGAACCTCCGCAGCCGGTCGCTGCACGTAGCGTTTTTCGTAGAACCAGCAGCGCATCCGCGATGCTTCGGCCCGTGCCCGAAAACAAATCCGGGCAGTCGATCGACACTCCCGCCCAAAGAGGCAGGCGCCCGCTCTGAGGCGCGCACCACCCAAACCGCACGAACACAAAAAAAGGTCGACCCAATATCGGATCGACCTTGAAGAGGCGGCTACCTACTCTCCCACGGGATAACCGCAGTACCATCGGCGTG
>CAJUIE010000138.1 GCA_910586375.1 uncultured Alistipes sp. | reverse complement strand
CTCATATAGTGGTCATCGTCCTCGGGCCTATCGGCATGGTTTTTCGTGCCGTTCTTGCGGATATCGGCATAAGTCACCGACGATTCAAACTTGTTCTGCTCCCGGCCACTGAAGTCAAGCCAGCTGAGCCAAAGACAATTATGTACATCGACATGGGTCAGTTTCGGGCAATCGTTCAGTTTGATACGACGGCAATAGGGAGCACCGACGAATTTCTCCAGACTATTAGCACGATCGCACAGCCACTCAAAGCCACGGGCCTGCCACTTCGACAGGTCGATCTCCTTCACATTGGGCGTATCCCAGGCGGCAACCAGACCACTTACCCCCTCGAAGAGTTCGATGCCCTCGAACGAAGTGGCCGAACAACCTGCCAACTCAAGTTCGAACTGAGTGGTCGAACCGCTCTTCGCCGTCTTGGCAGCAGTAACGTCGAGCAAGCCCAAAGCGTTGAACAAAGGCGCATAACCGGGATGACGCTTAGCATCGGCCAGTACAGCACGGAAAGCCGGATCGGGAATGTAGCCCTCCGAAACATCGGGCATTTTCACCGTCAGTTCGTCCGTAATGGGCATCTTGTCATAACCGATGCGGTCAAGATAAATCTTGACAACCAACCCCTCCGAAACCAGATCGAGAGGCAGGCCACACACCACACGCGTCGAACGCATCTCGTAACCACCCGTAGGAATGTCCTTGTAAACAATCTTGCCATCCTGCTCATAACCGAACATCAGGTAGTCCATATCGGCGCTGAAACCGCTGCCCTGCACCGTGATCGCATCGGAGAAACCGGCTTTGACCGGGCCCGAGATCAATTCGTCGATCTGAACGTCGGTCGGATAACCAGCGCTGCCGCCACCGTTATTTTCCCCCCCCTTGTTGGTGTCATCGTCGCCGCCACAAGCTGCGCACATCGCACCTGCCATGAGGGTCATGGCTAAAAGTTTCATTGATTTTTTCATAATCGCTAAAATATAAAAAGGTTCATACTCTCTTAAAATTCGGTCCTCCCGGCCCTGCTACTCCACTTCATCGGGCACCCAGCCATTCTCCTTCCCCGCAGGCGTCAGAGCCGCAGGATCGTCGGCATACATGGGTACCGTGCCGAGGAACTTCTCGATGTTCTTCGACGAATAAACATCGATCTTCGCACCCCGTTTCCAGGCATCGAGAACGGCGCCATAGTTGGAACTATTACCCAAACCACGTTTGTCGGACGAAACGTACTCGTAATCCACCAGAATATGGCACCCGTCGGGCAGTTCGAGGCGTGCGCCCGACTCCAGCACCGTATACTGACCGTCGCCGTCGCAGTATTTGGCCCCTGCGGCATCCTCCTTGTCCCGGAACTCGCCGACACGCTCGCGACGCAGGTCACACTTCTTGATCGGCAGGTAAGTACCAGCCTTATTGGAAAAACATTGCAAGTTGTGCATCCACTTGTTGAGGTGCAGATCAATTTCGGTGAGTTTGTCGCAGTCATAGCAGTCCAGACGGCTGATAGTCGGCCCGGCGATGATCTTCTCGACCGCATGTCCGCGCTCCATCGTAATGAAAAGGTACTGGTCGGTCTTGAGTTTCGAAAAATCGACAACCTTAATGCTCGCCATGTCGTGAGCGATGATTCGCTTCAAATGGGTGAACAGTTCCAGCCCCTCAAGCGATTCAGCCTTCGAGCAATACAGATTGATCGTCTCAGCTGTCGCAGCCAGAGCTGGCGGAATAAGCCCGTAATCGTTGAACATGGGAGCAACACCGGTTTCGGCGTTACCCTCCTGTGGGTGCATCGACATGAGCGTCGCACGAAAACCCGCATCGGGAATATAACCCTCCGAGACCTCGGGCAACACAAAATCGATCTCGTCAGTGAGCGGCATAGGATCGTAACCAATCCGATCGAGGTAAACCTTCACGGTCTTGCCAACCACCTGATCGTCCACATGTACACCCAAAGTGATGCGCGAACGTTTGACCAGAACAAAGGCAGGTGAAAGCTCGACCGAATAAACGATCTTGCCGTTCTCCTCCCAGCCGAACTTCACGTAGTCGAAATCGGGATCGAAGCCCTCGCCCGTGATCTCGACCACACCGGCATATCCGGCTTTGACCGTACCTCCGAAAAGGGGTTCGTCGACTACCACATCGGTAGGAAAGCCCTTGCTCCCCCCCCCATTATTGCCACCATTCGGGTCGTCATCACCCGTGGTACACGCCGCGAACAGAGCCCCGGCTATGAAGGTCATGGACCAAAGTTTCAAAGTTTTTTTCATAGTTTCAGGTTATTTGAAGTTTTCGGTTTTTTTGCTCTTCTGCCCAAATGCAGCCGCGCTCCGGATCAGTTCCAGCCAGGATTCTGCCAGTTCTCGCCCGAATGATGCAACATCTTGCGGACTTCATCGATGTCGATGGGGAGCTTCAGATACTTGTTGGCGTAACTTTTACGCTCGTAGTTGAAACGCTCGTAGCTCTTCGTCTCGCCCTCCTTAGTGATACGCATGCCCGAGACCAGACGGTCGGTCGCCGAAAGATCGCCATCGGGCTTCTGCCAGCGGCGCACGTCGAAGAACCGGTGCTCTTCAAAGGCCAGCTCCACACGCCGCTCGTTGCGCAGTCGCAACTGGAACGCATCGCCCATATCGTCGATACCCGGCATGCCGACGCGGGCACGGACAGCATCGACCGCCTCGCGAGCGGACATAGCAACCCCATAAGTTACCGGCTGCAACTCACCGTCGGGATCATTCGCATCGGCTTCCATAACCACGGTAGCAGGATAACTCGTATCGGCATCACCGGCCATCGAGGCCGCTTCAGCGAAGTTGAGGTAAAGCTCCGCCAGACGGAAAACACGCATATAACCGCACTTGTTGCCTGCATCGGCACCCGAACCCGGGTTGGAGAACTTACGCAGATAATAACCCGTGCAGGTATTACGGCGGTTAGCAGGCGACAGGCTGAGTGCACAATTGCCGCCGACGTAGGTCTGCACTTCGAACTGCCCCTCCCCGACGCTCTCGTGGTCGAACGTCACACCGTCGTAATAAATCGTCGCATAGAAACGCGGATCGCGGTTTTCATACATTTTGGCCGTGCAGTCCACATAGCCCAGGGCCAACGCAGCCTGGTTAAAATTGGGCGAACCATCGGCATTATAAGGATTAGTCAGATCGAGTAACGGCTCAGCCTGCGAGCCATCGGCACTCACGACATCATAGGCATCGACCAGCTGCTGCGTGGGACACGCCCCGGCCGAATACTGGCCTACGTCAATCGGCAGACCGGACCACTGCCACACCACACTCTGCATCCAACCGTAATTATAAGGCTGATAAAGCGTTTCGGTATCCCACGAAGCTCCCGAAGGATAAGCTGCCAGGAAATACTTCTCATAAGGGTTCTGACCGAAAGAGCTCTCCACCGGGAAAGCCGAAGAGGCATCGACCAGAGCTGCACCGTGACCGATGCAGAGGTCGAGCATCTCCTTGGTAATCCGGGCCGCACGCTCCCAGGTGTAAGGCTCCGTCCCGGCATAATCGTCGGCCCAGAGCGGACTGGCGGCATAAAGTGCCGCTTCAGACTTCACGGCACAGAGCGCGAAACGGCTCAGCTGCGGCAAGAGCGACTGCGACCCCGCAAACCAGGGCAGCGCGCTGTCAACCTCCATAGCCCGGTCGCAGCTCTCGATGATGAAGTCGACACACTGGGCAAAGCTACCCCGTTTGTACTTCGAATAATCCTCCCCACGGCCAATGATGTGGTCGATAATGGGCACACCGCCATAGCGCTTGATCAGTTGCAGGTAAGCATAACCCCGCAGCGCATAAAATTGGGCTATCATCGTCGTTCGCTGCGTCTCTTCGTAATCGGTCTCCAGAGAGGGATCCTCCAAAAAGGTGATTGCCGAATTGCAGGCGTAAATGCAATTGAAGAGACCTGACCAACGATCGGTTCCGCCGTTCTCATCGGTTCGCCAAAGCGGCATGTCCGACGAAAAGACAAGTCCATTGTAATAGCTATGGACGGGCGAATTCCGATAAACCTCCTGCGCTTCGTCGCAGTATCCGGCCAACATGTAACCGCCGGCTGTAAAGCCGCTGCTGCAACTCGTGGCAGCCGGGGCATAGAAGGCCGAACGCAGATGGTCGTAAGCCCGGGCCAGCTGCTCGTAGGTGGCCCGTTCGTTGGGAATGCGGTCGTCGAGCTGCATGTCCATGTCCTTCACGCAACCGGCGCTGGCAAGCATCAGCACCGCAGAAAGGAACAAGATCGTATGTTTCATGATTTTCATAACGTTTTTGCAATTTGGCTGTTAAAAATCTATTTTCACACCCAAGTTGACAACCCGCATGGGCGGCAACACGGTCATCGAACCCATTTCGGGATCGATCGCCCTGGAAGCAAGCTTCGACGTGGTGAAAAGATTCTGACCGCTCAGGACGATCTTCAGGCGCGAAATGCCTGCGTTACGCATCAGACGCTGAGGCAGCGTGTAGGAGAGCGACGCATTCTTCAATCGCCAGAACGAACGATCGGCATAGTTATACTC